>JBDIAJ010000006.1:0-49481 GCA_039812345.1 Nostocoides sp. | reverse complement strand
GGGCAGGGTGAGCACACGGCATACGCACGAAGGAGGACGCGAGTGAGCGCGGACTGGAAGTTCGAGACCCGGCAGATCCACGCCGGCCAACAGGCCGACCCGACGACCGGAGCGCGGGCCCTGCCGATCTATCAAACGACGTCCTATGTCTTCAAGGACACCGAGCACGCGGCGAATCTGTTCGCGCTCAAGGAGTTCGGCAACATCTACACGCGGATCATGAACCCGACGCAGGACGTCGTCGAGCAGCGGCTCGCCTCGCTCGAGGGCGGCGTGGGCGCGCTCATGGTCTCCTCGGGACAGTCGGCGACAACGCTCGGGCTGCTCAACATCGCCGAGGCCGGCGATCACATCGTCGCCAGCGCGGCTCTGTATGGCGGGACGTTCAACCTCCTGCGACACACCTTCGCCAAGATGGGCATCGAGGTCACCTTCGTCGAGGAGCAGGCCGACCTCGGCGCCTGGCGGGCGGCGGCGAAGGAGAACACCAAGGCCCTCTTCGGCGAGACGATCGCCAATCCCAAGGCGGACGTCCTCGACATCGAGGGGGTGGCCGGGGTCGCCCACGAGCTCGGCGTGCCGCTCGTCGTCGACAACACCATCGCGACGCCCTATGTCATCCGGCCGCTCGAGTGGGGCGCCGACGTCGTCCTGCACTCGGCCACGAAGTACCTCGGCGGGCATGGGACCTCGATCGCTGGGGTGATCGTCGACGGGGGGAGTTTCGACTTCGCCCGCGACCCCGGGAAGTACCCCAACTACAACACGCCGGACGAGAGCTACCACGGGCTGCGCTACGGCCCCGACCTCGGGGTCGGATCGGCGTTCGGTGCCAACCTCGCCTACATCCTCAAGGCGCGGGTCCAACTGTTGCGCGACCTCGGCTCGGCGATCTCGCCGTTCAACGCCTTCCTCATCGCGCAGGGCATCGAGACCCTGAGCCTGCGGATGGATCGGCACCTGGCCAACGCGCGCGCGGTCGCCGACTTCCTCGCGGGGCATCCGCAGGTCGAGTCGGTGCGGTGGGCCTCCCTCGACGGTGACCCGGGGAAGGCCCGGGCCGAGAAGTACGCGCCGAAGGGGGCCGGGGCGGTCCTGGCGTTCGAGATCTTCGGCGGCAAGGAGGCCGGTCAGAAGTTCGTCGAGGCGCTGACCCTGCACAGCCATGTCGCCAACATCGGCGACGTCCGCTCCCTGGCCATCCACCCGGCGACAACGACGCACAGCCAGGGCGGCGACGAGGATCGGCTGGCCGCGGGCGTCACCCCCGGCCTGATCCGGCTCGCCGTCGGGATCGAGCACATCGACGACATCCTGGCCGACCTGGAACAGGGCTTCGCCGCCGCCCGGTGACCGGGAAGCCCGGACGCCCCGCGGTGGACCTGGTCCGCCACGGGGCGCTTCTCGGCATACGTCAGAAGTGGATCCGTGCGCTCCAGGACTCGATCTGGTCCTGGATCGAGACCGTCTCGCTGCGCTGCCGGGGAGTGGGCAACGGCAGGCCGAAGCAGATCTTGTCGCCGTCGGGCGCGACACCGGTGGCGAGGAAGCGGTTGACCTTGCTGTCGACGCACTTGTTGCCGCTGGCGTAGATCCCGTGGTCGCCCTCCTTCTTGACATAGATGAGGATCGACCCGGGGTAGTGGGCGTGCGCGTCCAGGGCGAGGCTCGCGTTGGTCGCCGGATCGTGCTCGGACTGGACCATGAGCGTCGTGCCGATGCCGGCGGCGTCGGGGACCTCGAGGGTCACCGGCGGGCGGTTCCAGTAGAAGCAGGCGTCCCGGTTGAACGTCGACCCCACGAGTGGGTATGCCGAGGCGAGCTGCCGGGTGCGGGCGTCGGCGAAGGGCTGCCGGCCCGGCCACGACCAGTCGTTGCAGGTGATCGCCATGAAGGTCGACGGGTAGGCGTCCGCGGAGAGCGGCCGGTTGGCGCCGTCGCTGCGGCTGGCCCGGCTGACCAGCGCGGCCAGGTCAGGAGGCAGGCTCGCCCGGCCGCCGGACCGGGCGGCGTCCCACTCGGTGCGGACCGCCTGGATGAAGGCGGCGAGGAGGGGGAACGTCGTCTTGGAGTAGAGCGTGCCGATGATCGCGTTGTCGAAGACATTCCCGTCGATGGTCAGCGTGACTCCCTCGCTGGTGATGACGAGCGGTTTGCGGACCAGGTCGCGACGCAGCGTCGCGATGAAGGTGTCGACCGCGGTGGCCGTGGTGCCGAGGTGGAAGTAGGAGTCGTAGGTCGCCGCCCACGGCTCGAAGTCCTTCTCGAGCCGCCGCTGGAAGGACTGTGCCTGAGCCCCGAAAGTGACATTCCACGGCTTGGTGAAGTCGGCGTTCGAGTCGAGGACGAACCGGCCCACGTGGGTCGGGAAGTACTTCTGGTAGTAGGCGCCGAGCCAGGTCCCCCCGGAGTAGCCGACGTAGTCGGTGACCGGGTAGCGCAGGACCGCGCGGATCAGGTTCATGTCCTTGACCGTCTGGTCGGTCGTCACGTAGTCGAGCAGGGCGCCGGAACCCTTGCGGCACCAGGCCTGCTGGGCCTTCGCCACGGCCGCGACCTTGTCGTAGGTCGACTGGCGCATGTCCCGGGCGTCCCAGGTGTAGGTCGGCGCCCCGGCGCAGCTGAGGTTGGTCGAGGCGCCGGTGCCGCGCACGTCGAAGCCGACCGCCAGGTCGTCCCGCGCGCCCGGCTGAGCGGCGAGCAGCGGGGCCATGATCAGGCCCGGGGCTCCGGGGCCGCCGGGGTTGCCCATGATTAGGCGGGTCGCGCGGCTGCCCGTCGGCAGGGACTTGCTGATCGCGATGTTGATGCTCGGGCTGGTCTGCGCGTTGTTCCAGTCCATCGGCGCCTTCATCAGGGCGCACCACACACCGCCCCCGTCGGAGCAGTCGACCCAGTCGAGCTTCTGGTTGAGATACTTCGCCGGGATCCGGGCGTCGTCGTCCGTTGCCTGGGCGGGCGACGAGCCGCCGACGGTCGCCGCCGCGGCGACGAGCGCGGTGAGGGCGCCGGCGATGGTTCTGCGCTGCATGTCTTTCCCCTGACTTGTCGTGGCGGGGACCGCCCCCGCCACCGAGGATCACCCTGCCACGCCGCCGAACCGAGCGCACACCGACCCCTGGCCAGTCGGCATACGACCTGTGTCTGATTCGTTCGTCTCCTCATCCGCTCGGACCGGCTCGTATCCTGGCGGGCGTGTCCGCGCCGCCCGCTCCCGAGCTGTGGCGCGGCATACCCCCGCTCAACTATCCCGAGGCGCTTCCGGTCGTCGAGCGGCGCGAGGACATCCTCGCCGCCATCCGGGATCACCAGGTCGTCGTCATCGCGGGCGAGACCGGGTCCGGCAAGACGACGCAGATCCCCAAGATGTGCCTGGAACTCGGTCGCGGACAGGACAGGCGGATCGGGCTGACCCAGCCCCGGCGGATCGCCGCCCGCTCCGTCGCCGAGCGGATCAGCGAGGAACTCGACGTTCCGCTGGGCGGCCTCGTCGGCTACCAGGTCCGATTCACCGACACCTCCGGCCCGCAGACCGCGGTCAAGGTGATGACCGACGGCATCCTCCTCAACGAGATGCAGCGGGACCGGGACCTGCGGGCCTACGACACCCTCATCATCGACGAGGCCCACGAGCGCAGCCTCAACATCGACTTCATCCTCGGCTACCTCAGGCGGCTCCTCCCACGCCGTCCGGACCTCAAGGTCATCATCACGTCGGCGACGATCGACCCGCAGCGGTTCGCCGAGCACTTCTCCGCCCACGGTCGGCCGGCGCCGATCGTCGAGGTGTCCGGCCGGATGTACCCGGTGGAGATCCGCTACCGCCCACTGGCGAGCGAGGACGGGCAGGATCGCGACCAGATCACCGGGATCTGCGAGGCCGTCGAGGAACTGTGGACCGAGTCGACGGCGCACGAGGCCGGCGGACACGACGTCCTCGTCTTCCTCTCGGGGGAGCGGGAGATCCGCGACGCGGCCGACGCGCTGGCGGGAATGAGCTTGCCGCAGACCGAGATCGTCCCGCTGTTCGCGCGGCTGTCAGCGGCCGAGCAGCACCGGGTCTTCGCCCGCCACGGCGGACGGCGGATCGTCCTGGCGACCAATATCGCCGAGACCTCCCTGACCGTCCCCGGCATCCGGTATGTCGTCGACACCGGCACCGCGCGGATCTCCCGCTACTCCCAGCGCCTCAAGGTCCAGCGGCTGCCGATCGAGCCGATCAGCCAGGCCAGCGCCCGCCAGCGCGCCGGCCGCTGCGGCCGGCTCGCCGACGGCATCTGCATCCGGCTGTATGCCGAGGAGGACCACGACTCCCGGCCCGCCTTCACCGAGCCGGAGATCCTGCGCACCTCGCTCGCCGCGGTCATCCTCCAGATGATCAGCCTGCGGCTCGGGGCGATCGAGCGGTTCCCGTTCGTCGACCCGCCCGACCCGCGGCAGATCGCCGACGGGGTCCGGCTCCTGCACGAGTTGAACGCCGTCGAGGACGAGGACACCCCGCGCGGGCGTCGGCAACGGCTCACGCGGATCGGGCGGACCCTCGCGCGTCTGCCCGTCGACCCCCGCCTGGGCCGGATGCTCGTCGAGGCGGACCGCCTCGGCTGCACCCGGGAGGTCCTCGTGATCGTCGCCGCTCTGTCGATCCAGGATCCGCGCGAACGGCCGCTGGAGAAGCAGGCCCAGGCCGATCAGCAACACGCGCGATTCACCGTCCCCGGGTCGGACTTCGGGGCCTACCTGAAGCTCTGGGACCACCTCGAGGCGCTGCAGCGCGACTCCAGCAGCAGCGCCTTCCGGCGCATGTGCCAGCGCGAGTTCCTTCACTACCTGCGCGTGCGCGAATGGCAGGACCTCCACGCACAACTGCGGCGCGCGCTCAAGGACGTCCACATCGACGCCTCGCGCGCGACGAGCCCGCGGGGGGGCGAGCCGGATCTCGACACCGTGCACCGCGGCATACTCGCCGGGCTGTTGTCCCACCTCGGACTTCGCGACGACCGCACCCGCGACTATCTCGGGGCCCGGGGGGCGCGGTTCGCCATCTCGCCCGGATCGGCGCTCTTCCGCAGGCAACCGGACTTCGTCATGGCCGCCGAACTCGTCGAGACGACCCGCCTGTGGGCCCGGATCACCGCCCGGATCGACCCCGCGTGGGCCGAGGAGGCGGGTGGTCACCTCGTCAAGCGGAGCTACTCCGAGCCGCGGTGGTCGCGCTCGCAGGGCAGCGTCGTGGCGACCGAGCGGGTCACGCTGTATGGCGTTCCGCTCGCCTCCGATCGGAGCGTCCAGTTCGGCCGGATCGACCCCGAGCTGTCGCGAGAACTGTTCATCCGGCACGCGCTGGTCGAGGGAGACTGGGAGACGCGGCACCGTTTCATGGCAGCCAATCGGGCCGTGCGGGAGGGCATCGAGGAGTTGGAGGAGCGGTCTCGGCGACGGGGGCTGGTGGCCGACGACGCGCAGGTGATGGCCTTCTTCGAGGAGCGCATCCCGCCGGGAATCGTCTCGGCGGCACATTTCGACCGGTGGTGGCGCGGAGAGCAGCGCCGCCGCCCGGACCTGCTGACGCTGACCGAGGCCGACCTGACCCGCGGCGAGGGGGCCGGGGTCAGCGACCACGACTTCCCGGGTGTGTGGCGGGCGGGGGACCTCGCGCTCGACCTCGCCTATCAGTTCGACCCGGGATCGCCAGACGACGGGGTCAGCGTCGTCATCCCGGTCGCCTTGCTCGGTCAGGTCGAGGACACCGGGTTCGACTGGCAGGTGCCCGGGTTGCGCGCCGACCTCGTCACCGCGCTGATCCGGGCCCTGCCCAAGGGGCTGCGCACGACCTTCGTCCCGGCACCGGACCACGCGGCATACGTCCTGGAGGGGGTGCGCCCGGGGGCCGGTCCGCTGGTCGCCGAGGTGGCCCGGGTCCTGTCGGGGCGTGGTCGAATCCCAGTGCGGCCCAGTGATATCGACCTCGGCAAGGTGCCATCGCATCTGCGGATGACGTTCCGGGTCGTCGACGCACGCGGGCGGGTGCTCGGCAGTGGCAAGGACCTCGGCGCCCTCCAACAGCGCCTCAGCGGGCAGGTCCAGCGGCGGATGTCGCGGGCCAGCGCGGCGATCGAACGCTCCGGGCTGACGGGGTGGACGGTCGGGGAGATCCCGGCGACCTACACGACCCGGGCCGACGGGCACGAGGTCGTCGGGTTTCCGGCGCTCGTCGACGAGGGGACCAGCGTCGCGCTGCGGGTGTTGCCGACGGCGCCGGCGGCAGCGGCCGCGCACCGGCTCGGGGTGCGGCGCCTCCTCCTGCTCGGGACCACGCCGCCGTGGAAACGGGTCCTCGCCGCCCTGTCCAATGCGGACAAGATCGCCCTCGGCCGCAACCCGCACGGGTCGGTACCGGCGCTCCTCGACGACGCACTCGCTGCCGCCGTCGACGACATCGTCCGGACGCAGGGGATCGGCGCGGTCCGGTCAGCGGCGGACTTCGAACGCGCCCTCGCGGCGGTCCGAACGCATTCGGCCGCACGGGTGCTCGCGATCGTCGGGCAGGTCGCGCCGGTGCTGGAACAGGTCCGCGAGATCGAGCGGAAGCTGGAGGCGATGACGGCGCCGGCCCTCGCGTCCACGGTCGCCGACGCGCGGGCGCAGCTCGGCTCGCTCGTCGGCCCGGGGTTCGTCGCGGCAGTCGGGACCGCGCACCTGCGCGACCTGCCCCGCTACCTGAGGGCGCTCGCCGAACGGCTCACCAAGGCCTCCGCGGATCCCGTTCGGGACCAGCGGTTGATGGCCGAGGTCGACCGGGTCGAGGGCGCGTATGCCGACCTGCTCGCCTCCCTCACTCCCGTCGCCCGCGCCGGTGACGACGTGCGCGACGTCGCGTGGATGATCGAGGAACTGCGGGTGGGGGTGTTCGCGCAGGGGCTCGGCACGGCATACCCGGTGAGCGCGAAGCGGGTCCTGCGCGCGATCGCGGACCTGAGCACCTGATCGGTCGCGCCCGGAATCACCGAGCGCCCGTGCGCGTTGGTCCGGGAGAATCGACGTGAGACGCGAGTGCGCGAGACGAGAAGAGGTGGCGTCGTGCAAGACCCCCGTGAGTTGTTCCGGTTCGAGACCGACACCGATCTCGGTGCGCTGGTGCCCGGGCCGATGATCGTGTCCATGGGCGGGTTCATCGATGCCGGCAACACCCAGAGCCTGCTGACCCGCCACCTTCTGGACGCATCGGATCCGACGGTCGTCGCGTCGTTCGACGTCGACCAGGTGCTCGACTACCGCGGCCGGCGGCCGCTGATGGTGTTCGAGGAGAACCACTTCGCCAGCTATGACGACCCGTCGTTGGTGCTCTATCGGCTCGCCGACCGGGACGGGACGCCCTATTACCTCCTTGCCGGACCCGAGCCGGACTATCAGTGGGAGCGGATGGTCGAGGCGATCCGCGAGTTGCAGCGCGCCCTGCGGGTCACGCTGACCGTGACGACGCACGGCATACCGATGGCGGTGCCGCACACGCGGCCGATCGGGCTCACCGCGCACGCGACCGACCCGCGCCTGATCGGCGAACGCAATCCCGTGTTCGGGCGCGTGCAGGTTCCGGGGAGCTTCGCCGCCCTGCTCGAGTTGCGGCTCGGGGAGGCGGGGGAGCAGGCGGTCGGCTTCGCCGTTCACGTGCCGCACTATCTCGCCCAGGCGGAATTCCACGACGCCGCGCTCACGGCGCTCAACGCGATCGTCGACGTCACCGGGCTCAACCTGCCCAATGACGCGCTCGTGACCGCCGCCAACGAGGGGCGCGTCCAGATCGAGGCGGAGGTCGCCGGCAACGAGGAGGTCGGGACGGCGGTGCGCGCCCTGGAACGACAGTACGACGCCTTCATCGAGGCCTCCGACAAGCCCAACCTGCTCGCGCCGAGCACGACCCCGCTGCCCTCCGGCGACGAGCTCGCCGCCGACTTCGAGGAGTTCCTGCGCACGGTCGGCGACGACGAGTCCTGACCGGCCGGTCGCCGGCTAGGCCGGTGGCTGTTTCGCCTCGGACCAGCGGCGGATGACCCGGACGTCGGCGACGAACCGGACCGGGGCGCCGTCGGACCAGCGGCGGGCGGCGTCGGTCAGGGATCGCTCGACGACATCGGTCACGACCGCCGCGTCGGCCTCGGGGACGTGGACGAGCAGTTCGTCGTGGAGGCATAGGACGATGTGCGCCGGGTGTCCGGCGAGCGCGGCGCGAACCGTCGCCGCCCAGGCCTTGAACAGTTCCGCCGCCGCCCCCTGGATCAGGGCGTTGCGGGCATACCGCCCGCGCGCCCCCTCGTTCGGTATGCCGTTCGTCCGGATCCGCCGTCCGCCAAACGTCCGCAGGTCGGCCCCGGCGACACCCGCGGCATACGCGTGGTCGAGGAAGCCCATGGCGACCGGGTAGGCCCCTTCGAGCCGCTCCAGCGCCCGGCCGGCGGTGCCGCTGCGCTGGCCGTACATCGCGGCCAGCACGGCCACCTTGGCGATCGCCCGTTCGGCGCCGAGCCGCGCGGCGATCGGCGCATAGAGGTCGTCGGCGGCGGTCGCCTCGGCCAGCAGCGGGTCCTGCGCGACGACCGCGAGCACCCGCGGCTCGATCTGGCCGAGGTCGGCGCGAACGAAGCGCCAGCCCGGGGTCGCCGCCACGGCCGGCCGCATCAGGGCGGGGAGGTTGTGCAGGCCGTTCTGCGCGGTCATCCGTCCGGCCGCGCCGTCGCACGCGGTCCAGGCGCCCCGCAGCCGGTCATCCGCGCCGACATGCGCGTCGAGCCAGCCGTAGCCGTAGGTCGTCGCGATCCGTTCGTCCGCCCGCCAGGAGAGCAGCGCGGGGATGATCGGGTGGGCGTCGCGGTGGGCCTCGAGGACGCCCTTGCGCGTCGTCTCCACCGCGATCCCCAGGGACGCCAGCAGCGCCCGCACGGACGCCGGGTTGCGCAGGTCCGTCCCCTCGTGTCCGGGCGCGTGCGCGAACACCCGCGCGTCCCGCTCGGTCCGTATGCCGCGCGCCTCCTCCGGCGAGCGCGGCCTCGGCCCCGCCGCGCGAGCCACGAGCGACTCCGCCTCGCTCCGGTCCACCGGGAGCCCGTCCCGTTCGAGTTCCAGGCAGAGCGCCGCGGCCGCGGATTCGGAGAGGGCCAGCAACGGCGCCCGCGGCGACACCGCGCCCAGCTCGGCGAGGAGGCGGTCGGCGGCGTCGAGCGCCGCCCGGCCCCACTCGATCAGCCGATCCGGCGTCGTCAGCCACGACCCGGAGACGGCGTCGGTGCGCAGATACCCGGCCGGGGTCAGGAGATCCTCCTCGCCCGGCTCGTCGTCCAGCCCCGCGAACAGATCCCCGCCCGCCTCGGTGGGGAGGTCATCGACCCGCAGTCCCCGCGCCGCCGCCCAGACCCGCCCGGGGTCGGCCCGCCACCCGCCGTGGACGATCCGGTGGGCCTCGGCCAGATCGACGAGGCGGGCCACCCGCGCGCCCGCGGCGACGGCCTCGCCGAGATCGCGGCCTGCCGACCAGACGACGACCCGGGCGTCGCCGGGCAGGGCCTCGACCGCCGCCGCAGCCGCGTCCGGCGCGACCACCCGCGCAGCACCCGCCTCGACGACCGCGACGCCGCAGCGGCCGGTGACCACGGCGACCCGCCCACCCGACCACGACGGCCGCGGGCCGGAGTCGGGGAGGCGAGCGGTCGGCATACGCGAAACCCTAGGTGGGTGCGCGGACACCGCGACGTGATTGGATTCCTCGCATGTTCGGTTTCGGCAAGGACGACAAGACCGTCGCGGTGCGCAACCGCCCCGCGCTGGAGGCGGCCCGCGACGGGCGCCGCGACGAGGGCCTGTTCGGGGGGACGGCGACGGGCCTCGTCGAACGACTCCTCGACGCCGGCATCGACGGGCGTGGTCCGTTCGAGTCGGCGGCCAAGGTCGCCGCGAAAGCCACGCGCAAGCATCCCTCCGGTGACGGCGCGGTGGACGAGATCGTCAAGGACGCCTCGGTCCTGGCCGCCGCCGGCGGGTTCGTCACGAGCATGGGCGGCTTCATCACCATGCCCGTCTCCCTGCCCGCCAATGTCCTCGAGTTCTATCTCGTCGCGACCCGCATGGTCGCGGCCATCGCCAAGGTCCGCGGATACGACATCGACCGACCCGAGATCCGCTCGGCGATCCTCTTGACCCTCGTCGGGGCCGACGCCGACGATCTCCTCAAGAAGGCGGGGGTCGTCGTCCCGATGGGACGCCTGTCCAATCTCGCCGCCCAGCGCCTTCCCGGCCCGGTCCTCATGGTGGTCAACAAGGCCGTCGGCTTCCGACTGCTCTCGACCGCCGGCAAGGGCGTGCTCGCGCGCTTCGGCCGCGGCGTTCCCGTCGTCGGCGGGGTCGTCGGTGCCGGGCTGGACACCTATCTGCTGCGCCGCATCGCCGACCACGCGCGCGGGGAGTTCCCGCTCGTCCGCTGAGGCCGCCGGGGAATCGCCGCGAGTGCCCGAGCGTTCGATCGTATGCCGAGCCGGTCCTCCCACCGGCCCGGCTCCCGAAGCTCCACCGTCAGAAAGACTCCGATGGCCGCTCGTTCGCGCCTGCCCCTGCTGCGTTCCCTCGTCGCCGCCGTGCGGTCGGCGACCCGTCCCGGGTCCCCGGCCATGGGCGAGCGGCTCTCCGCCTTCCCCCGGCTCGTCCGGGCGACGAGTTCGGGCCGGTATGCCGGGACCAGCCTCGGCCGGCTCGCCCTCCTCGTCGGTGCCGCCGCCTATGTCATCTCGCCGATCGACCTCATGCCCGAGGGTCTGCTCGGAGTCTTCGGCCTCGCCGACGACGCGATGGTCCTGTCCTGGCTCGCGGCCGCGTTCCTGACCGAGACCGAGTCGTTCCTCTCGTGGGAGCGTGGGGGTGCGGGCCGCCCGGCCTACGCGCAGGGGCCCGGGACCGCCTTCCCTCGGGCCGGCTACCCCCAGGACGACGCGACCGTGAGCGGCGCCGTCCGACGCTGACCGGCCCCGCGTCCGAGGCCGTTGTCCACAGGCGTCCCGAAGGCCACGATCTCCGGCCGTCCACAGGCCGACACGATTCCGGCTGACAGGTCCCGCGGCCGGGGGCACGGTGGATCCATGACGATCATCGTGCGCCACCCCGCGGCCCTCATCACCGCGATCCCCCACCTCCTCGGCTTCGAGCCCCACGACAGCGCGGTCGCGGTGGGCTGCGCCGACGGCAGCGTGTTCCAGGTCGCCAGGCTCGATCTGCCGAGGGGGTCCGGGGCGTCCCCGTGGGCCGCGAGCGCGTCCGACGTCCTCTGTCGCGGGGGCGCGAGGACCTTCCACCTGCTCGGGTATGACGATCGTGGACGCTGCGGACCGGACCTCGCGGTGCTCGCCAGCCGCCTTCGGCGCGCGGGCATCGCGGTCCCCGAGGTGCTCGTGGTCACCGCCACGCACTGGTGGCACGTCTCCTGCCGCGACCTCGGCTGCTGCCCTCCGGGGGGCACGCCGCGGGTCCCGGATCCCGGGGTCGCCTCGGAGTTCGTCGGCCGGGGGTCCTCCCCGTATGTCAGTCGCGAGGCGATGGCCGCCGGACTGGCCCATGAGGCGGAGGAGGGCGCGCGCAGCGCTCGCTCGGTCCCCGCGGCATACGGCCTGGCCGAGGACGACTGGGCCGAGTTGGCCGACGCGGATCACCCGTGGCCGGCCACGCCCGATCGGATCGGTCGGCTGGCCGGGAGCCTGCGCGACCGCGAGTGGCGCGACGCCCTGCTCGCGGCCTTCGTGCCCGGCCTGCTCGGCCTTGACGACCTGCCGCTGGACGCCGCGTCCCGGGCCGCCCGTGCCGTGCGTCCGCCCAGCGCCGCGTTCGGCGCGCGCGTGGAAACGTGGCGGGGGATCGTGCTGGATCGGCTCATCGTGCTCGCTCGCCGCAGCCCGCATGAGTGCGCGGCCGCAACGTTCACGGTCGTCGCCGTGGTGGGCGGAATGTGGGGCCATGGAGCCCTCGCCAACGTCGCCCTCGATCGCGCCCTCGAGTTCGACCCGACCCATGTCCTGGCCCGACTCTCGCGGCAGCTCTTCTCACTCGGCCTGCCGTTGCCGGTGCTGTCAACTCGGCGGGCGGATGTCGGGTAGGTTTCTTCGGAGGGAGCGTTGCACAAGGCGGTGTGCTCCCCAGAGGAGGTTCATCGTGCCCATCGTCGTGGGGTTCGTGCCGACCAAGGAGGGACGGGCCGCACTCGCGCGCGCCGCGGACGAGTCCCTGCTGCGCAACACCGGGCTGGTCATCGTCAACTCGGCACGCGGAGGTCGAGACGTCAAGGACGTCGGACCGGAGAGCACGGCCGAGCGCGAACTCGCCGACCTGGTCGCGGCCGTGCAGGATCGTGGCGTCGACGTGGAGGTCCACGCCCTCGTGCGCGGCAACGAACCCGCCGAGGATCTGATCCAGGTCGCCGGCGAGGTGGGTGCCGACTTCATCGTCATCGGCCTGCGTCGACGGACGCCGGTCGGCAAGCTCATCCTCGGGTCCAACGCTCAGCGGGTGCTCCTCGACAGCCCCTGCCCGGTGCTCGCGGTCAAAGCCGACGGGTGACCGAGGTCGTCCTCGGGCGAGGACGTCGTACCACGTGCGCGCTCAGATCCGCGGCGCGGGAATGTACGCCACCCACATCACGGTTTTATAATGTCAGTGCGGGTCATGGCACGAGCCGGGAACCAGCCCTCCGGCGTCCCGACGAGCCCGGCCGACGTCCGCACATCCGTCCTCGATTTCGGTGGCCGCTGCACGCGTGCCACCGCCTCCGCTCTGCCGGAAAGGTTTGTTGGTGCCGCCCGTGCCGCGTTCGACCGCCCCTGCCACACCAGAACTGCCACGTGAATTCACCCACGCCGCCCTCCAGGATCTGATCCGCCTCGGCCGAACGGGGGGCAGCGTCACCGGCGAGGCCGTCATCGCCGCCATGACCGAAGCCGAGGTCACCAGCGCCGCCCGCCGCAAGGTGGTGATGCGGGCGCTGGAGGAGCAGGGCATCGAGGTCAGCCTCACGGCTTCGACGGCCGCGGCCCCGAGTCGCGGGAGGACCCCGGCCCGGGCCGCGGCGACGACGAAGAGCGCCCCCGCGAAACGTGCCACCCGCAAGCCGGCGACACCGGCCGTCCCCGAGCCCGCCGACCCGGGTGCCGGCGCCGCGGAAGAGGTCATCGACGACCTCGACGACACCACCACCGGCGAGTTGCCCGACATCGATCCCGAGATCGACGTCGATGCCGAAGGGAATGCGGTGACCGCGGAGGCGGACCCCGCCGAAGCCGCCGAGACCGATGAGGCCGAGGACGTCGACGCCACCGAGGCCGACACGGCCGAAGCGGACAGCGAGTCCGAGGAGGACGGCGAGGACGACGAGGATGCGCCGGCCAAGGCGACGGCGGACGACGACTCTGACGAGTCGGCGGGCTTCGTCATCCGCGACGACGACGAGGACGACGCCCCGGCTCAGCAGGTCGTCACGGCCGGAGCCACCGCCGACCCGGTCAAGGACTACCTCAAGCAGATCGGCAAGGTGGCCCTTCTCAACGCCGAACAGGAGGTCGAACTCGCCAAGCGCATCGAGGCCGGCCTCTTCGCCGAGGAACGACTGGGCTCCGGGGACAAGATCGACCAGAAGCTCAAGCGCGAACTCTGGTGGATCGCCCAGGACGGCAAGAAGGCCAAGAACCACCTGCTCGAAGCCAACCTGCGGCTCGTCGTCTCCCTGGCCAAGCGCTACACCGGCCGCGGGATGCTCTTCCTCGACCTGATCCAAGAGGGCAACCTCGGCCTCATCCGCGCCGTCGAGAAGTTCGACTACACCAAGGGCTACAAGTTCTCGACCTATGCGACGTGGTGGATCCGGCAGGCGATCACCCGGGCGATGGCCGACCAGGCCCGAACGATCCGCATCCCGGTGCACATGGTCGAGGTCATCAACAAACTCGCCCGGGTCCAGCGCCAGATGCTGCAGGATCTCGGGCGCGAACCCACCCCCGAGGAACTCGCCCGTGAACTCGACATGACCCCGGAGAAGGTCGTCGAGGTCCAGAAGTACGGCCGGGAGCCCATCTCGCTGCACACCCCCCTCGGTGAGGACGGCGACAGCGAATTCGGGGACCTCATCGAGGACTCGGAGGCGGTCGTCCCCGCGGACGCGGTGAGTTTCACCCTCCTGCAGGAGCAACTCCACTCCGTCCTCGACACTCTGTCGGAGCGCGAGGCGGGCGTCGTGGCGATGCGCTTCGGCCTGACCGACGGCCAGCCCAAGACCCTCGACGAGATCGGCAAGGTCTACGGCGTCACGCGTGAGCGGATCCGGCAGATCGAGTCCAAGACGATGAGCAAGCTGCGCCACCCCTCGCGCTCTCAGGTCCTCCGGGATTATCTGGACTGAGCGGGCCCGGAGCCCTCAGCGCCCGCGACGGCGCGGCAGCCGCGCGATCACGTCGCGACCTGTGGCCAGTGCCCTCCTCGGGACGGCGAGAACCGCGGACATGGCGTCGCCGATGGCCTGGCGTCCCCCGCGCGGGAGGATGCGGGCGTGGAGCCGGATCGGCCAGCGCCGGCTCGCGGCGACCGCGGCGACGACGGTGTCGACGTCCTCGGACGGATCCGTCAGTGTCGTCGCCGGCGGCGCATAGCGGGCCAGCTCGAGGGTGGCCACGAGTCGGCCCATGGCCTGCCGTGACTCCGGTTCCAGCACCCCGCGTTCGGCGATGAACGCCTCGGCCTGACGCGGCGTCAGGCTCTCGGGAGTGACGACGCCGAGATCGGCGAGCCGCTCGGTCAGGTCGTGCCAGCGCACCTCGATGCGTCCGGCGTCGCTCCGCGCCCCGGCCAGCCGTCGGCTTCGCCGGAGCCGGCCGCTCACCGGGACGACGAGCACCCCGAGCCCGCCGAGGAGGAGCCCGAGCAGCACCCAGACGCCGGACGGGATATCGGTGACCCGCTGCCAGATCGGGCGGTCGAGACCACTGGCCGTCGTGCCCGGTTGCTGCCGCTCCGGGATGTCCGGACGCTGGGTCGGGGGCCGGCTCGTGCTGCTGCTCGAGCTCCCCTGGCCGGGCGCGACCGGCTCATGGGCGTAGCTGGGCACGGTGCCGCTGCGCGAGCCGGGGGTCGGTTCGAACCGCAGCCATCCATACGGCTCGAAGTAGAGCTCCGGCCAGGCATGCGCGTCTGAGCCGCGGATCGTCCGGACACCGTTCTCGAGCGACCCCGGGAGGAAACCCAGCACCATACGAGCCGGTATGCCGCGCTCCCGGGCGAGCATGATCATCGCCGTCGCGAACTGCTGGCAGAAACCGACCTTCGTCTCGAGGAACCGGGAGACGGGGTCGAGTTTCTCCGGCCGTCCGTTCGCGTCCTTCGGATCGACGAGCGTCAGGCTGTAGGTGAACCGCGACGACCGCAGATAGTCCTGAATCGCCACGGCCGCCTCGAAATCCGTGGCATCGCCGGGGACGATCTCGCGCAGGATCGCATCGAGCCGGGACTTGGCCCGTGGTTCGACGGTGAGGCTGCCGGTGTCCGGGGGTCGAACGCCGGGACGCATCACCGGGGCGCCGTCGCGGACATGGGAGGCCTGCAGTTGCTCGGTCGTCGGGGTCACGGTGACGTAGTTCCCGGAATACGCCTCGGCCCGCTCGGAGACGTCGATCGTCCCATCCGGGAAGCGCGTGGCCCCCACTCCACTGGGCAGGTCGAGTTGGGTGACGTCTTCGGGGAGGGCGATCTGGGGAGCGCTCAACCGGCTGGAGTCCACGCTGAAGGTCGACCGGGCGACCTGGTCGGGATCGCGGGACAGGTCCGGCAGACCGGTGATCGGCATGCCGCTGACGATCACCTGGGCCGGATAGGTCCGCGCACGCAGGAACTGACCATCCGGGGTGTACTCGCCGAGAACGGAGATCTGCAGCGGAGCGACCGACGGGGCGCTCGTCCGATAACGCAGGACCACCGCGTCGTCCTGGTCCTCGAGGCTGCGCGTCAGGTCGAGGGTCGTCGACAACTCGAACGCCCCGCCGTCGCCACCACCGGAGGCCGACCTCCCGAGCCCATCACCGAGGAAGTGGGCGGACGGGTGCGGAACCACCCAGGCGACGACGAGCGCGGAGATCACCGCGGCCACGGCAACGTTGCGGGCCGCTGTCGCGAAGCCGTCGATGCCGTCCCCGCCGCGACGGCCACCGTCGCGCAGGGGCACGGCCGTGGCCCACCGCTGCAGGCCCTCCACTCCCGCCCGGGCGACCATCGCCAGCCAACAACCGGCGGGCAACACGAACGCGAACCAGGCGAGCGGCTCCCCGGTGTTGGTGGCCGTGATGAGGTAGGCGGCCAGGAGGGGCAGGCCCGCCAACGCGGGCGAGCGGAAGGTCACGGCGAGCGCGTCGACGGCCAGGACGATGAGCCCGATGACCACGGTGAGGGCGACGATCATCCCCCGATTGGCCGGCGCGGGTGCGGCATACGTCACCACGGTCATCCGGGCCATGTAGAGGAGGTTGTTGAGCGCCCGCACGCCGTCCTCGAGCGGCAGGCCGTACCAGAGGTGGCCGCGCAGGTGCAGCCCGGAGAGTGCGCCGATCAACGCCGCGGCCTGGGCCGCCACGACGGGCCAGCGAGCTGATGTGAGCATCCGGCCGACGATCCCGACGGCCACGATGATGACCGTGGCGAGCAGGGCGGGGTTGACCCAGTCCAGGCTCGTGAACAGGGTGCGCAGGGGGAGGATCGCGGCCCAGGTCGCGACCAGGGCGAGGATCGCGTCGGGGATCCGTCCGCGTCGCGTCATCGCCGCGTCACCGCCATCCCGGAGCTGAGCGTGGCCCACGCCGACGGGACGGGAGTCCCATTGGCCACGACCTCGCTGACCCATCCCCCCGTGCTCAACTCGGCCGCCGTGCGGACGGCGACGTCGGATCCGGCGCCACCGAGATCCATCACGAGTGCCAGCGCGGGCGAGCCGCCGGAGCGGAGCCGGGCGAGCGCGATCGCCTCGTGTTCCGCCAAGGGCCCGACGATCGCGACGACCATCGCCCCGTCGCCGACTCGGTCCGCGGCGACGGACAGGCCTCGGTCGAAGACATCGACCGGGACGGGTTCGGCGAGCGCGAGGACCTCGAGGAGGTCATCGAGGGCATACGGTTCCTCGCTCGGCGCGTCGGTCGACGTGCCGCCGCACACGAGGTGAACGGCGAGTCCGGCGCGCATCAACAGGGCCGACACGGACGCCACCGCCGTGACCGCCCATTCGAACGACCCGCCGGTTCGGGCGCCCGACGGTGTGGTCTCCCGGTCGTCCAGGATGACGACGGCGCGCCGCTTCGCGGGCCGGTCCTCCTGGCGGACCATCAGATCACCCGTTCGCGCGGTCGCGGGCCAGTGGATCCGGCGCAGGTCGTCGCCGTCCCGGTATTCGCGAACCGAGACGTCGTCCTCTCCGTGGAGGGCGACCATGTGCGGAATGGTGCCCTCGGTGCCGACGCCGGTCGCGCTCGCGCCGCCGACGAGGTCGAGGACCCTGGGGAGGACGACGACCTGGCCGACGTCGGCGACCACCGCGACGCGGACGGTCAGATCAAAGGGATCCTTCACCCGCAGCGCCAGCGGCCCGAGCCGGTGGCGGCCCCGGACATTGGAGCGGACCCGATAGGGGAGGTGTTGCCGTTCGCCGGGACCGAGCCGGGGGATGATGAAGCGCGGACGGTCGCCGAGGGCGTAGTCGAGTTGCTCCTCGGCCATCAGGATCGGCGTCGGCCGGGTGTCCTCGTTGGTCACGGTCAGCACGACATCGCTGACCTCGTCGATCCGGACCCGTCCCGGAACGACCTCCCGGACGGTGCGCAGGTGCAGGCTGCGCCGCACCCCGACCAGTCCAACGAGCAAGGGAAGCCCGCCGACGAGCACGCCGATTCGGGTGATCTCCCGGAACCCCAGCACCAGGCCGCAGACGACCAGGGCGACCCCCGCGGCGAGGAAGCAACGGCCTCGCAGCGTCAGGGAGTCGGTGAATCGCGGCATACGACCCTCAGAAGCCGGGGGAGGGGATCCGGACCCGGTCGAGGATGGTGCGCAGGACGTCGGCCGGTGACCGGCGGGAGTGGGCCGCCTCTCCGGTGAGGATCAGCCGATGGCTCCACACCGGGATGACGATCGCCTGGACGTCATCGGGCAGGACGTAGTCCCGAGCGGCGAGGGCGGCGTGGGCGCGCGCGGCCCGAAGCAGATGCAGGGTCGCTCGCGGTGACGCCCCGAGCCGGATCGCGGGATTGTCCCGAGTGGCGTGGGCGAGGTCGACGATGTACTGGCGGATCGAATCGGAGGTGTGCACGAGGCGCACCGCGTGGATGAGTCGGCTCACGGTGGCCGCGTCGGTCACCGGGGCGAGGTCCTCCAGCGGCGAGTGCTGCCCGTGGGAGGCGAGCATGTCGATCTCGCTGCGGGCGTTCGGATATCCGAGGCTGACTCGCCCCATGAACCGGTCACGCTGCGCCTCCGGCAGCGGATAGGTGCCCTCCATCTCGATCGGATTCTGCGTCGCCATGACGATGAACGGGTGAGGGAGGGTGTAGGTCCGGCCGTCGACCGTGACATTGCCCTCCTCCATGCACTCGAGCAGAGCGGACTGCGTCTTGGGGGAGGCCCGGTTGATCTCGTCACCGACGACGACGTTGGCGAAGATGGCGCCGGGCCGGAACTCGAACGCCCGGACGTCCTGATTGAAGACGCTCACCCCGGTGATATCGCTCGGCAGGAGGTCGGGGGTGAACTGGATGCGCCTGACGGAGCAGTCGATGGAGCGGGCGAGGGTCTTGGCGAGCATGGTCTTCCCGACGCCGGGGACGTCCTCGAGGAGCAGATGCCCCTCGGCGAGCAGCGCGGTCAGGGCGGTCTGGATGACCTCGGGCTTGCCCTCGATGACCGTTCGCATCGACGCGGCCAGGCTGGTGGTCACCTCGAGCACCTCATCCAGTGCCCGGGCCCGCTGGGCCGCTGTCGGCGAGCCCCCTTGCTGCTGCTGTGTCACGAAAGTCCCCTCGGTCGGCTTCGGGTGTCACCACCCGGCTCTCGCATCTTGCCTCACCGGCGGCGTGTTGACCTAGCGCGTCGATCGGGAAGACCTGGGGAGTCGATCGCCCACGCCCGCGATCGGGGTGCGAAGTGGGGTAAAGTGGGGGGATCGGGTGGTCTGTGGAGATCGGTGGGCGGAGGAGGTGGGTTCTGGTGACGTCGGTGGAGTTCATGGGGATGCACAGTCCCCGCCTCGACGAGAAGGGGCGACTCATTCTTCCCGCGCGCTTCCGGGAGGACCTCGGCGAACGGATCGTCGTCACCAAGGGTCCCGACCGCTGCGTGGTCATCTATCCGCACGCCGAGTTCAAGACCCGGATCCTCGATCCCCTCGCAGCGGGGTCGTCGGCGAGCCGGAACGTCCGGGCGCTGCGTCGGGCGTACCTCGCCAGTGCCTCAACGGAGACCCTCGACCGTCAGGGACGCGTCACCATCCCACCGGCGCTGCGTGTCTGGGGCGGGTTGGACAAGGAGTGCACCGTCATCGGGCAGGGGAGCTACATCGAAGTCTGGGACAGCGCGGCATACGCGCGCATCGAGGAGTCCAGCGACGACGTCCTCGACACCCTCGACGAGGAGGGAGTCGTGTTGCTCTGACCCGTCCGCTCCGACGGCACGTCACCCCGGTGGCTCGTGGCCTCCAGCCGCTCTCCCGACGCGACTTCCCCCGCGCCGGGCCGCGGATGGGGACCAGGGGCCATCGGCTTTCCCGCACCGATCCTCGTCCACCACCACAACGCCGCCCCACCCCTCTCGAGGAGTCCACCATGAGCGCCGACCCGACGGCCGCCGACCGGCACGTGCCGGTCCTGCGCGACCGCATCGTCGCCCTGCTCGGGCCGGCGCTGGGCCGGTCCGGCTCGGTCGTCGTCGACGCGACGCTCGGGATGGGCGGCCACGCGGAGGCGCTCCTGCGTGCCGCCCCGCAGGCACGACTGATCGGGCTCGACCGGGACACGCAGGCGCTGGCGCTCGCCAGTGACCGGCTGGCTCCGTTCGGGGACCGGGTCACGCTCGTGCACGCGGTGTATGACGAGTTGCCCCGCGTCCTCGCCGACAGTGGCCACCCACGCGTCGAGGCCGTGCTCTTCGATCTCGGGGTCTCCTCACTCCAGCTCGACGTGCCGGAGCGCGGTTTCGCCTATCGATTCGATGTTCCGCTGGATATGCGGATGGACCAACGGCGCGGCGTCACGGCTGCGGAGGTGCTCAATACCTATGATCGGGCCGACCTGGTCAGAATCCTGCGTGACTACGGCGAGGAACGGTTCGCTCCACGAGTGGCCGACGCCATCGTCTCGCATCGATCGAGACAAGTGTTCAGAACTACGGGAGAGTTGGTCGAGGTGCTCGAGAAGGCGATTCCTCAAGCCTCCCAGCGCACCGGCGGCCACCCCGCCAAACGCACCTTCCAGGCGCTGCGGATCGAGGTCAACGGCGAGCTCGAGACCTGGACGCGGGCCCTGCCGTCGGCGATCGACGCCCTCGCGATCGGTGGCCGGATCGTCGTGATGTCCTACCACTCCCTCGAGGATCGGATCACCAAGCAGGCACTGCGCGCCGGCGCGACCAGCAGTGCCCCGCCCGGTATGCCGATCGAACGCCCGCAGGACGCCCCATACCTGCGACTGCTGACCCGTGGCGCCGAGATGGCGGACGCGCGGGAACAGGCCGACAATCCCCGGTCCGCATCGGTGCGGGTGCGGGCCGCCGAACGAATCCGTCGATCCCAGGGGGTGACCACCCGATGACCCAGAGCGCCGTCAAGCTCGACCGCAACGGAGCGACCCCGGCCCTCAACGCCAGGTCGCATTCCTCCCGCATGCTCGCGCGCACGCGCGTGCGCATCGGTGCACCCGCGGGACCCGGCCGCAGTCGCCTGCGGATCGTCGACGGCCGTGCCGTCACCAGGCAGGCGTGGTTCGCCCTGGCGATGGTCGCGACGCTCGTCGGCGGCCTCCTGCTCACGCTGCTCGTCAACACCCGAATCGCCGAGGGGTCCTACACGCGCAGTCGGCTCGTCGTCGAGTCGAGCCGCCTGGCCGACCGGCAGGAGGCCCTGACGGACGAACTCGATGCGCTCCGGGCGCCGGCCGCCCTCGCCCAGCGCGCGCTCTCGATGGGCATGGTGTCCGCGGCGTCGCCCGCCTTCATCTCGCTGTCGAGCGGCCGGATCCTCGGTACCCCCGAGGCCGCGACCAAGGCGGACGCCTTTCCGGTCATCACCTCCCCGACCGTCACCGCGCCCGACGCCGGGACCGCGCCCGCCCAGGCGGGCGCGGCCGGTGCCGCGGGCACGACCGGTACCGCGGGCGCCGCCGGCACGACAAGCACCACCGGCGCGGCTGGCACGACCGGTACAACGGGTACCGCGGGCACGACCGGTACCGCCGGCGCCGCCGGCACCGCCGCCGCTGGGACGCAGCCGGCGGCGACGGCGCCGACCCCCACCGGCACCACTGCGACGACACCGACCCCCTGACCGCGACGAAGGACACCATCGTGACCCAGCGCACGAGCCCACCCCCACGCCGCGGCGCCGGGGGCGCACCGGGCAGTGGACGCCCGACCCGGACGACGCGGGGTGCGACGTCACGTCCGTCGACCGGTGGACGGTCGACGACCCGAGCGCGGTCCGCGGCGGGCGACCCCGCGGCATACGGCGGAGGTCCGAACGGTCCGCGCCCGCCCCGGTCCGGCGGGCTCGCCATCGCCATCCCCGGCGCCAACCCGCGGTCGCGGTCGCGGGCGCTGTTCGTCGGCTCGCTCGTCGTCTTCAGCATCTTCGGCGCCCAACTCGTCCGGCTCCAGGCCGTGGATGCCAGCTCCCCGGCCAATCTCGCTCTGAGCACGCGCACGGTCATGGAGAAGGAGCCCGCGATGCGCGGGACGATCTTCGACTCCGGAGGAGGCATTCTCGCGACGAGCATCGAGCGGCGGATCGTCGGGATCGACCAGCAGTCCGTGGCGAAGTATCGGAAGAAGGTCAACGGCAAGCTGACGACGGTGGGCGTCGCCGGGGCGGCCGCCGATCTGGCCCCCCTGCTCGGCATGGACGTCGCCACGCTGCAGCGCGAGATGACCGGGAAGCTGCGCTACTACCAGGTGGCCGATGATGTGCTCCCGATGACCTGGCAGAACATCGCGAAGCTCGGCATACCGGGAGTCTCCAGCGAGCGAACGTCGATCCGTCGCTACCCCCAGTCGACGAGCGCGGCCAGTCTCGTCGGGTTCGTCGACGCCCCGATGCAGGGCCAGGGCGGGATCGAAATGTTGCTCAACAAGAGCCTGCTCGGCACGCCCGGCAAAATCTGGTACGAAGTGGGTCAGGACGGCGTTCGCCTCCCCAACGGCAAGACGACCGAGGATGCCGCGCAGCGCGGCCGGGACGTCCGCCTGACCATCAACGGGGATCTGCAGTGGGTGGCGCAGAACCGTCTGGCGGAGGCGGTTCAGTATTACGGCGCCCGGTCCGGCACCGTCATCGTCCAGAGCGTCAAGACCGGAAAACTCCTCGCCCTCGCCTCATACCCGACGTTCGACCCCAACCACATCACCTCCACGGCGAACCTCACCAACACGGCGTTCACCGAGATCTTCGAACCCGGCTCGACAGCGAAGGTCATGACCGCGGCGGCGGCCCTTCAGGAGGGCAAGGTGACACCCCAGACGCCGATGATCGTGCCCTACTCAATGAAGCGCTCGGACCTCACGGTCCACGACAGCCATCTGCATGACACGGAGTACCTCACCTTCGCGGGCGCATTGGCCCAGTCGAGCAACACCGGGATCGTCCTGGCCGGTGAGCAGGTCAGCGCGGCGATCCTCTACCGCTACTTCCGGCTGTTCGGACTCGGCTCCCCGTCGGGCGTGGACTTCCCCTACGAGTCCGCCGGACTGCTCGTCCCGCCCCAGGAGCAGAACGGATCGCAGCGTTACACGATGATGTATGGCCAGGGCGTCTCGGTCACGGCCATCCAGGCCGCCAGCGTCTATCAGACGATCGCCAACAAGGGCGTGCGCCTGACCCCGAGCCTGATCGAGGCCGTGGGGGACAGCAAGGGGAACCTGATCCCCACCCCGGCGCCGGCCCAGACCCGGGTGGTGTCGGCCCAGACCGCGACGGAACTCTCCGAGATGCTCGAGGGGGTCGTCAGCAAGGACGGCACGGCGCCCGAGGCCCAGATCGACGGGTACCGGGTGGCGGGCAAGACCGGAACCGCGGACCGATACAACGACAAGACGAAGTCCTACAGCGGGCATACGGCGAGCTTCATCGGCTATGCCCCGGCCGAGGACCCGCAGATCGTCGTGTCGGTCATCATCCAGGACCCGTCCCGCAACGGCTACTACGGTGGGGCCGTGGCGGCCCCGGTGTTCCACGATGTCATGCGGTATGCGCTGCTCCAGCAGAAGGTCCCGCCGTCACCACTGGGCAGCACGCCGCCGTCGTTGGCCCTCAAGCTCGACAGCCCACCGAACATCAACGATCCCGCCGTCCTCGCCGACCGCCGGTCCACCGCCGGAGGCTGACCCGTGTCCGTCGCCGGCCCCCGCCCGACGTCCCTACCAGCCGTGCCGCTCGCCGACCTCGCCCGGCTTCTGGGCATCGAGACACCGCCCGGGCAGACCTCGGTGACCGGCGTCGGGCTCGATTCGCGGACCATCCGCCCCGGGGATCTGTATGCCGCCCTGCCGGGCGCGCACACCCACGGCGCCCGGTTCGGCGCCGGGGCCGTCGACCGCGGCGCGGTCGCGGTGCTCACCGATCCGGCCGGTGCCCGGTTTCTCGACGAGACCGCGGTGATGGCTCCCCGGCTCGTGGTCGTCGACCCGCGGGCGCTGCTGGGGGAGATCGCCGCGCTGGTCTACGGCAATGCGAACGGACCCACCGGGCCCGGCCCGGGCGTGACGCTGGTCGGGATCACCGGGACGAACGGCAAGACGACGACGGCCTACCTGGTGGACGGTGCGCTCCGTGCGCTGGGGGTGTGCACCGGACTCGTCGGGACCGTCGAGATCCGCGTCGCCGACGAGCGGATCAAGAGCGCCCGAACCACCCCGGAGGCCCCCGATGTGCACGCGCTGCTCGCGACGATGCGCGAGCGTGGCGTCGGGGTGTGTGTCATGGAGGTGTCGAGCCATGCGCTCGCCCTGCATCGTGTCGATGGTCTCGTCTACGACCTCGCCCTGTTCACGAACCTGTCGCAGGATCACCTCGACATGCACGGGACGATGGAGGAGTACTTCGCGACGAAGGCGACCCTGTTCACGCCCGCACGGGCGCGCTCGGGTCTCGTCTGCGTCGACGACGAGTGGGGTCGTCGCCTGGCGCGGGAGAGCCGCATCCCCGTCGACACGCTCGGCAACGACCCGGACGCGGACGTGACCATGACCTTGAATCTCGACGGAACGTTCAGGCTTCAGGGTTCGCTGCGCCCGGCCGCCGCAGGAGGCGACCGCATGACCGTCGACTTGACCTTGAAGTCCGCCCTTCCGGGGGCCTTCAACCGCACGAACACGGCGATGGCGGCGCTGACGCTGCTGCGCCTCGGCCACCCGAGCGCGGAGGTGGCTCGGGCGATCCTGACCGACCCGCACGTGCCCGGGCGGATGGAGGAGATCTCGGCCGACGGGACGGGCCTGCCGCGCGGGGTCGTCGACTACGCGCACACCCCGGACGCCGTCGAGGCGGCACTCGCCGCCCTGCGCCCGGAAGCGCCGGGTGGTCTGGTCGTGGTCATCGGAGCCGGGGGCGATCGCGATCGTGGCAAGCGCGCGGCGATGGGTAAGGCGGCGGCCGAGGGCGCCGACCTCGTCGTCGTCACCGACGACAATCCGCGCAGCGAGGATCCCGCGGAGATCCGGGCGGCCGTCCTCGCCGGCGCCCGGGCGGCCGCGACCTCCGCTCGGCTGATCGAGATACCGGACCGCCGGACGGCGATCCGCGTCGCCGTGACCGAGGGGCTCCGGCGCGGACCCGGGGTCGTCGTCGCGGTCGTCGGGAAGGGGCACGAGTCCGGCCAGGAGATCGCCGGCGTGACCGAACCCTTCGACGACCGGGTCGAACTGCGCTCCGCCCTCGACGCCGCACGCGCCGAGGCCGGCCGATGATCCCGACCACCCTGTCCGCGATCGCTCGCGTCGTCGGCGGTCGGCTGACCGGCATCGATGACGCGGGCGCGGGTCGGCTGATCGTCGACGGCCCGGTGGTCACCGATTCCCGCGAGGCGGGACCGGGGAGTCTCTACGTCGCCCGGGTCGGGGCGGAGCGCGACGGGCACGACTTCGTGCCCGCGGCCCGCGACGCCGGTGCGGTGGCGGCGCTGACGACCCGCGCGGTCGCCGACCTGCCCGCGATCGTCGTCCCGGACGTGCAGGCCGCGTTCGTCGCCCTCGCCCACGACCTCATCGTGCGCCGTCCCGACCTGGTGGTCATCGGGATCACCGGGTCCTCGGGCAAGACGTCCACCAAGGACCTCCTGGCGCAGGTGCTGACCGCGGCGGGGGAGACGGTCGCCAACGTCGGCTCGCTCAACTCCGAGGTCGGCGTCCCCCTGACCGTATGCCGCATCACCCCGACCACGGCCCACCTCGTCGTCGAGATGGGCGCGCGGGGCGCGGGACACATCCGCTACCTGACCACCGTCGCCCCGCCCCGGATCGGCGTGGTGCTCAACGTCGGTTCCGCCCACCTCGGCGAGTTCGGCTCCCGTGAGGGGATCGCGCAGGCGAAGGCCGAACTCGTCGAGGCCCTTCCCGCCGACGGTCTGGCCGTCCTCAACGCCGACGACGACGTCGTGCGCGCCATGAGTTCCCGGACCGCAGCCCGGGTCGTCCTCGTCGGGGAGGGCGACGCCGCGGAGGTCCGAGCGACGTCGGTCACGCTCGACGGCGAGGGGCGCGCGGGATTCACCCTCGCGATGGACGGCGTGCAGGTCCCCGTCCGCCTCGCCGTCGCGGGCCGCCATCAGGTCGCCAACGCCCTGGCCGTCGCGGCCGTGGCGCGGGAGCTGGGTCTGGGCGCCGAGCGGATCGCCGAGACACTGGCCGCGGCGGGACCGATCAGCCGTTACCGAATGGAGGTCGTGACCCGCGCCGACGGGGTGACCGTCGTCAACGACGCCTACAACGCCAACCCCGAATCGATGGCCGCGGCGCTCGCCGCGCTGGAGGTGATGGCCCGCGGACGCCGCGCGTGGGCGGTGCTCGGCCCGATGTTCGAACTCGGCGAGGAGAGTGACCAGGCCCACCGCGCAGTCGGAGGCGACGTCGCGCGCCGAGGCGTCGCACGGCTTATGGTGGTCGGCGCGGCGGCCGCGGGGATCGCGGAGGGGGCCGACGCGGCATACGACCGAGGGGACCTGGTGGTGGACCGGGTCGCCACGACCGAGGAGGCCCTGGCCATCTTGACCCACCAGCTCCGACCCGGCGACATCGTGCTCATCAAGTCCAGCAACGGCGCCGGGCTGCGCTTTCTCGGCGACCGGCTCGTGGCCGCGGGGGGCGCGCGGTGAAGACGGTCATCCTGTCGGCGGCGATCGCCCTCGTCGTCGGCTTGCTCGGCACGCCGGCCTACATCAAGTTCCTCGTCCGCCGCGGCTACGGTCAGTTCATCCGGGACGACGGTCCCACGTCGCACCACACCAAGCGTGGGACGCCGACGATGGGCGGGACGGTCATCATCGCCGCGACCGTGATCGGCTATCTCGGCGCCCACGCCCTGACGATCTGGAGCCCGACCGCGAGCGGTCTGCTCGTGCTCTTCCTCATGGCCGGACTCGGCCTGGTCGGCTTCCTCGATGACTACATCAAGATCTCCAAGCAACGCTCGCTCGGGCTGCGTTCGAAACAGAAGCTCGCCGGCCAGGCGTTGGTCGCCGTCATCTTCGCCGTGCTCGCCCTGCGCTTCCCCGACAGCGGGGGGCTGACTCCTGGGTCGACGGCGATCTCGTTCGTGCGCGACACCGCGGTCAACCTCGACTTCGGCCCGCCCCTGGTCGGGATCGCCCTGTTCGTCGTCTGGGCGAACCTGATGATCTCCGGGACCTCCAACGGCGTGAACCTCACCGACGGGCTGGACGGCCTCGCGACCGGCGCCTCGACCATGGTCTTCGGGGCGTATGTCCTCATCGGGATCTGGACGAGCAACCAGAACTGCCAGCGCTTTCCTCCGGGTCCGAAGTGCTACGAGGTGCGCGACTCCCTCGACCTCGCCGTCGTCGCCGCGGGCGCCATGGGCGCGTGTATCGGCTTCCTCTGGTGGAACGCCTCCCCGGCCAAGATCTTCATGGGTGACACCGGTTCGCTCGCCCTCGGGGGTGCCTTGGCCGGGCTGGCCATCACCACCCGCACGGAGTTGCTGGTCGTCATCCTGGGCGGGCTGTTCGTCACCATCACCCTCTCGGTGATCATCCAGGTCGCCTCCTTCAAGGCCACCGGCCGGCGGGTGTTCCGGATGGCGCCCCTGCAGCATCACTTCGAACTGCTCGGCTGGCAGGAGGTCACCATCGTCATCCGGTTCTGGATCATCGCCGGGTTGTTCGTCGCCCTCGGCCTCGGGATCTTCTATGCCGAGTGGGTGGTCGGGGGGGTCGTATGACGCCGCGCCCCGACCTGGACGACCTCACCCACCGCGACGCCGGCTGGTCGGGTCTGCGGGTCCTGGTCGCCGGGCTCGGCGTGAGCGGCTTCGCCGCCGCCGACACCCTGGCCGAGCGCGGCGCCCGGGTCCTCGCGGTCGACGGTGCCGACCTCGTCGAGGGAAGTCGCGCCTGGGAGCGCGCCCGAATCCTCGACGTGCTCGAGGTCGACGTGCGAACCGGAGCGGCCGCGACCACCCGCCTTCCGGAGGATCGCGAGATCGACCTCGTGGTCACCTCGCCGGGGTGGCGGCCCGACCAGCCGCTCCTCGTCGCGGCGGCGGCACGCGGCATACCCGTCTGGGGGGAGGTCGAGCTCGCCTGGCGGATGCGCCGGCGCGAGGGCGCCGCGCCCTGGCTCACCGTCACCGGCACCAACGGCAAGACGACGACGGTGCAGATGCTCGCGACCATCCTGCGGGCGGCCGGCCTGCGGGCGACCTCCGCGGGGAATGTCGGGACGCCGATCCTCGACGCGGTCATGGATCCCGAGGGCTTCGACGTCATCGCCGTCGAACTCTCCAGCTTCCAGCTCCACTGGTCGCAGTCGATCTCGCCGCTGGCCTCCGCCTGCCTCAACATCGCCCCCGATCACATCGACTGGCACGGCTCGTTCGAGAACTATTGGGCGGCGAAGGCCCGGGTGTATGCGCGCACGCAGGTCGCCTGTGTCTACAACGTCGAGGACCCGCAGACTCGTCGCATGGTCGAGGAGGCCGAGGTCGTCGAGGGTGCCCGGGCGATCGGGTTCACGCTGGGCGTGCCCGCGCCGTCCATGGTCGGGGTCGTGGACGACGTCCTCGCCGACCGGGCGTTCGTCGAGGACCGGCGCCGCAACGCCGCGGAGATCGGCAGCCTCGCCGACCTGGCCCGCGACGGCGCTCCGGTGCCGGCGCACGTCGTCGCCAACGCGCTCGCCGCGGCGAGCCTCGCCCGGGCCTTCGGGGTGCCCCCGGTCGCCGTGCGCGACGGGTTGCGGGCCTTCGTGCCCGATCCGCATCGGGTGGCGACCGTGGCGACCGTCGGCGACGTGCGCTATGTCGACGACTCCAAGGCGACCAACCCGCATGCCGCGGGGGCCTCGCTGCGGGCTTTCGAGCACGTCGTGTGGATCGCCGGCGGGCTCCTCAAGGGGGCCGACATCGACCCCCTGGTGGCCGAGGTCGCCCCGCGCCTGCGTGGGGTCGTGCTCCTGGGGGCGGACCGCGCCGAGATCGCCGAATCACTCGCCCGACACGCCCCCGACGTCCCCGTGGTCGACGTGTCGGACACCGACACTGGTGCGATGGACTCAGTCGTGCGGGCCGCCGCCGCCCTCGCCCAGCCGGGCGATGTCGTGCTTCTCGCGCCCGCCGCCGCGTCCATGGACATGTTCGCCAACTACGGTGCCCGCGGCGATGCGTTCGCGCAGGCGGTGCGCACCCTCCCGACCACCGGGGAGTGATCGTGAGCAGTACGACGTTGCCGCCCACGCGCACCTCGGGGCGGGACGGTGGCCTCGCGCGGCTGCGCCAGCTGATGGACAGCCCGACCGCCACCTATTACCTCCTCCTGTCGGTGACGACCGTGCTCGTCGCGATCGGGCTGGTCATGGTGCTGTCCGCGTCGATGATCGTCTCGATCCGGGAGAACGGCGGTTCGCCCTACACCGTCTTCATCACGCAGGCCGTCTTCGCCGCGCTGGGGTCGTTCGCGATGGTCGTCGCCATCCGCATCCCGGTGTCCCAATGGAAGCGTCTCGGGGGGCTCGCCCTCGTCGCCACCCTGTTCATGCAGGTGCTCGTGTTCACTCCCCTCGGCACCGGCACGCAGGGCAACCGCAACTGGCTGAACCTCCGGGTGTTCACCGTTCAGCCGTCCGAGCTGGGCAAGCTCGCCCTCATCCTCTTCGGGGCACGGGTGCTCGCCCACAAGCGGCATCTGCTCGGGTCCTTCAAGGAGGCCTGCGTCCCGTTCGTCTTCCCGGCGGCCGGCGCTCTCCTGCTTCTCGTCATGGTCGGTCACGACCTGGGCACCGCGATGGTGCTCGCCGGCATCGTGGCGGGGATGCTGTTCGCCGCGGGGATGCCGGCCCGCTTCTTCGCACTCGCCGGGGGAGGCGGTCTGCTGCTGCTCGCCGCGGCGACCCTGACCAGTTCGAACCGCCTGGATCGGATCAACATCTGGTTGCACCCCGGTCGGTGCGTGCCCAAGAACGAGGACCTCTACTACGGCATCTGCCGCCAGCCGATGCACGCGCGCTACGCCCTCGCCGACGGCGGCCTGACCGGGATCGGTCTGGGCGCGAGCAAGGAGAAGTGGCAGTGGCTCTCCGAGCCGCACAACGACTTCATCTTCGCGATCATCGGCGAGGAGATCGGGCTCATCGGCGCGCTCGTCGTGCTCGCGCTGTTCGCCGTCTTCGCGTATGCCGCATACCGGCTCGTCATCCGCTCGGAGGACTTCTTCGTCCGGATCACCGCGGCCGGGGTGATGACATGGATCGTCGTCCAATCGGTCATCAACGTCGGCGCCGTCATCGGCCTGCTGCCGATCATCGGGGTGCCGCTTCCGTTCGTCTCCTCTGGCGGCTCGTCCCTCGTGACGACCATGTTGGCCGCCGGCGTGTTGCTGGCCTTGGCGCGGGCCGAACCCGGATGCGCCGAGCAGTTGGCGGCCCGTCCGGGAGCCGTCCGGGGTTCCCAGGCCGTGCTCTCCCGGATCCGGAGAGCCCGTGGCCGCTGACTCTCCCCGATCGGTCCTGCTCGCCGGCGGTGGCTCGGCTGGTCATGTCTCGCCCCTCCTCGCGCTGGCCGACTGCCTCCGGGCCCGCGACCCCGAGATCGCCGTCGCCGCGCTCGGGACGAGCACGGGCCTCGAGGCGCGGCTCGTTCCCGCCCGCGGGTATCCGCTCCACACCGTCCCGAAGGTTCCCCTCCCTCGCCGGCCGAGTGCCGACCTGTTCCGCCTGCCCCGCAACCTCGAGGCTGCGGTGGACGCCGCGGGAGCGGCGATCGACGCGACGCGGGCCGACGTCGTCGTCGGGTTCGGTGGCTACGTCTCGACGCCGGCCTACCTCGCGGCTCGGCGCCGCGGCATACCGATCGCCATCCACGAGCAGAACGCCCGTCCCGGACTCGCCAATCGGCTCGGCGCCCGGATGACGAGTTTCGTCGGGGTCACCTTCGCCAGCACCCGACTGCCCCACGCGACCGTCGTCGGGATGCCGCTGCGCCCGGAGATCAGTCACTTCGACCGGGCGGCACTGCGACCCCCGGCGCTGGCGGAGTTCGGCCTGGACGCCACCCGGCCGACGCTGCTCGTCACCGGCGGGTCGCTGGGTGCGGCCCGCCTCAACGCCGCCGTCTACGACGCCGCCTCGGATCTGCTCCGCGCGGGCATCCAGGTCCTCCACATCACCGGGGCCGGCAAGGAGGTCGCCCCCCCGGATCCGGTGGGCGGGGCCCGCTACGTCGTCCTTCCGTATGCCGATCAGATGGAACTGGCGTATGCCGTGGCCGACCTCGCGCTCGTTCGATCCGGCGCCAACACGGTGTGCGAGTTGACGGCGATCGGCCTGCCGGCCGTCTACGTCCCGCTGCCCATCGGCAATGGGGAGCAGCGACTGAACGCGGCCGATGTCATCGCGGCCGGCGGTGGGTCACTCATCGATGACGCGGCGCTGACACCCGACCGGGTGCGCACGGAGATCCTCGGCCTGCTGCTCGATTCGGGTCGGCTGAACGACATGGCGCGCGCCGCGGCCGGGGTCGGCGAACGCGGTGGCGACGAGCTCCTGGCCGACCTCGTGACGGCCGCCCACCGGCAGCGGCGGCGGGCGCGATGACCTCCCTCGTCGCGAACCCACGATTCGACTTCCAGGCGCCCCTGCCGTCCCTGGAGGACCTCGGACGCGTCCACTTCATCGGGGTCGGTGGATCGGGGATGTCCGGGATCGCCCGGGTCTTCGCGACCGCCGGAGTGCCCGTGTCCGGCTGCGATGCCCACGCCGGCGATGCGGTCGCCGACCTTCGAGCCACGGGCCTGCCGGTCGCGGTCGGCCACGACCCGGCGCACGTCCGCGACTGCGACACCGTCGTGGTCTCATCCGCCATCCCCGAGTCGAACGGCGAACTCGCCGCGGCCCGGGCGGCCGGCCGACGCATCGTCCACCGCGCTCAGGCGCTGGCCGTGAGCATGGGTGAGCGCACCAGGGTCGCGGTCGCCGGGGCCAATGGCAAGACGACGACCTCGGCGATGATCGCCAGTGTCCTCATCGACACCGGTCGAGACCCGTCCTACGCCATCGGCTCGCCACTCGTCGCGACGGGCGTCAGTTCGGCCCTCGGCTCCGGTGACGACTATGTGGTCGAGGCGGACGAATCCGACAGTTCCTTCCTCTGCTACCGACCCGACGTGGCGGTGGTCACCAATGTGCAGCCGGATCACCTCGACTTCTATGGGGACCTGGCCCACGTCGAGGCGGCGTATGCCGCATTCGCCGATTCGGTGCGCGGCCCCGGCCTCCTCGTTGTCGACGGCGACGACCCCGGCGCGGCGCGGCTCGCCGCCCGCGCGCGCGCGGGGGGCCGGCGGGTGGCGACGTATGGCGAGGCCGCGGAGGCCGATGTCCGCATCGACGGATTGGCCGTCGACGGTCCTCGCGCGGGTGCCCGGCTGACCATGGAGGGCGCGCGGTTCCCGTTGGTGCTCGGCGCGCCCGGCCGCCACAATGTGCACAACGCCGCCGCGGCGGTGGCCGCGTGCTGCATCGGGCTCGGCCTGGACGCCGAGCACGCCATCGCCGCCCTCGCCGGCTTCCGCGGGACGCGTCGACGGTTCGAAGTCAGGGGTGTCGTCGGCGGGGTGACCGTCGTCGACGATTATGCCCACAACGCCCCGAAGGTCGCCGCGCTGCTGTCGGGCGCGCGCGCCGTCGCCTCCGACGGGGCTATGCGGGTGATCTTCCAGCCGCATCTGTTCAGTCGTACCCGCGACTTCGCGGCCGACTTCGCGGCCGGGCTGGCGCGGGCCGATCAGGTGGTCCTCCTGCCCGTCTACGGTGCGCGCGAACAGCCCATCCCGGGGGTCGGATCGCACCTGATCGCGGAGCATCTGGCCCGGCTCGGACGCGCGGCGGACCTCGTCGACGACGGTGACCAGGCCGTCGCACGGGTCATCGCGGACGCCCAGCCGGGGGATCTCGTCCTCACCGTGGGTGCCGGTGATGTGACGAGGCTGGGCCAGCGCATCCTCGACGAACTCGCGAGGTCTCAACGATGAAGGTACGCGTTCCGTCCCGGCCCCAGGCTGCCGCCCCCCCACGGCGGTATGCCGGCGCCCCGGCGCCGCGGCCCCGGCCGCCGGCGACCACGACCCACCGCCGCCGGGCCCCCGGACGCCTGCCCACGATCGTCCTGGCGCTGCTCACCCTCGGGGTGCTGGCCTGGCTCGCGGTGTTCTCGCCGGTGGTCCGGGTCAAACACATCCGTGTCGACGGGGTCACCGGAGCCCTCGAGGACGCCACCCGGGCAACCGCGGCCGTGGTCCGCGGGAAGCCGCTGCTGCTCACCGGGCTCGGATCCGTCGAGACCGCGATCGAACGGGATCGGCGCGTCGCCGATGCGACCGTCACCCGTCGTTACCCCGACACGATCGTCGTGCACGTCACGCCTCGCGTCGCGATCCTCGCCCTCCAAAACTCTCAGGGTCAAGTCGACCTTGTAGATATCGAGGGCGTGCGCTTCGCCACCGTACCCCCGGCCGCCGCCGGTGTTCCGGTGGTGCGCGCCGCGGGCGGTACCACCGTCGGCGACACCGCTCTCAGGGTCGCCCTCGACGTCATCCGGGCGTTGCCGGAGGACCTACGCGGACGGATGAGCGACGTCCAGGTCAGTTCCGCCGACGCGGTGACGTTCACGATCGCCGGCACGGCCGTCACCTGGGGCAATGCCGATCGCTCCGAGCTCAAGGCCAGGCTCGTGGCGATCCTGCTCTCGCAGAAGCCCGTCACCATCGACGTGAGCGCACCGGATACTCCGATCACCACGTGAACGACCGCGCCTGTGACCCCTGAGGGTGATGAGGTGTGAGTTTCAATGGCCGGTGGGTCGTTTGACGGACAAAGTCGGCGACACGCCTGCGACCGCGTTGCGCCCGTCGTCATCGGCGCATAGCGTTCGGGGTGAACAGTCCGATCCACTGACTAACCCTCTAGTGGACGTTTAAACTCAGAGAGGCCCTCGCACGTGGCTGCACCCCAGAACTACCTCGCCGTCATCAAGGTCGTCGGGATCGGTGGCGGTGGCGTCAACGCCATAAACCGCATGATCGAGGTCGGTCTCAAGGGCGTCGAGTTCATCGCCATCAACACCGATGCCCAGGCGCTCCTCATGTCCGACGCCGACGTCAAGCTTGACGTCGGCCGCGACCTGACCCGCGGCCTCGGTGCCGGCGCGGATCCGGAGGTCGGACGCCGGGCCGCCGAGGACCACGCCGAAGAGATCGAGGAGGTCCTCAAGGGGGCCGACATGGTGTTCGTGACCGCCGGCGAGGGCGGCGGGACGGGGACCGGCGGAGCCCCGGTCGTCGCGAAGATCGCCAAGAGTCTCGGCGCGCTGACCATCGGTGTCGTCACCCGGCCGTTCACCTTCGAGGGCCGCCGCCGGGCGAACCAGGCGGAGACCGGCATCGGCAAGCTGCGCGAGGAGGTCGACACCCTCATCGTCATCCCGAACGACCGGCTGCTGTCGATCAGCGACCGAAGCGTGAGCATGCTCGACGCGTTCCGCAGCGCCGACCAGGTGCTCCTGTCCGGTGTCCAGGGCATCACCGACCTGATCACCACGCCGGGCCTGATCAACCTCGACTTCGCCGACGTCAAGTCGGTCATGTCCGGCGCCGGATCGGCGTTGATGGGCATCGGATCGGCTCGTGGCGAGGACCGGGCGGTCCAGGCCGCCGAGGCCGCCATCTCCTCCCCGCTGCTCGAGGCGAGCATCGACGGGGCCCACGGCGTGCTGCTCTCGATCCAGGGCGGCAGCGACCTGGGCCTGTTCGAGATCAACGAATCGGCCCGGCTGGTGCAGGAGGCCGCGCACCCGGACGCCAACATCATCTTCGGCGCCGTCATCGACGACGCTCTGGGCGACGAGGTCCGGGTCACCGTCATCGCGGCCGGTTTCGACGGCGGCAACCCCAAGGGTCGCGCCGACGAACGTGCCGCCGCCGCGGCCCCCCCGGCGCGTCCGGCCCCGGCCGCGCCCGCTCCCGCCCGCCCGGCCGTGGCGCAACCCCCCGCACGTCCGGCGACGAGTCACCCGGGCGTCGGGAGTGTGACCCCCCGTCCGGTGCCGCCGGCGACCGCCCCGGCACCGGCACCTCCCGTGGCGACGCCGGCCGCGCCGGTCGCCGCGCCCATGGAGCCGGTTCGGCCGCCGAAGCAGGTCGTGTTCGAGGACGGCGACGAACTCGACGTGCCCACCTGGCTCAAGTAGGTCCGACCCACCCCCGTGTTCGCCTGGGTCGATGACGACGCTCTGGTGACGCGCGCCTTCACAGATCGCGCCGGTGGCACGAGCGCCGTTCCGTATGCCGAACTCAATCTCGGTGATCACGTCGGCGACGACTCGGCCGCGGTCGCGGCCAACCGGGCGGCCCTCGCCGGGGCGATCGGGCTGGCTCCGAAGAGGTTGGTCTTCATGCGGCAGGTGCACGGTGCGCGGGTCGCCGTGATCACCGGGGCGGACCTGGACGGCGGGGATCCCGCACCGGCCCCCCCGGAGGCGGACGCGATGGTGACGTTGTCCCGGGATGTCGGCCTGGTCGTCATGGTCGCGGACTGCATCCCGGTCCTGCTGGACGACCGGGGCGGTGGCCCGGTGGGTGTCGCCCATGTGGGCCGGCCCGGTCTGGCCCGCGGTGTGCTGCCGGAGGTCGTCGCCGCCCTGCGCGAACTCGGGGCGGCCGACCTGCGGGCGGTGCTCGGCCCGTCCGTCTGCGCCGGTTGCTACGAGGTCCCGGCGGACCTGCGCGCCGAGGTCGCCGCGCTGGTGCCCGAGTCCTTCGCCTGGACTCGTGCCCGGACACCGGCGCTGGACCTCCTCGCCGGAGCGCGGGCGCAATTGCAGGCACTGGGGGTGCACTCAGAGGTGGTCGCCGGATGCACGCGAGAGCGCGACGATCTCTTCTCCTTCCGACGCGATGCCGTCACCGGCCGTTTCGGTGGCGTCATCGTGCGGCGGGCGGCATGACCGGCATACCGGCGCAGGACCCGCGGCATCGGGTCCTCGCGGACAACCTCGCGGACACCCGGGCGCGGATCGTGACGGCGGCCGCAGCCTGCGGGCGCGACCCGCGGGACATCATTCTCATCGTCGTCACCAAGACCCATCCGAGCGCAGACATCCGCCGGCTCGCGGGCCTGGGTGTGCAGGACGTCGGCGAGAACAAGGTCCAGGAAGCCGCCGAGAAGAGCGATCAGGGGGCGTTCGAGGGACTGCGCCTGCACCTGATCGGCCGCCTCCAGAGCAACAAGGCCGTCCTCGCGGGTCGGCTCGCCACGATGGTCCACTCCCTCGACCGGGCGCGGCTGATCGCCCCCCTCACCCGGGGCGCGGCGAGTGCGGGACGGGAGCTGACGGTCCTGATCCAGGTCAGCCTCGACGGCGACCCCGACCGCGGCGGGACGCCTCGGGGGGAGGTCCCCGCTCTTGCCGAGGCCGTGCTCTCCTCGCCGCTGCGGCTCGGAGGGGTGATGGCCGTCCCTCCGCTGGGGGCCGACCCCGCTGCGGCGTTCGCGGACCTGGCCGGGATCGCCGAGACCGTCCGCCGGATCGAGCCCGCGGCGACGATCATGTCGGCGGGGATGAGCGCCGATCTGGAGGAAGCGGTGGCTGCGGGCGCGACACACCTGCGTGTCGGAACCGCAATCCTGGGTTCTCGCGGCGGGGTTGGATAGCGTCAGTCCGACGCCGGGGCGGCAACGCCGTCGGCGGGATTGACAATCGCCCGGCCGATCCCGGGCACCCGATTTGGAGGAAGCATGCCGGGCGCGCTGAAGAAGACGATGGTCTACCTCGGGTTCGCCGAGGACGATCGGTATCGCGATTACTATGAAGCCGACGAATACGACGAAGTCGCCGAGGCGCCGGAGGCCGCGCCCGTCCGCGAGGCCGACATCGCTCCGCTGCCCCGCAGAACCAATGTGGCCCGACTGGTCCGGGAGGATCCCATGGGAGCCCTGAGCCGCATCACGACGATTCATCCGCGCACCTACAACGAGGCCAAGACCATCGGGGAGAACTTCCGCGACGGGGTGCCGGTGATCATGAACCTGACCGACATGAGCGATGCCGACGCCAAGCGTCTCGTCGACTTCGCGGCGGGGCTGGTGTTCGGCCTCCACGGGTCCATCGAACGGGTCACCGCCAAGGTCTTCCTGCTCTCGCCCGCACACGTGGAGGTGCTGGGCGAGGAGAGCGTGCCCGAGACGCCGCGGGAACTGTTCAACCAGAGCTGAGCCGCTTCACCGGCGGGTTTGGATCGGAGACGGTCTCGGGGGACGATGGGAGGGCCATGGTTGTTGTCCGTGAGATCCTCAAGACCGTCGTCTACCTCTACTTCGTGGTGTTGATCGTCCGCCTGGTGCTCGACTGGGTGCAGGTCTTCGCCCGGGACTGGCGTCCGCGCGGCGTCGTCCTGGTCGTGGCCGAGGCGGTCTACACCGTGACCGATCCGCCTCTGAAGGCCCTCAGACGAGTGATTCCACCGGTCCGGCTGGGCTCGGTGGCCATAGATCTCTCGTTTCTCGTCCTGATGTTAGCGATATCAATACTCCTGTCGATCCTCTAAAGTGTGACGCTGGGCCTCGAACCTGAGGCGGGGATTGGAACACGCAAGGAGCGAACATGCCGCTGACTCCCGAGGACGTCCTTAACAAGACGTTTGGGACGACACAGTTTCGGCGGGGGTACGACGAGCGAGAGGTCGACGACTTCCTCGACGAGGTCGTCGCGACGATGCGTCGGCTGACGGCGGATCTCGAGAACTGCCGCAACGCCAAGATCACGGATTCGGCGCCCATCCCGGTGACTGTCGACACGGGGGAGTGGCAGGCCCGCATCGACCGTGAGGTCGCCCTGCGGCAGGAGGCCGAGCGGGCCCTCGGCGAACTCCAGGAACGCCACCGTCGGGAGGCCGACGAGCGCATCGCTGCGGCCTCGGCCGCGGGCGATCAGGACCGGGCGGCACTCGATCAGCGGCTCAGCGACATCAACACCCGCGCGGACGAGGCCGAACGCGCCGCCCGCGAGCGGGTGGAGGCGGCCAACACCCGGGCCGATGAGGCGGAGGGTGCCGCCCGGCAGAGAGCCTCGGATCTTGAGGCGAACGAGCGTGTCCTGCAAGAGCGGATCGCCGAACTCGAGGACAAGGTCGCCAAGGCCCAGTCCGCCGCGGCCGCGGCGCCGCCGCCGCCCGCGCCCACCGACGCATCCCCGCTCATCGCCCTCGCCCAGCGGGTGCACGACGAGCATGTCGCCGAGGGCGCCAACACCCGCGATCGACTGATCACCGAGGGCCAGGCCCGACACGACGAACTGCTGGCGGTGGCGCAGCGCTTCCACGACGAGAAGCTCAACGAGGCGACCTCGACGCACGAGCGCCTCATCACCGAGGGCCAGTCGACCCACGACCAGCTGGTCGCCCAGGCCCAGGCCCGGCATGGGGAACTGCTCTCGACGGGCCAGGCCGAGCACGATTCGCTCATCGCCGACGCCACCGAGCAGAGCGAGACCATGCTGCGCCAGGCCAAGGACCACGCCGCGCAGATCGTCGCCGCCGCGCAGGGGCAGCGCGACAACATCCTCGGCAGCCTCGAGGGCCAGCGGCACTCGCTGGAGACGACCATCGAGGAGCTGCGCGAGTTCGAGTCCGAATACCGCAGCCACCTCAAGAGCTACCTCCAGGAGCAGCTCATGGAGCTCGACACGCTGAGTGGGACCTCGATGCAGCGCGTCGAGGTGGCGGACGCCTGAGCTCTCGACACCGATCTGTCGCTCGGGGGCGTCTGGGCATGCCCAGACGCCCCCGAGGTCTCATCCCGGCCACGATCCCGCCCGCCTGACCCGCCTCGCGCCCTCATGCCCTATCCTCCTCTGGCGGGCCTGCTCGGCCCGCTCCGATCGAGCCGACAAAGGGGTGCGGATGTCACCGACACGGGGCGGACGATCCTCGTCCGAGGAGTCCGACCGGGCCGAGGCCGGGTCCGACCACTCTTCTGCTCCGCGCAGGCGAGCATCGTCGGCGAAGACACACGCGCGGACCCTTCCGGTCAAGGAGGGTGAGACGCCCTGGACTCCGGAGGAGCTCGCCGGCATACGGGCTGCCCTCGAGGCCGACATCAACGGATTGCGCGGCGAGATCGAGATCGCCGAACACGAGGTCGTGGCCCTGATGCGGCACTCCGGGGACGGCGCCGGTGACGATCAGGCCGACGCCGGGAGCAAGACGCTCGAACGCGAGCAGGAGTTGAGCCTCGCCAACAACGCCCGCGAGATGCTGGTCCAGAGCCGGCGGGCGATCGAACGACTCGAGAACGGCACCTACGGCGTGTGCGAGAACTGCGGCAACGCGATCGGCAAACTTCGTCTCGAGGCGGCCCCCCGTGCGACGCTATGCCTGCCATGCAAGAGCAAAGAGGAGCGCCGCTGATCGACGCCGACCCCACGCCCGCCAGGGGCCGACGATCCCACCTGGTGTGGGTGGTGGCTGTCGGGAGCGTCCTGCTCGACCAGGGGACGAAACTGTGGGCACTGCACAGTCTCGATCCCGGTGTCTCCCGCCCGCTGCTCGGCGACCTGGTGTCTCTGCGACTGATCCGCAACCCCGGTGCCGCGTTCTCCATGCTGGACGGGACGACGTATGTCGTCACCGCGGTGGCCGTCCTCATCGTCGTCCGGATGCTGCACCTGGCGCACACGCGCGCCCTGTCGCCGCTCATGGCCTGGGTCTTCGGTCTCGTCATCGGGGGGGCGGCCGGCAACCTGCTCGATCGCTTCCTGCGCGAGCCGGGCGTCGGCCGAGGCCATGTCGTGGACTTCCTCGACTACTTCGGGTGGTTCGTCGGCAATGTCGCCGACGTGTTCATCGTCGGGGCCGCCCTCCTGTTCGCGTGGCTGTCCCTGCGGGGCATCCGGCTCGACGGAACGAGGGCGGGCGGATGACGCGTGACGTTCGCCTCGTCACCGTCCCCGACGGGCTCTCGGGTGAACGGGCCGATGCCGCCATCGCCCGGCTGTTCGGTCTGAGCCGCTCTCGAGCGGCGGACCTGCTCGCCTCGGGCGAGGTCCTGCTCGCCGGGACGCCCATCGGGAAGTCGGTCCGGGTCAGCGGCGGCGAGCAACTGGAGGTGACTCTCCCCGGGCCCGGGACATCGCCCGCGATCGTCCCGATCCCGGTCCCCGATCTGCGCATCGTGCACGAGGACTCGGACATCGTCGTGGTCGACAAGCCCCCGGGTGTCGCCGCCCACCCCAGTGTGGGCTGGGGCGGGCCCGACGTCCTGTCCGGCCTGGCCGCGGCGAACGTGCGGATCGCGACCTCCGGAGCCGCCGAGCGTCAGGGCATCGTCTCCCGCCTCGACGTCGGGACCAGTGGTCTCATGGTCGTGGCGCGCAGCGAGAGCGCCTACAGCGCACTCAAGGAGGCCTTCCGGTCACGGCAGGTCGACAAGACCTATCACGCGGTGGTCCAGGGGCTTCCGGACCCGCTGTCCGGAACCATCGACGCCCCCATCGGCCGGCATCCGGCCCACGACTATCGGTTCGCCGTGATGGCATCGGGACGGCACAGCGTCACGCACTACGAACTGCTCGAGGCCTACCGCTCGGCGAGCCTGCTCGGGATCGCCCTCGAGACCGGCCGCACTCATCAGATCCGGGTGCACTTCTCGGCCGTCCGACACCCCTGCGTGGGTGATCTGACGTATGGGGCGGATCCGACCCTCGCGGCTCGACTGGGGCTCTCGCGCCAATGGCTGCATGCGGTCGCCCTGGGCTTCGAGCATCCGGGCACCGGCCGCCACGTCGCCTTCACCAGCGAGTACCCGCCCGACCTGCGGCTCGCCCTCGAACGGCTCGAGGCCTGACCCAGCCGATCAGTGAGGCGTGGATCAGTTCGGCTCGGTGAAGTTCGGCCAGGGCAGGACGCGCCCGAGCAGGTCCGATGTCGCGGCGACGTCGTCGGCGAAGTAGCGCTGCAACCGTTCACGCGTGGCCGGCGCGAGGTCGGTCTTCGGCGCGGCGTTGAGGCGCTGCTCGATGGCTGGAAGCCGGTCCGGGTCGAGGCCGAGGAAGGCCGTGATCCCGCGCACCGTCTCGTTGGGGGCCGCGTAGTAGTCCTCACTGGCCCACACGTGAACCTGTTCCCGCGGGAAGAGCGCGAACCAGCGGGCCAGGGACTCGGCATACCGGCTCTGGCGTGCGTAGGACTGGAACTCGTGGCTGAAGCTGATGTAGCCGGGCTCTGAGGCGAGCCGCTCGGCCTCCCGGCCCAGGCGGGCCTCCTCGGCGTCGAGCGCGTCCTCGAAGGAGAGCTTCTCGACACCATTGCGGGTCTGCTCACGCCAGGCCGAATGGGTGCGGTCGATGGGATCACGCAGCGCGATCAGCAGCCGGACCTCGGGCAGGTGTTCGTGCACTCGAGCCGCGGCGAGCGGGTGGAACAGGTAGTAGGGCGACGCCTCCCCGGCGATCCCCACGTGCCCGGTGCGCCGCTGGTGGACGAGTCGCTGGGCGCGGCTGGGGAAGTGCGAGGCGTACCAGATCGACCCCAGGTGGTAGTTGGTCGTGAAGTAGCTCGTGCCCTTGGTGTCTCGCCCCTTGGGCAGCAGTCGGGCCGACGGGAACAGGGCCAGCACGTCCGGGTGCGAGAGGATGTGGAAATACGCCGACGTCGTGCCACCCCGCTTGGCGCCGATGAGCAGGAAGTCCGGATCCGGCCGCAGCGGCGCGCTCAGCACACCGGCGGCGCGGGTCGCGAGACGCCCACCCGACATGGCGGCCTCGAGGGCCGGATGGCGGCGGGCCTTGTGGACCGTCCGGGCTTTGGGGTGGCGCGCAGGCTGCGGCCAGGGTCCACCGAGGGTTGCGGGCATGGGGGACATCCTCCCACGCGTGATAACCTCCGTGCCCGGATGCCCAACACCCCGGGGGAGCAGAACGTCATGCCGCCGAGCACCCGTGTCCCGGTCCACCGACCGACCCGATTGGTCGCCGCCGGACTCGTCGCCGTTGTCGGCGTGGCCCTCATGGGGGGCTGCGGCGGGGATGGTGCCACCGCCTCGTCCTCGACATCGACGACTCCCTCGAGCACCACCACCTCCGAGGCGACCACCCTTCCGGGCCTGGACGCGATGGAGAAGACCCTCGCGACGCTCGCCGCCGACACCACCGTCGCCGAGGCGGCGGCCAAACTCTCCGGCGCCCGAGACGCACTGTCGGCCGACCTCTCCGACATGCGCGATGCGGTGAAGGCGGCCCTCGACCAGAAGAAGGCGAATCGGTGGGACTGCCCCGCCCTCGACGCCAAGCGGAGTGCGGCCTGGTCGGTTCGCGAGAAGGTCACCGGTGACGTCGGCGACGCCGATACGGCCTACACCAAGCTCGCGAGCACGCTGAAGTCGTTCTCCGCCAAGGTGGACGACCTCGAGAAGCAGTATGCCGAGGTCAGCGCGGCCGGTGCGCACCTCCTCGCGAGCGACGCCCTGACCTCGCGTCTGGATTCGGCGGGCACGAACATCCAGGGGATCCTCGCCCAGGTCACCTCAACGACGGCGACGCTCGCCGCTGCCAAGGACGCGATCGCCGCGGGACAGGACAGCGCCGACAAGCAGTACGCCACCACGCGCACGCTGGTCGACCAGTGCAATGCGCACTGGCAGCACATCCACGACCTGAAGAACAACAAGAAGTGATCGACCCGCCCGGCGCGCCGCGTCGGGCAGGTGGCCGCCGCGGGGCCGTCAGGGCCGAGTCAGCCAGTGCGGGGCACGGTCGCGCTCGGCCGGTCGCAGCGCGGCGAGGACCCGCTCGCGGGTCGGTTGATAGAAGGCGTCCAGACGGTCCCTGGTCGCCGGAGCGATCCCCGAGCCGCCCCGCTGGAAGTTGACGAGGAAGTAGGTCTGCCGGATCGTGCGCTTGACCCGTGGGTGGCGCTCGAGGAAGAGCACATTCGCCCGATTGATCCGCAACGCCGCCTTCTGCAGCCGGGCGAAGCGGAACTGTCGCGTCTTGTTCTCGATCTCGTAGTCGAAGGCGTCCGCCGGCGCTTCGTCGATGCCCAGCCAGGCGCAGACGCGGGTCACGGTCTCCTTGGGAGCCCGGGCCAGGTCATCGAAGAAGAGCAGGAGCAGCCGGTCACCGAAGATGGTGATCCAGTCATCGAGCCAGCGGTCATACATGCTCGTCCCGACCCCCGACCAGGGATGGTTCGCCCGGTCCTGATCCGTGCCCTCGGCGATCAAGGCCATGGCCCGGTCGAGCCAGGGCTCGAACTGGGCGTCCTGGGGGAGGGTCGCGCGACTGCGCATGAAGTTGAAGAAGGAGAATGCGCGCTGGCCCGGTTCGCGCAGCAGGACGATGACCTTGACATCGGGCAGCGCGGCGGCCATCGGTGCCGCGATCTTGGCGCCGCCGTAGAAGTAGCCCGGCGAGGCCTCCATCGAGTAGCGCTGACCGGACCACCCGGCGAAATGCGCGGCATACTCCTCGAGCGTGCCGATGCCCTCGTCATAGCGCAACGGGAGGAAGTGGCGCAGTTCCTTCTCGTCCGCGGGCTGGATATCGGGATGTTGCGCGAGATAGCGGAAGAGTGAGGTGGTCCCGGCTTTGGTGACGCCGGCGATGACCAGATTGGGCAGACGGCCATTGCCCGGGTCGGGAGTGTCGCTCAACGGATCCTCCGGTCAGCTCTCGTAGTCCTCGGGCATCATCGTCGGATGCTCGATGGGGTTGGTGGGGTCGTCGTCCGGGGCGAGATCCGGGACCGACGGAGTCGGGCGGCGACGCACCTTGCGTGTCATCGAGCGGATCAGGCCCATGAGGCGGTTGCTCACCCAACGGACGTCGCTGCCTCGGGGGAGCGTGACGTCGCGCACGCTCATCCCGGTCTTGCGGGTGAACTGATAGACGGCGAGCCCGGCGTTGACGGTGTAGGCGACGAGGCTCGTGATCGCCGCACCCATGGCGCCGATGTGCGGACAGAGGGTGAACAGGCCGACGACGGTGACGATGGCGGCCAGCAACTGGGAGATCGACCGCAGGCCGGGCAGCTTCATCGCGAACAGGCCCGCCGCGAGGATCTGCTCGAGGCAGAAGGGCAGGGTCGCGACGAGCAGGACCAGGGCCATGCCCAGCGCCGGCATGTATTTCACGCCGAAGAGGAAGCGGATCAACAGCGGCGACAGGCAGCCCGCCACGATGCTGCTCACCCCGACGAGGAGGACCACGGAACGCGCTGCCCGGGCGACGAGGTCACCTTCGTTGCGGTGGGCCGCCTCGGCGAAGATGACATTGCGGACCGCGTTGACGGCCGTCGACGGGATCTCGGAGAAGTGCACCGCCACGACGTAGAGCCCGAGCTGCGTGTCGGAGATGAGCGCGAGCAGCACGAGCTGGTCGAGCCGCCAGTTGACGAGATTGCCCAGCACCGCTCCCCAGCCTCGGGCCCCGAAACTCGCCAGCGTTCGGGTCAGGTGCTTCTCGGTGGGCTCTCGATCCGCGACCCGGGAACCGTGCCGGAGCAGGGTCCAGAAGAGGAAGCACCCGCCGAGCACGGTGGCGCACATCTGCGAGACGGCCGCGCTGCCCGCGGTGAGGGTGCCGAGGACGACCAGGATGACGAACCCGAGAAGGCGCAGGACGGGGGTCAGGACCCGCTCGGTGTTGACCGCCCGATACCGCCGCATCCCGTTGACGGTGAACCGGAGGATTATGACGAGCATCAGCGCCGGGAGGAAGAGGATGACGTGGCGCGCCAGCGGCACGGCCGCCTGCATCGAGTCGCTGTAGAGGTAGGGCGCGATCGCCCAGAAGAACGCCGCGGAGATGATGCCGAGGGGAATCGAGATCGACGCCGCACGCAGGAACACCGCCCGGGGATCCTGACGCAGCTTCGCCACCGCGAAGGTCGTCGCCTCCGGCAGTCCCATGTTGGCCAGGAACATCAGCACGAAGGCCGGGACGACGGCACCGGTCATGATGCCGCGCTTGTCCGGCGGGAGGGCGTGGGCGAGGATCGGGCCGGAGATCAGGGACGTCAGCGGCAGCGCGATATTGGACAGCGCGGTGATCGCCGCAGTCCGCGCGAGCGGCTTGCCGTCCGCTGCGTCGGTGGGTGCAGCCTGGATCTTCACCAATCAACTCCGAGGTCGGCGCCGGACCGACGAAGAGGCCGCGGCGGGGGTGGCGGCGGGCCACGCCCGGACGACCGGCGCACCAGCATACGCCACCAGTCGACTCGACTACGATGACGCCCGCGTCACCGCGTCCACATCGAATCAGGGGGTATGCCGTGCCCTGCGGCCCCGCGTCTTCCCGCCGCCCGAACCGTGGCCTGCGCGTCGTTCTGGGGCTCGCGCTGGCGGCGGCCGGCATCCTCGCGGAGGGGGCGCCGGCAGCGACCGCCGTGGGTGGTGACGACAGCGCTCACAGCGCCGCCAGCTTCGTCGACAGCGTCGGTGTGGTCACCCACTTCCGGTACGCCGACACGACATACGGCCAGGTTGACGCGCTGCTGGCGAAGGTCAAGGCCCTTGGGGTGCATCACGTCCGGGACGGGTTGCCGCCGGATCCGACGCCACAGCTGATCGACGCCTTCCACAAGCTGCCGTCATACGGGCTCAAGCTCAATCTGGTCCTCGGTTCGGCCGGTGTCGCCGGCGCCGGCGGGGTCCTCCCGGACCCGGCGACCCTGCTGCAGACCGCGCAGGACGACGGTCTGCGTCCCATCGTCGAGACCGTCGAGACGGCCAACGAATGGGACAGCACCAAGCAGGGCACCTGGCTGGAGGATCTGCGCTCCTTCACCTGCCGGCTGCACGACGCGGTCAAGCAGAACCCGGAGTGGGCGGACGTCCCGGTCATCGGCCCCTCTGTCGCCCGTCGCTTCCGGGTCCCTCTGTTGACCGGGATGACGGACTGTCAGGACTATGTCAACGCCCACAACTACGCCAACGGGGGCCCTCCGGAGGATTATCTGGATCTCCTGACGCAGTCCCGGGCGAACGCCCCGGGCAAGCCGATCATCGTCACCGAGACCGGCTACCACACGGCCTTGAACCGGACCCAGAACCAGCAGCCGGTCACCGAGGACGTCAAGGCGCAGTACCTCCTGCGTACCCTCCTCGAGAACTACCAGGCGGGCGTCACGCGAACGTACGTCTATCAACTCGCGGACGAACGCGAGGACCCCACGCTGACCGAGCAGGAGGCATTCTTCGGCCTCATCCGGCACGACCTGAGCGAGACGCCCGCCTACCAGGCGATCCAGGCGTTGCAGACCCTGCTCGCGGACCCGTCCGACACCGGCGGCCAGGTGCGGGTCTCCGACCCCGTGACGGTCACACCGACGGGGGCGACCAACGCCCCCACGGGGGCCGTCGAGCATCTCGTGTTCACCAAGTCGGACGGGACCGAGTACGTCGTCCTCTGGCAGCGCGGAGTCCTCCCCGATCCGGCCGCGGCATCGACGACCGTGCGGATCGACCTGGCAACCCCAGCGGCCGCCTTCGTCGTCGACGGCCGGACGATCGCCGACCAGCCGCGCGCCTCGTCGGTGACCGTCACCGGCCTCGACCGCGTCAAGGTGGTCCAGATCGGGGGGCACCGACCGACGTTCGCACCGAGCGCACCTCCGTCGGCGCAACCCGGAGCGACCGGGGCCGCCGGTGGCGGTCATCGCGGCCTTCTCATCGCGCTCGCGGTCCTGATGGCGCTGATCGCCGCGGTTGGCGGCGCCGCCCTCGCGGTCCTGACCCGCAGGGCCCGCGCGGCAGCGCGTCCGGCCGACCCGGGCACGTCGCCCGATCCGGCGCACCTGCCCGATCAGCGGGCGACGCCACGGCCACGTGAGTGACAACGGCCCCCTCGACGACAGCGCCCGGCCCCCAACCGAGGGACCGGGCGCTGTCGTCCGTATGGCGATACCTCAGACCGGTGCGATCTCCAGGATCTGCATCTCACCCTTGAGCGAGAGCGTCGATACGGAGGTGAGATTCGACTCGAGCGCGTTGGCGGACGTGGATGGGGCGAACCGCTTGACGTTCCGCGTGGTGTACCAGTTGATGCTGACCGTGGCCGCCGGCGGGTTGAGGTAGACCCGCTTGTTGGGGTCGTAGATCGCGACATTGCGCCACAGGAACAGCTGGTAGCGGCCGTCGTTGCGGGCCACGAGGGCCGACCTCAGGTCGGATGGGCCGCTGTTGAACTTGAACGAGAGCCGGCCACCGCGGGCGCCGGTGGTGCGGTACTGGCGGTTCATGATCTGGTTCATGTTGGCCAGCGAGGTGAAGACGGGCTTGGGCGACCAGTTGTTGCGGACCAGCCCGAAGTGCGCTTCGTGATCGGTCATCGAGGGGTCGGCCGGCTCGTCGATCAACTCGTAGATCGAGACCTTGGGGACGTTCCGCACGAAGTACTCGAGGATCAGGCGCGGCCCGTAGATGCCGGCCACGTCCTCGGGGGTGTAGTTGTGCGTTCCGGTGTAACGACTGGCGTTGTGCCATCCGGTCTCGGTGACGATGACCGGCTTGGAGCCGCAGACCTTGCGCTCCTCGGCGATGACATCGTCGCTGCGATAACCGGGGACGAAGCCCCCGGTGTAGAGGTGGATGTTGCCCCAGTCCATGATCGCCGACTGGTTGCCGAACTCGTCATAGCCCTTGCGCATGCCGAGTGCGGGACCCACGACGGGCTTGCTGCGCGTCAGCGGGTTGGCCTTCGCCGCGTTCCAGATCCGCGTCTGATGCGCGCGCAGTTCACTCGCCCAGTTGGCGCCGCCCTGGAGGTTCCACTCGTTGGCGCCCTCCATGCTGTGACAGGCGTTGGGCATCGATGAGGCGATCAACGAGACCAGCTGCTCGGGCGTGGCGTTCTTCATCGCCGGGTCCTGCATGATCATGTTGGTGCGCACGCCATTGGCGGCGAGCTGGTTGAGCCAGGTCACCTGACCCTTGTTGCCGGCGTAGATCTCGCTGCGGATCCAGCTCGCACCGACGCTCTTGAGCACCCAGAGGACCTTGTCGTGCTGCCCCCAGATGCCGGAGGTGGTCGAGGTCACGGTGCACACGCCGAGCGTCCCGGTCAGGGCACTGATCGGCCGACCGGAGGTGTCGAGACGGGCACCGAGCGGCACCTTGAGTCCGTCTGCGGCGGGATCCGTCATCAAGGGGGTGGCGGCGGCCACACCGGCCATACCGGTGAGGGTGGCGCGACGTGAAATGCCCCCGAGCGGATCCCCGCTGGGGGCGGTGTCGTCGAGACCGACGTAATCGGTGGGCGCTGGTTGTGGGGGTGCGGAATCGGTGGCGCGCGAAACTGCCATGGGGGGACGACCTTCCGTGTCTCGGTCGAGCTCGGGGGTGCTCGACCTCGTGCAGTTCGGATGTGAGCCGATCACATCCTGCGGGGCCGCGGGCGCGCTTCGCCCGGTGTGAAGAGTGGCCTCGCCGTGAATTACTGTCGTAGTGCCCGTTAGCATGACCAACGACCATTTAAACTGTCAACTTCGAACGCGTGCAGAAGTCGGCTGGGAGCCGAGGGAACAGGAGTGGCGAGCGTGGGGAGACTGCCTGACTTCCTCGTGATCGGGGCATTCAAGTCGGGAACGACGTCCCTGGCGCAGTTCCTCGGGGAGCACCCCCAGATCTACATGCCGTGGCTGCAGGAGCCGAACTTCTTCGCCTACGAACGCGTGGACACGGACGGGGCCACCCGGCCCGAGGTCGAGAAGAACTCGGTCTACAAGCGGCACCGCACGCGCACCCTCGCGCAGTACGAATCCCTCTTCGAGGAGGCGCCTTCGGGGGCGATCGTCGGCGAGTGCTCGCCGGAGTACATGCGATCGCCATACGCCTGCCACCGGATCGCGGAGGAGTTGCCCAACGCCAAGCTTCTGGCGATCCTCCGCAACCCGATCGAGCGCGCGTTCTCCGACTATCAGGCCTTCGTCCGTGACAGCCTCGAGCGGTCCCCGTTCTCCGAAGCCATCCATCGCCCCCCGGGCATCGAGCCCGGGTCGCAGTACGTCATGACCGGGTTCTACGGCCGCCAGTTGAAGCCGTATGTCGAGACCTTCGGCAAGGACCGGGTCAAGGTCATCCTCAACGAGGATCTGCGGGTGGACGCCAAGACCGTGCTGGACGGCGTGTGCGAGTGGCTGGGAGTCGACCCCATGCCGGACTCCGCCGAACTGATGAATCAGTTCAACGTCTCGGGCCGACCCCGCAACGCGGCCGTGGCGTTGGCCTACAAGCTGCGCCGGGTCTCGCGTCCGTGGGCGAAGCCGATCGTCCCCGAACGCCTCCAGCGCGGGGTCGACTCCCTCCTCGCGACCGGTCTGAAACGGGAGGCGGTGTCCCCGACGGTCCGCGCGGAACTGATCGAGGTGTATCGAGAGGACATCGAGCTGTTGCAGACTCTCATCGACCGGGACCTCTCCTCATGGTTGCGGCCCGCCGCGGCTCCCAAGGCGATGTTCGGAGAGTGA
>JBDIAJ010000005.1:0-49482 GCA_039812345.1 Nostocoides sp. | reverse complement strand
GTCGAAAACCTATGCACCAGAGCGACGTGCGCGCTACACCTCCCCCAAGCCACCCACACAAACAGCGGGAGACCCCATAGTCGACCTCTCGACGTCACGCGTCATACGACTCGCGCAGGTCCCGGAAGAGCAGTTCGTTGATCCGCCGCCGGTAGTGCCCCACCGCCGACGGGTCATCGACGGCATCCGGCGACTCGATCGTGAACCGCAACCGGGTCTCCGACCCGACCGGTTCGCACGTCAGGAGGATCCGCAACGCCGGCCGTGACGGCCACAGCGAGGACCAGACGACCTCCCGCGGTTCGAACGCCCGGATCACCGTCGGCCGGATCTCGTCCTCCGCGAGCAGCATCCACGGCCGGCTCCCCTCCCCCCGGCGCTCGACGAGGTCGGCCCACACGACCGGCGGCGGCGCCGGCAACCGCCGGGCCCGGTCGCCGAGGACATGCCACTTCATGGACGAATCCTGCACACCTTCGCCCGGCCCGGCCAGGTCTTTCCCGTACAGTCACCAGGTCGGTCCCCGGGGATGGGCCGGCACTCAGTGTCACCGAGGAGTTCACCCGCATGCCGTCTTCGCCCACTCACGACCTCCCCCGCCTGCTCGACCAGGCGCGGGCCTGGGCCGCGGACGACCCGGATCCCGCCACCCAGGCCGAGCTCACCGCCGTCATCGCCGCCGCCGAGTCCGGAGATCCTGCTGCGACAACGGATCTCGCCGACCGATTCGCCGGGATGCTGGAGTTCGGCACGGCCGGGTTGCGCGGCGCCATGGGCGCGGGCCCCAACCGGATGAACCGCGCCGTCGTCATCCGCGCCGCCGCCGGCCTGACGGCCCATCTGGCGACGATCTCCGACATCCCGACCGTCGTCATCGGCTACGACGCCCGCACCGATTCCGACGTCTTCGCCCGGGACACCGCCGCCGTGGTCACCGCGGCCGGCGGCCGCGCTCACCTCCTCCCGCGGCCGCTCCCGACCCCCCTCCTCGCGTATGCCGTCCGCTACCTCGCCGCGGATGCCGGCGTCATGGTGACTGCGAGCCACAATCCCCCGCAGGACAACGGCTACAAGGTCTACCTCGCCGACGGGTCGCAGATCGTCCCCCCGGTCGACGGGCTCATCGCCGAGCGGATCGCCGCGGTCACCTCGGTCGCCTCGGTGCCGCGGGCCGACGACGGCTGGGACGTCCTCGACGAGACCCTCTATCGCGATTACCTCACCGACACGACCTTCACGCCCGCCGAAGGCACTCCCCGAGACATCATCGTCGTCCACACCGCGCTCCATGGCGTCGGCTCGCAGACCCTGCAGGATGCGTTCGCCGCCAACGGATTCCCGGCGCCGATCCCGGTCGAGGCGCAGGCCCAGCCCGACCCCGACTTCCCGACCGTCGCCTTCCCCAACCCCGAGGAGCCGGGCGCGATGGATCTCGCCCTCGAGCTCGCCGAGCAGACCGGCCCCGACCTCGTGATCGCCAACGACCCGGACGCCGACCGGTGCGCCGCGGCCATCCCCGGCCCCGGCGGATGGCGGATGCTGCGCGGTGACGAACTCGGTGCGCTCCTCGGCGCCCATCTCATCGCCCGCGGTGTTCCGGACGGCGGCCGGTTCGCCAACTCGATCGTCAGCTCCCGTCTCCTCGCCGCGATGTGCGCCGCCGCAAAGATCCCGCACGAGGAGACCCTGACCGGTTTCAAGTGGATCTCGCGCGCGCCGGACCTCGCCTACGGCTACGAGGAGGCCCTCGGCTACTGCGTCGCACCGGATTTCGTCAAAGACAAGGACGGCATCACCGCGGCCCTCCTGCTCGCCGAACTCGCCGCCACCCGCAAGGCGGCCGGCTCCGACCTCCACGCGGTCCTCGACGAGCTCGCCCGCGCCCACGGGGTGCACGCGACCGACGCCTTCTCGGTCCGGGTCGCCGACCTCGACCTCATCGCCGCCGTCATGTCCCGGTTGCGCGCCACTCCCCCGACCGAGATCGCCGGCCAGCCCGTATGCCGCACCGACGACCTCGCGCGCGGCGACGGCGGGCTGCCACCGACCGACGGCCTGCGTTATCTCCTGGCCGACGACTCGCGGATCATCGTCCGCCCGTCCGGGACCGAGCCCAAGCTCAAGGTCTACCTCGAGGTCATCGAGCCCGTTTCCGACGACCTGCCCGAGACCGACGACCTGCCCGCGGCCCGGGCGCGGGCGGCGGACCGGTTGCGCGGCATACGGACCGCGATGGAGGCGGCCACCGCCCCGTAGCACGCTTGGGCGGGTCTGGCAAGTACCCGTCTCGAGCGACTGTCCCCGCCTGAGGCCGCGCGGCTAGCGTCGATACACCAATCGATTCGCGTTCCGCCCCTGCGTTCTTCCGCCATGTGCGCTCGCGGGCGGCGGGCCCATCTGTGGTCTGGGAGGACACTCATGAAACTCGCCAAGGCGGCGCTTGCGCCGCTTGTCTCACTCGCGCTGGCCGTCCCCTGGCTGGCCCCGACGGCCGCTGGAGCGGCCGCCGGAAACACCGTGTCGATCACCTATCCGACCAGCGGCGCGACGGTCCCCGTCGGGGACCTGACGGTCCGGGGCACCGCGGGGGTCGGGGGAACCCAGGACCAACACCGCATCCTGTACACCGCGGATCTCTCCTCCTCGACCAGCGACCCGCACGACATGGACTGCAATGGTGACGGCACCGTCAGCGCCGGAGATGACCTCAACGGAGACGGCTCGATCGGTGACGTGACCGACTGCGAAGTCGCGGGACTGCTGGCGCTCAATCACGACATCTCCAAGATCCCGGACAGTGCCACGAACATCCGGGCCGGAGCCCTGGCCTTCGCCGGAGACGCGGGGAGCGCTCAGATGAGTGCCACTCCAGGGGAGACCTTCGTCGCACCTGGTCGGCAAGACGGGGCCGCCCCGAACGTCGATGTCGTTGCACGCTCCATGGTGGTCCAACACGTCGGGGAGTACTCCCCATTCGATCTGCCTGACGGTACGGACTACGACACCGCGATTCGAGTCGCGATGGACACCATGAGCGGCCAGACGGGCACGAAGTGGCTGTTCTTCATGTCTGACGGCCAGCCCACGACTGAAGTCTCCTCGACGACCATGACCCAACTGAGCGCGTCAGGCATCAAGGTTCGCACCTTCGCGATCGGTCAAGGGCTGGGGTCGGGCGCCTGTGACACCGGGGAAGCGCTGCGTGCCCTGGCTGACGCCACGGGAGAGTCCTGCACGGTGGTGCTCGACCCCTCGAAGCTCGCCGCCAACCTCACCAACTCCCAGCCCAGCACGGTCAAGTCGGTGACGGTCTCCGGCCTGGGCGGCGACATCCCCGCCTCCATCGACACCCTCGGCAACTGGAGCGCCACCGCTCGCGGCCTGATCGCGGGAAGCTACACGGCGACCGCGACCGCGGAGTTCACCGATGGGACGAGTCAGAGCACCTCGGTCAGTTTCACCGTCGCCGGCAGCAACCCGAGCGGGAAGGTCGAGCGGTGGGACGGGCTGGATCGCTACGAGGCCTCGGCCAAGATCAGTGCCATGTCGTTCGACCCGGGCGTCGACACCGCGTTCATCGCCTCCGGTCTGATCTTCACCGACGCCCTTTCCGGCAGCCCGATCGCCGGCCACACCCCCGGCCCGATGCTTCTGGTCAAGACCAACGAGATCCCCTCGTCGATCAAGGCCGAGCTGAGCCGGTTGAAGCCCCACCGAATCGTCGTCCTCGGGGGGCCCAACACGATCACGACGACCGTGGAGAGCCAACTGCACAGCTACACCACCGGGGCCGTATCCCGGTGGGACGGCAAGGATCGCTATGACGCGTCCGCCAAGATCAGCGCCATGTCCTTCAAGCCGGGCGTCGACACCGCCTTCGTCGCATCCGGCCTGATCTTCACCGACGCACTGTCCGGCAGCCCGATCGCCGGCCACACCCCCGGCCCGATGCTGTTGGTCAAGGACAACGCGATCCCCAGTTCGATCATTGCCGAACTCCAGCGGCTCAAGCCGCACGACATCGTCGTGCTCGGCGGACCGGCCACGATCGATGACACGGTGCAACAGCAACTCGAGGCCTACACCACGGGCGTCGTGGACCGCTGGGACGGACTCGACCGCTATGAGGCGTCCGCTCAGATCAGCGCGAAGTCTTTCCGTCCGGGAGTCAAGATCGCGTTCATCGCCTCGGGTCTCATTTTCACGGACGCACTGTCCGGCAGCCCGATCGCGGGCCACACCCCCGGCCCGATGCTGTTGGTCAAGACCAACGAGATCCCCCCGTCGATCGACACCGAACTCGATCGCCTCAACCCGCAGAAGATCGTCATCCTCGGTGGCCCGGCCACCGTGAGCACGAGCGTCGAGGCCGACCTGGCCCAGTATGTTCCGCGACACCGCTGACGCGCTGCGGTCGCACCACTGCCCGGGTCGGCGTCGCCGGCCCGGGCAGTGTCCGTAGCGCCAATGTCGTCTCAACCGGTGGTATGGCGAACGAGCGCGCCCGCACACCGGGCGACACGCCTGAATCACCTCGGAGGTAAGGGTCGACATACTCGGTATCCCCATGTAAGGATCGGCGCCGGGGGGACGATCCCCCCGAGCCATCACGCGAGGGAGCGGGCATGCGGATCAGGGCAGGGCTGGGAATCGGTGCGGGCGCCTCGGCGGCGCTGGTGTTGGCGGCAGCGGCGGCGAGCGCGGACCCGGCGGGGATCGCGACGGCGAGGCCGGCGACCGGCGCGGAATCGGGCGGCATCCGGACGATCGCGACGGCGGCCCGCACGGCCACCGCACCCTCACTGGTCACCCTCCCGACCGGCGACCGCGTCGCCCTCGGGACGAACGCCCTGGGCGCCTCGACGCTCACCGTCCTCGGCCGGATGAGCGGCGGAGCGGCGACGTCGATGCGCGTCGGGTCCTCCACCTATGTCATCCCCGAGAGCGTGCGGCCCCTCGTCGGCGCGACGCTCGATCCCGCGCTCTTCGACGCCGCGGCCATCGCCGCGCGCGGCGGCCGCACTCCCGTCACGGTGACGTATGCCGATCCCTCCTCCCCGACCGCCGTCCCCGGGGTCGAGATCACCTCGCGCGACGGACTGCGCGGCACCGGTGTCATCACCTCGGCAAGCAGCCGCGCGCTCGGCGCGGCGCTGACCGCCCACACCGCCGCCGACCTCTTCGCCGGCGTCCGCACCTTGCGGGCCACGTCGGCGCCGGCCCGGACGTCCGACGCCCGCTGGCCGATGCACACGCTGACCATCAAGGCGATCGGTCGTGACGGCCGGCCCTACGCCGGCCTCATCGGCTACATGAGCACCTCCGATGCGTCCAAGCCGAACGGCGTGACGTTCACCAACTGGCGGGGCGAGGCGCGGATCAGCGTCCCCGAGGGGATCTATACACTCCTCGGGTCGGAGTTCACCGCCGGCGGAAGCGAGGGCTATATCGTCCTCAGCCCCGAGTTCACCGTGTCGGCGCCGCGCTCGGCCACGATCGACCTGCGGACGGCCACCACCCCCATCACCGCGACGATCCCCTGGAGCATCGACCCGACGAGCGACACCGAGATCACCACCCTCGATCGATCGGTGCAGACCGGCGGTGCCGGTTCCGGGTGGTCGATGATGATGATCAGCCCGCGCTCGACCCGGATGTTCCTCTCTCCCACCGTCGGCACCCTGCACGGCGACCAGGCGGTGAGCCGCTACGACTACGGCCGCTCCCCGGACGGCGCCGGCGCCCCCTACCGCGTCGATGTCATGCAGGTCCGCAGCGGGCCAATCCCGTCCACTCCCATCCGGTTCCGCTACGACGCCAGCAACACCCGCACGATCCGCAGCGGCTTCTATGGCCCGAGCGATCTCTCCGCGTCGATGTTCACCACGGACCTCAGCACGACCGGGGGCGGCGGCGGCGTCGGGACGCCCCTGGCCGGCCGCAGCCTGACCCGTCACGTCAGCGCGAGCCCCGGGATCTATGTGGACGGCGAACTCATCCAGTCGATGGACTGGGACACCTTCACCGCGAGCGGGTGGTTCCGCAGCTTCACCAAGACCGGTCAGGCGGGCACCACGACGACCGAGAACTGGGGCCAGGCCGCCCTCCACAGCCGCTTCCTCAGCCCCGACCTCAGCGACCAGCCCGGTCTGTTGTGCTCGACGTGCCTCCAGGGTGGCGTCGTCGGCCTCGTCTCGCTGCCGATGTCCGACGCGGCTGGCCACATCGGCAACCCGGACCCGGCCCCGGACGGAACGGCCAAGGGGTCGTATGCCGTCCTCGCCGACGGCCGCGCGATCGCCTCGGGCAACGGCTTCCTCAACGTCGGCGTGGCCTACCCGGCCGGCACCAAGGTCCTGACCGGTCGGCAGACGGCCACCCGTGGGGGTGGGATCTTCCCGTTCACGACGACGCTGACGACGGAGTTCTCGACGCCGGTCAAGGCCGCCATCCCCCTGCAAGACGGAGTCTGGTGCCCACTCGGCGACGGGACGGGGTGCACCGTGCTCCCGATGCTCTCAGCGCACTATTCCGCGACCGTCGACCTCGGCAACCGGCTCTCCGCGGGCAAGCAGACCATCGGCATCGACCTCGACCAGGCCGGCCGGACCAGCCCCGTCGGGATCACCGGCGTCCAGGCGTGGGTCAGCTATGACGGGACGACCTGGACTTCGGCCCCGGTCAGCGGCAGCGGCGGCCACTACGCCGCGACGGTCACCGTCCCGCGGGCGGGCGCCGGGCGGTCCGTGGCCGGGCTGAAGATCACCGCCTCCGACCGGGCCGGGTCCACGCTGACCGAGACCATCGCCGGGGCGTTCGGGTTGCCGAGGTGAGCCGACCCGGCGAGGCTGGCCGATGACCGCATCGATCACGACGGCAGAGGGGATCTGACCACATGAGAGCACGGACGACCTGGATGGGAGCGAGCCTGGCCGCGCTCGCGGCCGTGGGCCTGGTGACGACGGCGAGCGCCGCGTCCCCCGGCCCGACCCGAGGGGGCGACCCGGGCGGCATACGAACGGCGGCGCGAGCCGCGGCAGTGGCGGCGCTGGCGCCCACGGTGGTGACGCTGCCGACGGGCCAGCGCATCGGACTGAGCCGCACCGCCGGTGGCGCACCGGTGACGACCCTGCTGGACGGGAAGGCCTTCGCCGCGACGAAGGCCGCCGTCGGGAGCGCGGTCTACGTCATCCCGGCGAGCGTGCGGGACGTCCTCGGGTCGCGGCTCGACCCGGCCCTCTTCGACGTCGCCGCCATCGCCGCCCGTCCCGGAGGGCGCACCCCCGTCACGGTGACGTATGCCGATCCCTCCGCCCCCACGGCCGTCCCGGGAGTGGAGATCACCGCCCGCTCCGGCCTCACCGCGACCGGGTATGTCACCCCGGCCAGCAGCCGCGCCCTCGGCGCCGCGCTCGCGACGACGTCCGCCGACCGGCTGTTCGCCCGGGTCGCCGGCGTCCGGGTGACCAACCCCGCGCGCACCCCGGACTCGCGCTACCCGATGCACACCGTGACCATCAAGGCCATCGGCCGGGACGGAAAGCCCGCCGGCCTCTCGTTCGTCGGCTACATGGGACTCGATCCGATCCGGGGAAGCGGAGGGCTGGCCATCACCAACTACAAGGGGATCGCCAAGATCAGCGTCCCGTCCGGCCGCTACACCCTCCTCGACTCGGCATTCAACGACGACTACTCGCAGGCGTACCTGGTGGCCTCGCCGGAGTTCAACGTCACCGGCCCGACGACGGCCACGATCGACTTCCGCGCGGCGACGACGCCGGTGACGACGACCTCGTTCAAAGCGATCGGCGACAGTGTCACCGACACCGAACTCGCCCGGATCGTGAACACGCCGGACGGGTCCGTGGGGTTCTTCATGGGGATGCTCGCCAGCAGCACCACGCGCTACTTCGTCGCTCCCACGACGGGCAGCCTGCACGGCGAGGTCGTCGTCTCGCAGTTCCTCGCCGGCGCGTCACCCAGCGGCGTGGCACCCTACACCGTCGCCTTCGCCGGTGACCGCAGCGGCCGCATCCCGTCCACCCCAATCCGGTTCGCGAGCACACCGGCCACGACCGTGCGCCTTCACGACGCCATCCACGGGCCCCGCGACCTGACCCGGTCGATCATGACGACCGTCGTCCAGAACGAGAATGGCGGCGTCGGATTCGGCCTGCCGCTCACCTCCCGCACGCCCACCCGCTACGTCACCGCCACACCGGGGACCCTCGACGGCGCCGACCTCTACCAATCGATCGACAACGACACCGAGTCGATCCAGGGATGGCAGCGCCAGCTCCCCCTCCAGTCGACCGCGGGGACGAGCGTCGACGTGAACTGGATGACCGCGCCGATGCACAGCCGGTTCATCACGCCGACGCTGAGCCCCGACCTCGCGCTCTGCTCGGCGTGCATAAAGGACGGTGCGGTCGCCCTGGCGTCCCTGCCGATGTCCGACGGCGATCCGGTCCACTTCGGCAATCCCGACGTCAGCCAGGGCGCCCCCCAGGGGACGTATGCCGTGCTCGCCGACGGCGCACCGGTCACCTCCGGCACCGGGTTCCTCCTGTTCGCCGGCGGTGCGTACCCCGCGGGGACGAAGGTCCTCTCCGGTCGGCAGACCGCGACCCGCTCGGGAGGCATCTTCTCGACCCAGACGGTGCTGACGACCGAGTTCAGCACACCCGTCAAGGCGGCGTTCCCGGCCCCCAAGGAGCTGGGGTGCATCATGGGCGACGGCTGCTCGATGCTGCCGATGCTCTCCGCGGACTATGACGCGACCGTCGACCTCGACAACCGGTTGTCCGCCGGGAGGCAGGCCATCGGGCTGACCATCAACCAACTCGGCCGGAGCGCTCCGGTCGGAATCACGTCGGTCAAGGCGTGGGTCAGCTATGACGGATCGACCTGGACGCGCGTCCCGGTCTCCGGTTCCGGCGGCCACTACAGCGCCACGCTCACCGTCCCCACCGCCGGACCCGGTCGCACGACCGCCGGCCTGAAGCTCACCGCGGCCGACCAGGCCGGCTCCACCCTGTCCGAAACCATCACCGGCGCCTTCCTCCTGCCGCGCTAGCCATCCACGAGAGACGGAGACCCCTCATGCGAAACCTCACCCTGCGCACCGGCCTCGTCACCACGGCCGCCGCGGCGTCCGTCGTGGCCGGGCTGACCCCGGGCATCGCGTCGGCCGCACCCGAGAGCGGCGCGCGGCCGCTCGCGCCGTGTACGAGCGACACCCGGGTGGGCTACGCCCACTGCATGTCGCGCTTCCGCGCCCCGTCGCCCGGGGCGACCGACCGGGCCCCCGACGGCTACCTCGCCAAGGACCTCCGCTCGGCATACAAGCTGCCGAAGACGGGGGCGACCGGGACCGTCGCGATCGTCATCGCCTTCGACGTCCCCAACGCGGAGAAGGACCTCGCCGTCTATCGAAAGCTCAACGGCCTCCCGGCCTGCACGACGGCGAACGGCTGCTTCACCAAGGTCAATCAGAAGGGCGAGAAGAAGAACTACCCACCGGCCGACGGCGGCTGGGCGCTGGAGGGCTCGATGGACCTCGACATGGTGTCCGCGGGCTGCCCGAGCTGCAAGATCCTCCTCGTCGAGTCGGACGACAACTACGACAACAATCTCGCCGAGGCGACCCGCACGGCCTGGAAGCTCGGTGCCCCCGTCATCTCGCACAGCTACGGCGGCAATGAGTACGGCGGCATGTGGGCCAACCGGGACGCCTACGAGCACCCGGGCGCGATCTCGGTGGCCTCCAGCGGCGACTACGGCTTCACCGCGGCCCAGAGCCCCGCGGTCTTCCGCAGCGTCCTCGCCGTCGGCGGCACCTCACTGACGAAGGCGAGCAATGCCCGAGGCTGGGACGAGGATGTGTGGGCGGGCTCCGGGAGTGGCTGCTCGGCATACGTCCCCAAGGGGTGGGTCCAGAAGGACGGGCACTGCCAGATGCGAACCGTCGCCGACGTGTCGGCGGTCGCCGACCCCAACACCGGCGTGGCGATCTACGACACCTATGAGAACCCGTTCGGCATCCCCCCGGGCTGGATCGTCGGTGGCGGCACCAGCGCCTCCGCGCCGCTCGTCGCCGGCATGATCGGTCTCGCCGGCAATGGTGCGACCTACCGCAACACGACCCCCTATCTGAAGCGGTCGGCGTTCTTCGACGTCGTCGGCGGCAGCAATGGCACCTGCGGCGGCGACTACCTCTGCACCGGCGTCAAGGGCTACGACGCCCCCACCGGCGTCGGCACCCCGAAGGGCCTCGCCGGCCTCTAGCTGTCGCCCGATTCCGGACCGTCCGGACAGTCCGTGCGAGGATCGCCGGCACGAGGGGGTATGCCGCCCCTCACCACTCGAGCTACCGCCTGGTAAGTGGGGTGATCACCCGACTTACCAGGCGGTAGGTCGGGTCTCAGGCCGCGGCAGCACCCCCCGGGCCGCGGCGAGCCGCAACCCGATGCACACCACCTCGGTGATCACCGGCCGGGCCGGGCCGGGCCGCGCCGGGCCGCGCGGGCGGCGCCAGGATGTCCAGAAGCAGCGCCCGGCCCTCGACCCGAGCGAACGGGACGTCGTCCAGGCTCACCGTCATCGTGATCACCGTGGCGGGCCGGACATGCCGACAACCCGACGGCCCATCGACCCGGCCCCAACCGCGCGACCGTTCACGGCGAGCGCGCCGATCCACCCCCGTAGACTCGCCGGGTGACCAGCGCCACCGTCGTCGATGCCACCCAGCGCGCCCGGGACGTCCTCGGGGTGGCGCACCTGACCAATGGCGCGCTGACGACGTGGCTGCACGGGCTCCCCGGCGTCGACCAGGTCGGCTGCGAGGCCCGCGCCGCCACCCTCGGCACCCGCTCGATCAAGGCCGCGAGCAAGGCCTGGGCGATCGACCTCGCGATCTCGATGATCGACCTGACCACCCTCGAGGGCAACGACACCCCCGGCAAAGTCCGCGGCCTCGCCGCCAAGGCCCTCGTCCCCGACCCGAGCGACCTCACCACCCCGCGCCCTGCCGCCATCTGTGTGTATGGCGACATGGTCGCCACCGGCCGGGCCGCCCTGGCCAGCAGCGGCGTCAAGGTCGCTGCCGTCGCCACCGCGTTCCCCAGCGGACGGGCCGCGATGGAGGTCAAGCTCGCGGACACGGCGTATGCCGTCGCCGCCGGCGCGGACGAGATCGACATGGTCATCGACCGGGGCGCCTTCCTCGCCGGCGACTACCTCACCGTCTTCGACCAGATCGCCCGGGTCAAGGAGGCCTGCGGCGGCGCCCGCCTCAAGGTCATCATGGAGACCGGCGAGCTCTCGACCTATGACAACGTCCGCCGCGCCTCCTGGCTCTCGATGCTCGCCGGCGGCGACTTCATCAAGACGAGCACCGGCAAGATCTCCCCCGCCGCGACCCTCCCGGTCACCGTCGTCATGCTCGAAGCCGTCCGCGACTGGCGCGCCCGCACCGGCGAGATGGTCGGAGTCAAACCGGCCGGCGGCATCCGGACCAGCAAGGACGCCCTGAGGTTCCTCGTCGCCGTCAACGAGGTCGCCGGCGAGGACTGGCTCGACAACCACTGGTTCCGATTCGGCGCCTCGAGCCTGCTCAACGACTTACTCCTGCAACGTCAGCGGCTGCGCACCGGGGCCTACTCCGGCCCCGACTACATCGCCGACGACTCCCCGTCCACCGCCTACTGAGGACGCCCCGTATGCCGAGATTCGACTACGCCCCCGCCCCCGAGTCCCGCTCGGTGGTCGACATCCGCAGCAGTTACGGCCTGTTCGTCAACGGCCGGTTCGTCGACGGATCGGGTGCCCCGTTCAAGACGATCAACCCGGCCACCGAGGAGGCGCTCGCGGAGGTCGCCGAGGCGAACGAGGCGGACGTCGACGCGGCCGTCAAGGCGGCGCGGGCGGCATACGTCCGGGTCTGGTCGCGGATGAGCGGTGCCGACCGCGGAAAGTACCTCTTCCGGATCGCCCGCCTCCTCCAGGAGCGCGCTCGGGAGTTCGCGGTCCTCGAGACCCTCGACAACGGCAAGCCGATCCGGGAGAGCCGCGACGTCGACGTCCCCATCGCCGCGGCGCACTTCTTCTATCACGCCGGGTGGGCCGACAAGCTCGAGTATGCCGCGCTCGGCCCCGACCCCCGCCCGCACGGCGTTGTGGGACAGGTCATCCCGTGGAACTTCCCGCTGCTCATGCTCGCCTGGAAGATCGCGCCGGCGCTCGCCACCGGCAACACCGTCGTCCTCAAACCCGCCGAGACCACGCCGCTGACGGCTTTGCTCTTCGCCGAGGTCTGCCAGCAGGCCGACCTGCCGCCCGGTGTCGTCAACATCGTCACCGGCGCCGGTCCGACGGGCCAGGCGATCGTCGATCATCCCGGCATCGACAAGATCGCCTTCACCGGCTCGACCGCGGTCGGCAAGATGATCGCCCGGTCCATCGCCGGCACCCGCAAGAGGGCCACCCTCGAGCTGGGCGGCAAGGCCGCCAACATCATCTTCGACGACGCCCCGCTCGACCAGGCGATCGAGGGCATCGTCAACGGGATCTTCTTCAACCAGGGCCAGGTCTGTTGTGCCGGAAGCCGATTGCTCGTCCAGGAGTCGATCGCCGACGAGGTCGAGGCCAGGCTCAAGGCCCGATTGGCGACGCTGCGCGTGGGCGATCCGATGGACAAGAACACCGACGTCGGCGCGATCAACAGCCGCCGCCAACTCGACCGCATCGCCGAGCTGAGCGCCGCCGGGGAGGCCGAGGGCGCCACCCGGTGGGACACCGGCTGCCCGCTGCCGAAGAACGGATTCTGGTTCCGCCCGACCGTTTTCACCGGCGTCACCCAGACCCACCGCATCGCCCAGGAGGAGATCTTCGGCCCGGTGCTGTCGGTGCTGACCTTCCGCACGCCGGGCGAGGCGGTCGCGAAGGCCAACAACACGCCATACGGGCTCTCGGCGGGGATCTGGACCGACAAGGGGTCGCGCATCCTGTGGATGGCTGACCAGTTGCGCGCCGGCGTCGTCTGGGCCAACACCTTCAACCGGTTCGACCCGACCAGCCCGTTCGGGGGCTACAAGGAGTCCGGCTACGGCCGCGAGGGCGGACGCCACGGCCTGGCCGCCTATGTCGTGACGGGAGACTCAAGATGAGCCGGGTGGAGGTCAAGAAGACCTACAAGCTCTATGTCGGCGGAGCGTTCCCGCGCAGCGAGTCCGGCCGGTCGTATGCGGTGACCGACCGCCGCGGCCGCTTCCTCGCCAACGCCGCCCTCGGCTCCCGCAAGGACGCCCGTGACGCCGTGGTCGCCGCGCGCAAGGCGCAGCCGGGGTGGGCCGGCGCCACGGCGTACAACCGCGGCCAGGTGCTCTATCGGGTCGCCGAGGTCATGGAGTCGCGAAAGGCGCAGTTCGTCGAGGAGGTCCGGGCGGCCGAGGGCCTGACCGCCCCCCGCGCCACCGCCGCCGTCGACGCGGCGATCGACCGCTGGGTCTGGTATGCCGGGTGGTCCGACAAGTACACCCAGGTCCTCGGCGGCCTGAACCCGGTCGCCGGACCGTTCTTCGACATCTCCGTCCCGGAACCGACAGGGGTCGTCGCCGCCCTTGCGCCGCAAGGGAGTTCGCTGCTCGGGCTGGTCAGCGTCGTCGCACCGATCGTCGTGTCGGGCAATACCGCGATCGTCCTCGCCAGCCGGGGTCGACCGGTCCCGGCGATCACCCTCGCCGAGTCCCTCGCCACGTCGGATGTCCCCGGCGGCGTCGTCAACCTCCTCACCGGCGATCCGGCCGAGATGGCCCCGTGGCTCGCCTCCCACCGCGACGTCAACGCGATCGACCTGACCGGCGTCGCCGGCACGGGCATCGACTGGGCGGAGTTGGAGCGGGCCGCGGCCGACAACCTCAAGCGGGTCCGCCGCCCGCAGGTCACGGACGGCGGTGCGGCGGAACCCGACTGGACGGCGAGCCCCGGTCTGGGTCGCCTGGAGGCGTTCCTCGAGACCAAGACCGTCTGGCACCCGAAGGGCCGCTGACGGCGCCGATCACGCCGTCGCGTCAGAGCGATTCGACGTCGAGGTCGACCTGGATCTCGGTGGCGAGCCGTTCGAGATCGGCGCGCAGGGCCGCGAGATCCGTCGAGTCCGGCACGGTCGCCACGAGGTGGGCCTCGAACAGATGCCCGCCGGCCATGGGCGCCGGGTTCGTCGCCGTCGTCAACTCATCGACATTGACCCCGTGCCGCGACAGCACGCCCGACACGGCGCCGACGATCCCCGGGCTGTCGTTGCCGACCAGATCGAGCCGTATGCCGCGCCCCACCGCCTCCGGCTCCTCCCCCGCCGAGTGCACGGCGACGTCGAGCAGCTCCGCGAGCGGCGTGAGCGCGTCTCGGAAGGTCGCGGCCCGGTCGTCGGGGATCGTCACGACGACGATGCCGGCGAACTTCCCGGCGAGTTCGGCCAGCTGGCTGCGTTCCCAGTTCCCGCCGTTCGCCGCGACGATCTGGGCGAGAGCGTTGACGAGTCCCGAGCGGTCGTCGCCGATGACGGTGAGGATGAGGGTCTGCACGTCCCGATCGTAGCGAGGACGCCCCGGCCCCTCGGGGCAGCGGCGGCATACGGTATCCCCCGTGCCCTCGCCGTCCCGTCCCCCGGTGCCGCCGCGGGTCATCCTCCTGTGTGGTCCGAGCGGCGCGGGAAAGTCCCGGCTCGCCGGGCGGCTCCGGGCCCGGCACGGGTGGCCGGTCGTCGCGCTCGACCACTTCTACCGCAACGTCGACGACCCGGGGTTGCCGCGGCATACGGCCCTCGGCATCGTCGACTGGGACGATCCCGCCTCGTGGGACGCGGAGGCGGCGGTGGTGGCCCTGCGCCGACTCGCCGAATCGGGGACGGCCACCGTCCCGGTCTATGACCTGGCGACCAGTATGCGGACCGGAGGGGCGACGGTCACCTGCCGCGCCACCGATCTCGTTGTCGCTGAAGGGATCTTCGCCGCCGAGCTGGTCGACGACCTGCGCCGGGAGGGGCTGCTGCACTCCGCCTGGTGCGTGCGCGGGAACCGGGTGCTCACGATGGTGCGTCGCTTCGTGCGTGACCTGTCGGAGGGCCGCAAGCCGCCGCGCGTCCTGGCTCGCCGCGGGTGGGCGCTGCTGCGCGCCGAACCCGCCGTCGTCGCCCGCGCGGCGGCCCTGGGGGCGCGCCCGATCACCCAGCGCGCCCTCGCCCGCAGGCTCGAGGCGGGTGACGATCGGGCCGCGTCGGCCCGGGTCAGCGGGTGAAGTGCGCCTGCGCGGTGTTGCCCGGGCCGGGGATGGACAGGTTGATCACCGGGGTCGAGAGCCCGCAGTTCCAGAAGTAGGGCAGCGTATAGGTCCCGTTCATCCAGTAGTCGTAGGCCGATCCCGGCCCGGTTCCGGTCACGTGGAAGCGGCCGTCGAGCGTCTGAGTGAACGGCGCGGTCTTGCACGAGTTGCCGACGAGGTTGATGTCGAGGCCGACGGGCTTGATCGAGACGATCTGGACGCTCACCTGCTGTGTCGTGTGCAGGACCCAGTCCCAGCCGTCGAAGGTGATGTTCGTCGTCGACTGCCCCACCTGGGTGATCTTCGTCGTGACGTCGGCGAGCGGCAGGCTGCCGATCTTCAGGCGCGTCGTCCCGGCGGGGATGGTCGTGGTCCCGACGATGGTCCGCTTCTCGCTGTCCAGGACACCGACGAACTGGCCGCGCGGGTAGGTCGTCGTCTGGTTCATCTTCTTGATGGTCGCCGTCAGATCGACATTGGCGACGGCGTCGGCGGTCCACGCCTGGGCCGGGACGGCCGAGTAGCCGGCGACGCAGAGCGCGGCGGCACCGGCTGCGATCCCGCCGCGGACGAGGGAACGGGTGAAGTGACGGCGCATGAGGTCCTCCGGGTAGTTAGTGATACTCAAGGTATCGCATAATTTACCCGGCCGGCCGATCCTGTCAAGGCTGGTGCGCCGAACGGAACCTCGGGTCAGCCGACGCCGAGCGCGGCATACCCCGGCTTGACGACCCGGTCGATGATCGCCAGCCGCTCGTCGAAGGGGAGGTAGGCCGACTTCATCGCGTTGATCGTCGCCCACCGCAGGTCGGCGAGGCTCCACCCGGCCTCGTCGACGAGTTGCTGGAACTCCCGCCCCATCGTCGTGTGGCTCATCAGCCGGTTGTCGGTGTTGACCGTCACCCGGAAGCGGAGGTCCTTGAGCATCGTGATCGGATGCGCGGCAACGGAATCCGCGGCACCGGTCTGGATATTGCTGGTCGGGCACATCTCCAGTGGGATCCGGGCGTCGCGGACGTATGCCGCGAGCCGCCCCAGCCGCGGCGCCTCGCCCGTGGCGTCGATGTCGTCGACGATCCGCACGCCGTGGCCGAGCCGGTCGGCGCCGCACCACTGGATCGCCTCCCAGATGCTCGGCAGGCCGAAGGCTTCGCCGGCGTGGATGGTGAAGTGGGCGTTCTGGCGCTGGAGGTATTCGAAGGCGTCGAGGTGGCGGGTCGGCGGATAGCCGGCCTCGGCGCCGGCGATGTCGAAGCCGCCGACGCCCTCGTCGCGGTAGCGGACGGCGAGTTCGGCGATCTCCCGGGACTTCGCCGCGTGCCGCATCGCCGTCAGCAGCGCCACCATCCGGATGGTGCGTCCCGCGGCCGCCGCCTCCGCCTCCCCCTCCCGGAAGCCGGCGTTGACCGCCTCGACGACCTCCTCGAGCCGGAGGCCGGCCTCGAGGTGCTGCTCGGGGGCGAAGCGGGACTCGGCATACACCACGCCGTCGGCGGCGAGGTCGAGGACCTGCTCGCGGGCGACGCGGCGCAGCCCGTCGGCCGTCTGCATGACGGCGACGGTGTGGACGAAGGTCTCGAGGTAGCGCACCAGCGAGCCGGAGTCGGCGCTCTCGCGGAACCAGCGGCCGAGGCCGGCGGCGTCGGTGGCCGGCAGGTCGGCATACCCGATCGTGTCGGCGATCTCGAGAATGGTGGCGGGGCGCAGGCCACCGTCGAGGTGATCGTGGAGCAGGACCTTCGGCGCGGCGGCGACCTCGGCACTGATCCGGTATCCGGTGTCGGGTGCGGCCAGCCCGCTCATGCGTCGGCGACGATGCGGTCGATGATCAGGGGGAGTTCGTCCGGCTGCGACCCCTTCGGGCCGATGGCGAACGCACCGTTCAGGGCCGCGCGCGCCCGGTCGAAGCGGTCGGGGCTGTCGGTGTGCAGCGTCAGCAGCGGGTCACCTTGTCGCACGACATCCCCGGGCTTGGCGTGCAGTTCGATCCCGGCGCCCGCCTGGACCGTCTCCTCCCTGCGCGAACGTCCGGCGCCGAGGCGCCAGGCGGCGAGACCGACGGCATAGGCGTCGAGCCTGGTGAGCACGCCGTCCGCGGGCGCCAGAACCTGGTCTAACTCGGCGGCCGTCGGCAGCGGATCGTCGGGGTAACCGCCCTGGGCGGTGATCATCCGGCGCCAGACGTCCATCGCCCGGCCGTCCGCCAGAGCGGCCGCGACGTCCTCGCCGTCCCGCCCGACGGCGGCGAGCATCTCCTCGGCCAGCCGCACGGTCAGCGCGACGACGTCGGTGGGCCCGCCGCCGGCGAGCACCTCGACCGACTCGCGGACCTCGAGGGCGTTGCCGACCGTCAGTCCCAGCGGGACGTTCATGTTCGTCAGCAGCGCAATGGTCTTCACGTCGGCGTCGGTGCCGAGGTCGACCATCGTGCGGGCCAGCTCCCGGGCGTCGTCGGCGTTCTTCATGAAGGCGCCCGAGCCGACCTTGACGTCGAGGACCAGGGCCCCGGTGCCCTCGGCGATCTTCTTGCTCATGATCGACGACGCGATCAGCGGGATGGCCTCGACCGTCCCGGTGACGTCGCGCAGGGCATAAAGCTTCTTGTCCGCGGGGGCGAGCCCCGAGCCGGCCGCGCAGATGACCGCGCCGACGTCGTCGAGCTGCCGCAGCATCGACTCGGTGCCCAGCGCCGGATCCCAGCCGGAGATCGACTCCAGCTTGTCCAACGTCCCGCCGGTATGCCCGAGCCCACGCCCGGACAACTGCGGCACGGCGACCCCGAAGACGGCGACGAGCGGGGCGAGGGGCAGGGTGATCTTGTCGCCCACACCCCCGGTCGAGTGCTTGTCAGCGGTCGGCCGGGAGAGGGAGGAGAAGTCCATCCGCTCGCCGCTGGCGATCATCGCCGCGGTCCAGGTCGCGATCTCCCGGCGGGTCATCCCGTTGAGCAGGACGGCCATGGCGAGCGCCGACATCTGTTCCTCGGCGACGACCCCGCGGGTGTAGGCATCGACGACCCAGCGGATCTGCTCCTCCGACAGCTCCCGGCGGTCGCGCTTGGTGACGATGACATCGACGGCATCGAAGGCTTCACTCATCCCGGCATCATCGCAGGAACGCCCGCTCTCCGCCCCGCCGGCCGAGCAGTTTCGCCATTCCCGGGACAGGATCGCCGCCGGCCCCTACGTCACTCGCACCAGGCACCACCACGGAAGGGGACCCCCATGCACCTGCCCCGAATCACCTCCCAGACAAGCCGATACGCCGGAGTCGGCCTGCTCGCGGTCGGCCTCGCCGGCGGCGTCGGCGTCACCGCGCTGTCCATCCCCAGCGGCGGGGTCTACACCGCCTGCTACGCCAATTCCGACGGCGCGCTTCGCCTCATCGATCCCGCTATCGACTCGTGCAAGAAGAAGGAAACGGTGATCTCGTGGTCGGCCACCGGGGCCACAGGGCCGGCAGGCCCCGCCGGCGCAACGGGTCCCGCAGGACCCGCAGGCCCCGCCGGCGCAACGGGACCAGCGGGCCCGGTCGGCGACACCGGGCCAGCGGGACCGGCCGGCCCTGCCGGGCCTGCGGGGCCGGCCGGCGGCGGTGGCGTCACCGGGGCGCACGTCGTGAGCCGGCGCTGGACCTACACACCTGGCGACCCACTGTCAGGAACCGCGTACGCACAATGTCCGGCCAACCAAATCGCGACGGGAGGTGGGGTCGCGGACGCCTTCGAAGGCACGCTGGGCAACCTCACGATCCGCGCCTCCCTGCCTAACGTGAACGATACGCCGCAATCCTGGAATGTCATCGTGACCGCGGATCACGTCGTTGACTACGACGTCTACGTCGTATGTGTTGACGCCGGCTAGCTCCGAAGACTCCGGCGTCCCGAAGCGGAGCCAGGTTCTGCCCGAGCGGAGACAGGGTGTGTGACGCGAGCCAAGGTATGGTCCGGCTCGCGTCGCACAGCCTGGCTCCGCTCTCGGAGCACCTGGCTCCGCTCGCGTCAGTGGCCGCCCAGGGCGGCCAGGTTGTCCGGGCCGAACGCCTGGGGCAACACCGCCGACATTGGCAGCACGCCCTCGGGAGCCATCGGTAGGAGTGGGACCGCCGTTCTCCCACAAGAGCTGGCGACACCACCCGCGCGGCATGAGCGCCGGCCGTCCCGCCCAACGCAACGCCCAGCGAGCGCGACGGGCACACAGGGGCGGGAACGCGGCATACGCGCACCACAACGCGAGCGCCATATGCATGCCTGCTCGGCATCGCCGAGTAGGCATTGCCCGGCTCGCGCTCGGCGATAGGTCGGCACCAAAAGGCCAGGTGCCGCAACGATATCCACGATCACGGGGATGGCGAAGCGTGGCGGCGCCCTCGGCCACGCCCAGTAGATCACCAGGCCCAGAACCAGCATCCACAGCAGGGCCCGACGCGCGCGCACCTAGTGCACCGGGGCCGTCAACCGGTGTCGTTAGCCTTTCGACGGGGCTGAACCGGCCTCTCGACGGGGCTGAACCGGCCTCTCGACGGCACAGCGGCGCAGGCGATGACCAGGCCACCATCACCGCAGCCTCGAGCCACGCCCGTCGGCGCCCTGCCCGGTTACCGCCCCATGGCTTCAGCGGTCTGCCAGCCGCTCCAACTCCTCGGGCCCGAAGGCCTGAGGCAGCACCTGACGCAGGGTGAGGACGCCCTCGGGCGTCATCAGCAGGCAGTCGGCGCCGCCGTTCTCCCACAGCAGCTGCCGGCACCGCCCGCACGGCATGAGCGCCCGACCGTCCGCGCCGACGCAGTAGACGGCCGCGAACGTCCCGCCCCCGCCCATGTGCAGAGCCGAGACCAGCCCGCACTCCGCGCACAGCGCGACCCCGTATGCCGCGTTCTCGACGTTGCACCCGGCATACGTCCGCCCGTCGGTGGTGATCCCGGCGACCCCGACGGGGAAGTTCGAGTAGGGGCAGTAGGCCCGCCCCATCGCCTCGACCGCCGCCAGACGGAGGGCCTCCCAGTCGATCCCGGCCACTAGTGCCCTTGGCCCTTGCGATAGACCTGACCGTCCGCGGCCGGCATCCTCAGCCGCTGCGAGGCGAAGGCGAGGACGAGCAGCGTGGTCACATAGGGCGTCGTCCCGGTCAGTTCGTCGGGCACGGCGTCCGCGGAGACGTACCACCACGCGGTCAGCGCGGCGGCGACGACGGCGAGCCCACCCTGGAGCGGCCGTCCGCGGCGCAGGATCTGCCAGAGCCCGACCAGCAGGAGGATGACCGCGATCGCCAGCAGGAACGCGTGCACCGTGTCACCGCCACCGCGCAGCCGGATCGCGTCGGTGTAGCCGAAGAGCGCCGACCCGGCGAGCAGGCCCCCCGGGCGCCAGTTGCCGAAGATCATCGCGGCGAGGCCGATGTAGCCACGCCCACCGGTCTGACCGTCGCGATAGAAGTTCGAGGCGACGAGCGTGAGGAACGCACCGCCGAACCCGGCGAAGCCACCCGAGATGAGCACGGCGATGAACTTGTAGCGGTACACGTCGACGCCGAGGCTCTCGGCGGCGGCCGGCGACTCGCCGCACGAGCGCAGCCGCAGGCCGAACGCGGTCCGCCACAGCACGGCATACGTCCCGGCGAAGCAGGCCAGCGCGATCAGCGTCGCGACCGAGACATTGGTGCACAGCGCCCGCAGGACCGCAGCGAGGTCGGAGACGAAGAAGATCTCCTTCTTCTCGACGGTCCCGAGGGAGGAGGAGAGACCCGGAACGGTGAAATCGGGCACGGTCTCGAGCGGAGGCGACTGCGTCGGCCCTCCACCGGGGAGTTGGGCGAAGAATCGCGAGGCGAGGTACTTCGCCAGGCCGAGCCCGATGATGTTGAGGGCGACACCGGAGACGATGTGATCGACGCCGAAGGTCACCGTCGCCACCGCGTGGATCAACCCGCCGACCATGCCACCGAGCACACCGCCGAGCAGTCCGGCCCACGGACCCCAGTGATAGCCGCAGAATGCCGACGACCACGTCCCGAGGATCATCATCCCCTCGAGGCCGATGTTGACCATGCCCGCCCGTTCCGACCACAGGCCGCCGAGGCCCGCCAGCGCGATCGGCACGGCCAGCCCGATCGCGGCGACCAGCGCCCCGGAACTGGCGATGTCGTTCGCGCCGGTGACCGTGCGCAGGATGGCGATGACGAGGATCACGCCGAGGCCGAGCGCCGGCCAGCGCCACGCCGGGACCGGCCCCCGGCGGGCGGCGTTCTCGGAGACGACCTCGGTTCCGGTCTGCAGTCCTGCGCTCATGCCTGTGCTCCGCTCGCCATGGTGGCCCGCGCGCCGGAGAGTTGGCGCGCCACCTTCGCCTGTTCGAGGCGGACATCGGCTCGACGAACCAGTTCGTAGGCGATGACCACGGCGAAGAGGATGATGCCCTGGATGATGTAGACGAGTTCCGGGGCGACCCCGGCCCGGATCTGCAGGCCGTTGCTCTGCGTGTCGAGATAGCTCCACAGCAGCGAGGCGAGGGCGATCCCGACGGCGCTGTTGCGGCCCAGCAGGGCCACGCCGATCCCCGCGAAGCCGAGCCCCGCCTGGAAGGTCGTGCCGTAGCTGTAGTCCTGGCCGAAGAGGAGCGGCATACCGACGAGGCCGGCGAGGGCACCCGAGGCGATCATCGACGCCATGACCATGCGCGGCACCTTGACCCCGCTGGCCACGGCGGCGGTCTCCGAGCGGCCGGTCGCCCGCAGGTCGAAGCCGAACCGGGTCTTGCCGAGGATGAACCAGTAGAGGAAGCCGACGATGACCGCGAGGACGAGGAGGGAGTAGACGCGGTTGCTCGCCCCGGGGATGAGTTTCCAGCCCTGGAGCTGGGCGTCGTCCGGGATCACCTTCGTCGAGATCGCGTTCGAGCCCTTCTCGCGGACGGCGACCTTGAGCAGGAGCCACTGGACGACGCCGGTCGCGATCGCGTTGAGCATGATCGTCGAGATGACCTCGGAGACACCGCGTTTGACCTTCAGGTAGGCGGCGATGCTGGCCCACAGGCCGCCGGCGAGCATGGCGACGACGATCGAGAGCAGGATGTTGAGTGGACCGGGCAGCCATGCCTGACCGGCGAAGACCGCCGCCGCGAAGGCGGCGACCCGATACTGCCCGTCGACCCCGATGTTGAAGAGGTTCATCCGGAACCCGACGGCGACGGCGATGGCGCTGAGATAGAGCACGATCGCGCCGTTGACGATATTGGTGATCTGCCGCGGCTTCGGCTTGCTCAGCATCGTGATCCACACGTCACGCACCGGGTCGCCGAGAGCCATCAGGACGGCGGAGGTGAGCAGGAACGCCACCAGGAGCGCCAGCACCGGCGCCGCGATGGTCAGCAGGATCCGGCGGAGGTCGAGGCGTCTCATCGCGACTCCCCCTTGGTCGAGTCGGTCGGGGGCGGTGGGGCGGCGTCCGCGATCGCGGCGCCGTGGCTGGTGTCGGCGGGCGCGTCGCCGTGGGAGCCGTCCGCGCCGGTCATCGCCGCTCCGAGATCCTCACTGGTCACGTGGTCGGGGTCGAACTCGGCGGTCAGCCGGCCGCGGAGGATGACCCGGATCGTGTCGGAGAGCCCGATGAGTTCCTCGAGGTCGGCGCTGATCAGCAGGACGGCGAGGCCCTCGCGCCGGGCCGCTCGAATCAGGTCCCAGATCGCCGCTTGCGCGCCGACATCGACACCCCGCGTCGGATGCGCGGCGATGAGCACCCGGGGATCGTGACTCATCTCCCGTCCGACGATGAGCTTCTGCTGGTTGCCGCCGGAGAGCGAGCCGGCGGTGACGAAGATCGACGGGGTCCGCACGTCGTAGTCCCGGACGATCCGCTGGGTGTCGGACTTCGCGCCGCGGGCGTCGATGAGCGGCCCGCGGACATTGGGTCGCTCGGTCTGGTGGCCGAGGATCCGGTTCTCCCACAGGGGAGCATCGAGCAGAAGCCCGTGCCGGTGCCGGTCCTCGGGGATGTAGCCGACGCCCGCCTCTCGGATCTCGCGCACACCCCAGTCGGAGATGTCGATGTCCCCGAGGAAGACGGTGCCGGCGCTCGGTTCCCGCATCCCCATGATGACCTCGACGAGCTCGGCTTGGCCATTGCCCTCGACCCCGGCGATCCCGACGATCTCGCCGGCGTGAATGTCGAGATCGATGTCGGAGAGCAGGTTGCGCCCCTCGGCGCCGGCGAGGGTGATCCCGTGCAGGCGCAGGACGACGCGGTCGGTCACCGTCGACTCGCTGGTCGCGGGGGTCGGCAGTTCCGACCCGACCATCAGCTCGGCGAGCTGACGGGCGTTGACCGACTTCGGGTCGACCGACGCGACGGTCGTCCCCCGCCGGATGACGGTGATCTCGTCGGCGACGGAGAGGACCTCGTCGAGCTTGTGCGAGATGAACAGGACGGTCAGGCCCTCCGCCTTCAACTCCCGGAGGTTGTCGAACAGCTCGGTGACCTCCTGGGGAACCAGGACCGCGGTCGGCTCGTCGAGGATGAGGATCCTGGCGCCCCGATAGAGCACCTTGAGGATCTCGACGCGTTGCCGGTCCCCCACCCCGAGATCGGCGACGAGATCGTCGGGGTCGACCTGGAGGCCGTACTCCCCGGCGATCCGCCGGATCTCCCGCCGCGCCGCACCGCCGATCCCGTGGAGGCTCTCGGCGCCGAGGACGACGTTCTCGAGGACGGTGAGATTGTCGGCGAGCATGAAGTGCTGGAACACCATGCCGATGCCGGCCTTGATCGCATCGGACGGCGAGTGGAGCTCGACCCGAGCCCCGTCGACGGTGATGGTGCCCTCGTCGGGGCGCTGCACGCCATACAGGATCTTCATCAAGGTCGACTTGCCGGCGCCGTTCTCCCCGACCAGCGCATGGACCGTGCCCCGCCGGACCTTGAACGCGATGTCGCGATTGGCGACGACACCCGGGAAGCGTTTGGTGATGCCGTCGAGCTCCACGGCCAGGTCGCCCGCGGGCGCCCGGTCCCCCTCGATCGTGATCGCGCTGATGATCCACGCTCCTGAAGTGGTCGGACCGGCCGCGGCCGGAGCTGTGCGCCCCGACACGCCGATGGGGCCCGGCTGAACGCTACCGCGTCGGCTGGGCCCCATCGGGCAGATCGATGGCGAGTTCCCGGCGTATGCCGTGAACTCACCTGGCTCACATCGTGTCGGGCACCTTGATCTCGCCGGAGATGATCTTGGCCTTGTAGTCATCGAGCTTGGCGACGATGTCGTCGATGTGGCCACCGGTCGTGCTGTAGCCGACGCCGCCCGCCTTGAGGTCGTAGACGATGTTGCCGGCGGGTGGCGAGCCCGCGACAGACTTGGACAGGAAGTCGTAGACCGCGACGTCGACCTTCTTGAGCATCGAGGTGAGGATGACGTCGCGGACGCTGGCCTCCGCGGTCAAGGCCTGGTCGGAGTCGACGCCGATCGCCCAGCCCTTGGCGTTCTTGGCCGCGGTGAATACACCGGCACCGGACCCGCCGGCGGCGTGGTAGACGACGTCGGCACCCTTTTGGAACATCCCGTCGGCCGCGGTCTTGCCCTTGGCCGGGTCGCCGAAGCCGCCGAAGTCCGGCGGCTGAGTGAGGTAGGTCGACTCGATCTTGATCTTGGGGTTGACCGCCTTGGCGCCGGCGATGTAGCCCGCCTCGAACTTCTGGATCAGCGGCACATTGACGCCACCGATGAACCCGATGTGGTTGGCCTTGCTCTTCATCGCCGCGGCCGCGCCGACGAGGAAGGAGCCCTCGTTCTCGGCGAAGGTCAGCTGGGCGACGTTGGCGCCCTTGGAGGCGTCCGAGGCGTCGTCGATGATCGCGAAGTGGATGTCGGGGTTCTCCTTGGCCACCTTGCCGACGGCAGGGGCATACGCGAAGCCGACGGCGATGATGTCGGTGTAGCCGGCGTCGACGAGCTGGTTGAGACGCTCCTCACGCGCCGCGTCGTTCTCGCCGGTGACCGCCTGGGCCTCCTTGACATCGAACCCGAACTCGGCCTTGGCCTTGTCGAGGCCGGCCGCGGCGGCATCGTTGAAGGACTGGTCACCGCGACCACCGACGTCATAGGCCATCCCGACCTTGACGTCCGAGGTGGCCGCGGCCGATGTGCTCGCAGACGTGGATCCGGAGGCGGAGGCGGCCGCCGAGGTCGTCGACGAGGACTCCTTGGAGGTCGAACCGCCGCAACCGGCGAGGGCCATGGTGCCGACCGAGATCACGGCGGCAGCCTTCAGAAGTGGACGCAAGACGCATCTCCTCACTCAGATGTTCGCGGCGCAGGTGTCACGCGCCGGCTGGCGTCAGGATAGTTGTCTCCGCGCCACCCCCCTGCTCCGTGTGGCGCGTGTGACGAACCGTTACGAAGTCGGGACGTGCGCGGAGGTATGCCGGGCGATCGCCGTCAGCGCGACGGCCCCGAGAAGCCTGGCGCCCGCGTCGATCGCCCGCTCGTCGACGATGTAGTCGCCCTGATGGAGATCGTAGGTCCGCCCCCCGACGGTCCGCGTCCCCAGGCGGGCCATGGCGCCGGGGGCATGGTGGAGGTACCACGCGAAGTCCTCCCCGCCCATGGACTGCGCGGTCGGGACCGGCGCGAGTCCGGTCGCTTCCGCGGCGGCCCGCAGGTCGGCGATCGCGTCGGCGGTGTTGACGACCGGGGGGACCCCCTGGACGTGGGAGAGGTCGGCCTGAACTCCGAATGGCGCCGTGACCTCGTCGACGATCGACTCGAGCAGGGGACCGAGCCCGCTCCAGACGTCCTGGTCGAGGACGCGGAGGGTGCCCTCGGCATACCCGGTGGAGGGAATGACATTGCCGGCGCGACCGGCGTGGATCTGTCCCCAGACGATCAGCGCGGCGGCCCGCGGGTCGACTCGCCTCGAGAGCAACGTCGGCACGTCGGTGACGACCTTGGCGAGCGCGAAGGTGAGGTCTTCGGTCAGGTGTGGGCGGGAGGTGTGCCCGCCGCGGCCCTTGAGCGACACCGTGAGCCGGTCGCAGGCCGCAGTGAGCGGGCCCTCGCGCAGGCCGACCTGCCCGACGTCGAGCCCCGGGTCGCAGTGGACGGCGTAGGCCGCGTCCACCCCGGCCATGCCGCCCTGGGCGATGACGTCGTCGGCGCCTCCGGGAATCGACTCCTCGGCGGGCTGGAAGAAGAGGCGCACGGCCGCCCCGGCCGCCTCGAGATGCGGCGTGAGCGCGTGGAGTGCGAGACCCGCGCCGAGGAGAGCGGTGGTGTGGACATCGTGACCGCACGCGTGGCAGGTCTCCGGGCTGATCGAGGCGAAGTCGAGTCCGGTGCGCTCGCGGACGGGCAGCGCGTCGATGTCGGCGCGCAGCGCCACCCGGTATGCCGCATCCTCCGGCCCGAGATCGGCGATCAGCCCGGTGCCCTCCAGCCGGCGATGCCGGATCCCGGCCGCCCCGAGACGGTCGGCGAGGACCGCGGTGGTCCGGAATTCCTGACGGCTCAGTTCCGGGTGCTGGTGGAGGTCACGCCGGACGGTGATCAGATCCGGGCCGTGCGCCTCGACGGCACGGCACAGGTCGGCGATGGGGACGGGGGGCATCGACGTCGTGGTCATCGGTCTCTCGGCCGGCTCAGACCAGACGCCCGCGGCCGGTGGCCCGGAGGTGTTCGACGATGAGCTTGACGTCCTGGGCCCGGGCCCGCGTGGTCACCAGGACCGCGTCGGGGGTGTCGACGACGACGACGTCCTCGATCCCGAGGAGGGCGACGAGCCGGCCACCGTCGGCGACGACGACGCCCGAGGCGTCCAGGGCCTCGACGTGGGTCGGCTCCCCCACGACGACGCACCCCTGCGGTCCCACGGGCAGCATCGACCCGAGCGAGGTGAAGTCGCCGACGTCGTCCCAGCCGAAGCTGCCCGGAACGACGACGACCTGTCCCGCGTCCGCGGCGGGCTCGGCGATCGCGTGATCGATGGCGATCCGCGGGAGGGTCGGCCACAGCTCCGCCAGCCGGCCGGGGTCGGCGGCGATCCGGCGCAGCGATTCGGTGAACCGCGGCTGCCACTGCGCGAGCAGGTCGAGCAGGCGCGTGGCGCGGACGACGAACATCCCCGCGTTCCAGCGGAACTCGCCGGTCTGGAGGTAGGCCGTCGCCCGCTCGGCGCTCGGCTTCTCGACGAACTGGCGGGCGTGCCGGGCCGTGCGGAACCCGGCCACCGGCTTGCCGGACTGGATGTACCCGAAGCCGGTCGCGGCATACGTCGGGGTGATGCCGATGGTGACGAGGTGACCGTTCGCGGCGGCCGCGATCGCCTCGCCGATGCACTCGTCGAATGCTCCCTCGTCGGTGATGACGTGATCGGCGGCGAACGATCCGATGATCGCGTCGGGATCGCGGGCCTCGAGGACCGCCGCGGCGAGGCCGATGGCCGCCATGGAGTCGCGCGGGCTCGGCTCGACGAGGACGTTGTCCGCGGGCAGATGCGGCAGTTGTCCTCGCACCGCGTCGGCGTGGGCGACGCCGGTGACGATGACGACGCGGTCCCCGGCCAGCGGTTGCAGCCGGTCGACGGTCGCCTGGAGGAGGGTGCGCCCGCTGCCGGTGAGGTCGTGCAGGAACTTCGGGCTCGTCGCCCGGCTGACCGGCCACAGGCGGGTGCCGGCACCGCCGGCGGGGATCACGGCGCAGAAGGAGTCGTATGGCGTGGCCACGCCCGCACGGTATCCCCCCGCCCCCGCTCGGGTCGAACCCGCGCCGGGCAGCTCAGCGGCTGCGCAGTGCGCGAAGTGAGCGCGTGCTCCGTATGGCGAGTCCCGCCACCGCGGTGACCGCCGCCCCGAGGACGGCACCGGCCGCGACGCTCGTCCGGTCCGCGGCCCGCTGATCGAGGGTGGGCAGGCCCAGCGCGGCACGGGCCGCCGCGTCCTGGGGCAGCGCCGACGGCGTGCGCCCCGCCCACTCGGCGGCGGCCTGCGCGCGGGTCGCGGGTCCCTCCGCGAGCTTGCGCTCCTCACCCGCGCTCGTCGTCGCGTTCGCCGTGGCGAGATCGTCGATGTCGTTGGCCGCCCAGGCCGCGGACAGCAGCATGCCGCGAGCGATGAGGTTGAGGAAGGCGAGCAGCCCGACGACCAGGGCGATGGAGGCGAACAGCTTGTTGTGCATCGTCCCGGCGATCAGGCGGGTGCCGAACGTCTGGAGGAAGGTCATGACGAGCCCGCCGAAGACGGCCCCGTTGCGGACGGCCTTCCACGGGAGTTCCACCCCCGAGAGCACACGGAGCATGAGCGCGACGAGGAGGCCGTTGGCCAGGACGGAGACGACGAGGCTGGCGAGTACGACCACCCAGGCCTGGCCGCCGAGGCCGACCCACCCGGCGACCCGCTGGGCCACGGTTCCGGTGACCCCGTTGAGCACCGCGACCAGGACGACTCCGACCCCCAGGGTGGCCAGCACGCCGAGGTCGCGCAGCTTGGTCATGACGAAGTTGCCCGGGGCGCCGGCCACACCGAAGATCGCCCGGATTCCGTCCCGCAGCGCGGACAGCCAGCCGAGGCCCGCCCAGAGCAGACCGATCACGCCGATGAGCGCGGTGATGCTCAGCGTGGTCCCGGTCGGGATCGTCATCGGGATGAGTCCGCCCGGGTTGGCGTCGGTCTTGACGAAACCCGGCAATTGTTTCTCGATCGCGTCCTGGACCCGCGCCAGCATGTCCGGGTGGCCACGGAGGACCAGGCCGAAGATGGTGAACCCGAGGGCGATCGCCGGGAAGAGCGAGAAGAACGCGAAGTAGGTGACGCCGCCGGCCAGCAGGCCGCCGCGGGCATCGCCATACCGTTTCCAGGCCCGCATGAACGGGCTCTTCCGCAGCCGCGCCAGCATTGCTTTCAGCGTGTCCACCGGGTCACCGCCCTTGAAGTTCGAAGGCCCTCACCGGCCGCCAGACGTCGTCGTCCCCATGGTGGTACAGATGGATCGCCGGAACGTCGAAGACGACCGAGAAATCGTCGAGGTCGACAAAGGCCGCGTCGAGTTCCTCCTCGCTGATGTTGTGCGCGATGGTCACATGCGGGTGGTAGTCGAAGTCGAGTTCCCGCTCCACCGGTCCGTGCCGGATCGCGGTCTCGAGCGCCTCGCACTCCTCGACCCCCTGCACGAGCCGGACGAAGACGACGGGCGAGACCGGGCGGAAGGTCCCCGTGGACTCGAGGGCGATCTCGAAGGCCACGTGCGTCGCCGCCACATCCGCGAGATGCGCCTCGAAGGGCGCCATGTCCGCGACGTCGATGTCGGTCGGCGGCAGGAGCGTCACATGCGGCGGTATGGCGTGGGCCAGCGGGTCCCCGAACGACTCGCGCCGCTCCTGCAGGAAGCTGGCGTGGGGCTCCGGGATCGCGACGGCGACGCCGATGGTGGGCATGACGTGGCAGGTTAGCGGTCGTCAGCCGCGCGGCAACAGCCCCACGGCATCACGCACCCGGGTGAGCACGTCCGAGGCGACCGCGCGCGCCTTCGCCGATCCGGCCGCGACGGTCCGGTCGAGCTCCACCGGATCGGCGAGCAGATCGCGCATCCGACTCTGGAAGGGGTCGAGCGCGGCGACGACGACGTCGGCGACTTCGCCCTTGAGGTCGCCATAGCCGCGTCCGGCGAAGGCGGCCTCGAGATCGGGGATCGGCGTCCCGGACAGGGTCGAGTGGATGACGAGAAGGTTGGAGACGCCCGGTTTGGCCTCGGTGTCGTAGCGGATCTCGCGCTCGGCGTCGGTGACCGCCGACTTGATCTTCTTGACGATCCGCTTCGGCTCGTCCAGGAGGTCGATGAGGCCCAGGTCGCCGGAGAGGGTCTTGGACATCTTCGACGTGGGGTCCTGCAGGTCCATGATCTTGGCGCTGCCGGTGAGGATGTAGGGATCGGGGACGGTGAACAGGCGCCCGAAGCGGGCGTTCATCCGTTCGGCGAGGTCGCGGGTCAGCTCGAGATGCTGGCGCTGGTCCTCGCCGACGGGGACGAGGTCGGCGTCATAGAGCAGGATGTCGGCGGCCATGAGGATCGGGTAGGTGAACAGCCCGACATTGGACGACTGGCCCTTGGCGGTCTTGTCCTTGAACTGCGTCATCCGGCTCGCTTCGCCGAATCCGGTCTGGCAGGACAGGATCCACGCGAGTTCGGTGTGTTCGGGAACGAGACTCTGCAACATGAGCGTCGCCCGGTCCGGGTCGACGCCACCGGCGAGGAACTGCGCGGCGGTCACCCGGGTGCGCTGGCGCAGAACCGCGGGGTCCGTCGGGACGGTGAGTGCGTGGAGGTCGACGACGCCGTAATAGGCGTCGTACTCGTCCTGCAGTTTCACCCAGTTGACGAGCGCGCCGAGGTAGTTGCCGAGGTGCAGCGAGTCGGAGGTCGGCTGCATCCCCGAGAAGATGCGCTTGGGGCGCGCGGGAGCGGCGGCGGTGTCACTGGGCATGGCGGTCATTCTGCCAGCCGGGGCCGGAGCGGTTCGACGCCATTACGCTGCGCTCATGGACGCGGTGGCGGCATTCCGGGAGGCGTTCGGCGGCGAGCCCGAGGGGGTGTGGTCGGCGCCCGGCCGGGTCAACCTCATCGGGGAGCACACCGACTACAACGGCGGTCTCGCCCTCCCGATCGCGTTGCCGCAGCGGACGTATGCCGCGGCCTCCGCCCGCGCCGATCGTCTGCTGCGCGTGACCAGCGTCCAGACGGGCGACGTCGCCCAGGTGCGCCTCGACGAGGTGGCGCCGGGAGCGGTGGGCGGGTGGTCGGCATACGTCGCGGGGGTGCCGTGGGCCCTCGAGCGGGCCGGGTATGCCGTGTCCGGCCTCGATATCGCCATCGACGGCCGGGTGCCCCTCGGCGCCGGGCTATCGTCGTCAGCCGCGCTGGAATGCGCTGTGGGAGCAGCACTCTCGGATCTGGGCGGGTTGGGGCTGCTGGAGTCGGACGCGCGGCGGGCGGAACTCGTGAGCGTCTGTCGGCGGGCGGAGAACGAGATCGCGCGGGCACCGACGGGCGGCATGGACCAGGCCGCGTCGCTGTTGTGCCGCGCCGACCACGCGCTGCTCCTCGACTGCCGGGACGGGCATACCGAACAGGTGCCGTTCGCGCTCGGGGAGGCGGGGCTCGCCCTGCTCGTCATCGACACGCGGGCCCACCACGCCCTCGTCGACGGGCAGTATGGCGCGCGGCGCGCCTCGTGCGAGGCCGCGGCGAGAACCCTTGGCGTGGAGACGCTTCGGGAGATCGACGGCGCGGACCTCGAGGCGGCGCTCGGGCGGCTCGCCGACGACGTCGAACGGCGCCGGGTGCGGCATGTCGTCACCGAGATCGACCGAGTGGTCGCGACCGTGGCCGCGCTCCGCGCCGGGGCGTATGCCGAGGTCGGTCGCCTCTTCGACGCGAGCCACGCGTCCTTGCGGGACGACTACGAAGTGTCGTGCCCGGAGTTGGACGTCTCGACCGAGGTGGCGCGGGCGGCCGGGGCGCTCGGGGCGCGGATGACCGGCGGTGGCTTCGGGGGGTCGGCGATCGCGCTGGTGCCGGACGAGTCGGTGTCGGCGGTGATCGCCGCCGTGGAGAAGGCATTCTCCGACAACGACTTCCCCGCACCGTCCGGCTTCGCGGTGACCGCGTCGGCCGGTGCCGCCCGGACCTGGTGACCTGGAACCTCCACAGGGAGCAGGCCGCGCAGCGCTTACGGACGCACGCCGAACACGTCGCCCGGCGTGCCCTGACGTGTCACGGGGCCCTCCCTGCACCGGGGGCGATCACCTCGATTCCGACGGACCGCGCGGCGTCACGGAGTCGATGATCGTAGGTGAGCACGGCGTCGACATCCAGCCGGATCGCGGCCTCCAGGTGCAGGGCGTCGAGTGTTCGCAGATGCGTCATGGGCAACAGCCCGGCGGACCGATAGGTGGCCCGGTCGAGAGCCGCCAGCGCCACGCCGTCGAGGATCGCGCTCACTTTCGCCTGATCGCGCCCTTCCCTCACCGCCATTCGACGCAATTCGGTTTCGAGCAGATCACACGAGACGAGCGCGGCTGACGTCTGGTCGAGCCATGTCACCAGCATTCCGGTCTCGGGCTGTGCGATCAGGAGCGCTCCCAGCGCTGACGTGTCGACATAGACGATGTCGACGCCCGTCACAGCCTGTCCGCCCGCAGCTCCTCCATGATCTGGGCCATCGGGCGGTCACCCTGCGCCGGCTCAGGCGTCAGCGCCGCCCAACCGCCGACTCGCTTGGCCGGCCGGGCAATGGGCAACGTCGGGCCGGGGGCATCGAGGGGGACGATTCGGCCGACAGCGATGCCGCGGTTCGTGAGCACGAAGGAGTGGCCCTCGGCGACCGCGCGCAGCACGCGACCGGACTCATTGCGCAACTCACGATGCGAAAGGCTCTCAACCTGCGGCTCACCCTTTCCCACCTCCTCAGTGTAGCACCCGCGCTACATACCTGCCACAGAGTCACACATAGGCGTCTCGCCGGTGGCGAATGGTGATCACGCGCACCACCACCCGCTCCTCATGGATCTCGTAGATCACGCGGAACTCGCCCCGCCTGGCCGACCAGCGGCCCGCCAACGCGTTGCGCAGCGGCTTGCCCGCCCGGTGAGGCTCTTCGGCGAGTACATCCACGAGGAAGTTCAGACACGCCGCCGCAACAGCCTCGGGCAGAGTCTCCGTCAGCGCACGTCGGGCCGCGGGAGCCAGCTCGATGCGGTAGGTCACTGAGCCAGCCGGCCCAGTGCGCGCATCTCAGCCTGCACCTCATCAAGCGAGTAGACCTCGCCGCGCGCGACCGCCCGCTCGGACTCTCGGATCTCGTCCATGGCCTCTCGATCACCCAAGACCTCAAGGGTCTCGATCAGCGAGTCATAGTCATCGACGCTCAGGAGTACGGCGGCCCGGCGCCCGTTCTTGGTCACCTCAATACGCTGGTGGGTGCGTTCGGCCTCCTCGACGAGACGCGAGAGTTGCGCACGAACCTCAGCCAGGGGCAGAGTCGTCATGTACATAATTGTAGCGCGTCATCAAGATCAGCGCCCAGCTGCCGATGACCTCTACGGCGCGACAGCTCCGATCGACGCAGCAGCCAGGCCGGTGCGGACACCAGGGTCAATCACTCGGACGCCACAGGATCGACCGTACCGAGCCCGAGATGTTCAGCCACCGCTTTCATGGCGACGTCGTGAGTCGCAACCGTCACCGAATCTCCTATCAACAGCGCGGTGGCAAGGTGCAAGGCATCGAGCGTCCTCACATGCCGCTCGATCGACTCTGCAACCGCGTGTGTCTCTCGGGTGATGTCGAACATCCCGACGCGACTGAGTAGCGGCTCCGCGTCCGAAACCGGCCTTCGGTCGCGTCGCAGCACGCGGACCACCTCGGTGCGCAGCAGCCTCGATGAAACGAGATCAGTGTCAGGCTTGTCGATCCAACCCTGCAGTCGCAGCCGTTCCGGCACGTTGAGGATCGTGCGAAGGGCCACCGAGGAATCGAGATAGACAATGCCCATGGCTCAGTGCTCGCCCTTCAACTGGTCGAGCAGTTCATCGACGTCCACGGACTGGTAGGCCGGACCGCCGACCTCCGTTGGCCACGGCACCCGATTCGAGGCCGGCGGCGTGTATCGCCCCTGTCGCTCGGCTCGGGCAAGTGGGTCGTCCTGACCGCCGTAGGCGCTCACCCGCCATCGCGGCTCGCCCCGCTCTGTCACGATCACCTCGCCGACCACCGCTGCTTGGGCGAGGACCTCTGCCGTCCGTTGGTTGAGATCGCGCTTGGTGACCGACGTCATGGGGCCATTGTACTACCTGCGTCTGACATCGCCCCGTCGCCTGCCACGCCAGGAACTGGACCCCGAGCGCCCGCGGGTCGCCCGGCCGGCTGGCTGGTGCGGGCCGAGTTCCGTGTGGTGTGACTGTCGGCCGCCACCGACCTCACATGCTGACACTGCGCCGACGACACGTCGCCGAGCCCGTTGCCCCGGTCGGGTTCGATCACGATCTCGGACCCACAGTCGCGGATCGCTCGCGTCAAGGGAACGACCTGGACAACGTTGGGGCCGCCCCGAAGCACACGGGCAGCAGTCACGACCACCGCTGGACGTTGCAGCCCAGCCACACTCCCCGCAGGCGTCCCCAAGTCGAGTTCGACAACGTCACCCGGCGTCAGCATCAAGCCATGCCGTCTCGTCGTCAGTCAGCGGGACCGCGAGATCTCGACCGATCGCGTCCTGCCGCAGCACACGAAGGGCGTGCGCAACGGTTTGGTCGATCGTCTCGTGGCGCTGGGCAGCCAGCCGTGTCACCTTCGCTCGGGCCGGACTTCATGACCGACGCCCGCGGGATCCTCGGTCATGCTCACTGCTGGAGTCCACTGCGAGCACAACAACCTCGGCCGCTTGAGCATACGTACGTCATCACGTACGCTTGGCGCATGACCTCCGTCGCCGCCACGACCGCCCGATCCAACCTGTACCGGCTCATCGACCAGGTGAACGAGGAGTCAGAGCCGCTGACCATCACCGGTCAGCGGGGCAATGCGGTGCTCGTGGGCGAGGACGACTGGCGCGCCATCCAGGAGACCCTTCACCTCGCCTCCATCCCCGGCATGACTGATTCCATCAAGGCGGCCCGCGCCGAAGGGATCGAAGCGGGCGCCGAGGAGTTGGATTGGTGACCGAATGGCGACTGGTCTTCTCCCGCCAAGCCCAGAAGGACGCCAAGAAGCTGGCGGGCTCCGGACTGAAATCCAGGGCTCAGGCCATCCTCGACGTGATCCGCGACGACCCCTTCGCCACACCTCCCCGATTCGAGAAGCTCGTGGGTGACCTGACCGGCTGCTACTCACGCCGGATCAACATCCAGCACCGACTGGTCTACGAGGTCCTACCAGAGGAACGAGTCGTCCACATTCTGCGCATGTGGACGCACTACGAATGAAGGGAAGGCACCGGGCCCGGCATCGCCCACCGGAGTTCACACGTTGAACGGAACCTCCTCGGGGCGGCGGTTGACGCTCGGTGAGAATGGGGGGGCGGTGTGGCAGGAAGCATACTGCGGAGGGGCGCCGCGCTGGCCATCACCACCTCTTCAGGGATCGCCGGGCCCGGCAGGGCGTCAAGCTCGGCCTCCCACGAGAGCCGGTACAGGTCGCCAAAAGTCAGACGGAGAAGCGAAACTCGACCACGTCGCCGTCGAGCATCACATAGTCCTTGCCCTCCAGCCGCGCCTTACCGGCCGCCTTGACGGCAGCCATCGAGCCCAACTCGTCGAGATCGGCATACGAGACGACCTCGGCTTTGATGAACCCCTTCTGGAAGTCGGTGTGGATGACCCCGGCGGCCTGGGGGGCGGTCCAGCCCTGCCGGATGGTCCAGGCCCGCGACTCCTTCGGGCCGGCCGTGAGATAGGTCTGCAGACCGAGGGTGTGGAAGCCCACCCGGGCGAGCTGGTCGAGCCCCGACTCTTCGGCTCCGAAGCTCTGCAGCAGCTCCAGCGCCTCCTCGGGCTCCATGTCCATGAGGTCCATCTCGAGCTTGGCGTCGAGGAACACCGCGTCCGCGGGCGCGACGACCGCCCGCAACCTCTCCTGCAACTCGGTGTCGGCGAGCTGGTCCTCGTCCAGGTTGAAGACATAGATGAACGGCTTGGTCGTCAGCAGACCCAGCGACGACGCGGCGGCGAGGTCGATGCCGGCGGCGGCCCCACCGGCATACAGCGTCGTTCCTTCCTCGAGAAGACGTTGCGCCGCAACGGCATTGTCGTATGTCGGCCGGCTCTCCTTCTTGATCTTCGACTCCTTCTCCAGCCGCGGGACGGCCTTGTCGAGGGTCTGCAGATCGGCGAGGATCAACTCGGTGTGGATGGTCTCGATGTCCCCGGCGGGGTCGACCTTGCCGTCGACGTGGACGACGTCGCCGTCCTCGAAGGCGCGGACCACCTGGCAGATCGCGTCGGCCTCCCGGATGTTGGCGAGGAATTTGTTGCCCAGGCCCTCACCCACCGATGCGCCTTTGACGATGCCCGCGATGTCGACGAACGAGACGGTCGCCGGCAGGATGCGCTCGGACCCGAAGATCTCGGCGAGCCGCGTCAGCCGCGCGTCCGGCAGCGGAACCACCCCCACATTGGGTTCGATCGTCGCGAACGGATAGTTCGCCGCGAGGACGTTGTTCCGGGTGAGGGCGTTGAAGAGGGTCGACTTGCCGACATTGGGCAGACCGACGATGCCGATGGTGAGCGCCACGAGGACGAGAGTCTAATCGGCCGTATGCCGCGGCCTCGCCCCCGCTGGCCGCGCACCGCCGCTCGATCGAGACCGCCGGACGACACAACCATTCACCTCCCTGTGACGTCGGCGCATTCGGGGGTGCAGTGGGGCACCTCCGCACTCGACACGAGAGGGAGTTCAGAGCGATGCAACGACACCACTCACCAACGGCGCAGGACAACGGGTCGGGAGGTCGACGACCGCGGGCGCGCGGCATACTCGCCGCGGTCGCGTCGGGGACGACCGCACTGGCGGGTCTCGCCGTCGCGACGTCGGGAGCGGCGACCGCCGCCGCCTGCGACGGAGTCTGGCGCCCGACCAGCGGAGTCGCCCCGGCCGGGGCGAAGACACGGGCGATCCTGCCCCTGTCGGCCACCGATGTCGTGACCGCCGGCGAGGATGCGACCTCGGCCGTCCTGTCGCGATGGAACGGCGGGCGGCTGACGACGGTCCGGCCCACGGACCTGGAGTTCGTCACGGAGGTCCGCGGGACGCGGTGGTCCGATCTGTATGTCCTCGGGTCGGCAACGGACTTCACCGATCAGATCCTCCACTTCGACGGGCGACGGTTCACCCCGCTGCCCGGGCTGACCGAGGCCCTGGGGGCCTATGGCTACATCAACACGATGGAGGTGAGCGGCGGCTCGGTCTACGCGTTCGGCGGGCGGTTCACGACGACCGGCTCGATCACCCAGGTCCTGAGATGGGACGGTCACGCGTGGAACCAGATGCGCAACAACCTCGCGGACTCGGCGTATGCGGTCCCCCTCGCCAGCGCGACGAGCCCGACCGGCGAGGTGTACGTCGCCGGTGAGGACGTCACCTCCACGGTCGAGTACCCGATCTGGCGCAGCCCCTGGATCGGCAAGGTCGTCGGTGATCGGGTGCAGCGGATGGCGACACCCGCGCCGGGTGGGCGCTCCACCGTGCCGGGGGCGATGACCTTCGACGCGCAGGGTCGGCTCGTCGTCGGCGGAACCACCGGCGCCGACTGGGTCACCGGTCTGTGGCCGTATGCCGCGACCCGCCAACCCGACGGTCGCTGGTCGTTGTGGAAGATCCCCTCGACCGTCGCCCAGCTGAGTGACGTCCACGACCTCGCCACCGTCGGGTCGAGCCTGCACGCGGCGTCCTGGGGCATGATCAACCGGCGCAATGTCGCGGACCTCTCCGCCGTCCGCGGTGGCGCGTTCACCAATCCCCTGCTGCCCGACGCGACGGCGAACGAGGCGCCGTGGGCCTTGGCCGGACTCCCGACCGGGCAGGGCTGGCTCGCCACCCTCACGGCCGCCGACACGGGCCGGATCTGGAGCGTCTGCGGCGCGCCGACCGGACGCGAAGCGCCGGCCGATGCCTCCCCCGCCCCCGAGACCGTGACTCCGGCGCGCACGAGCGCCCCTGCGCCGGCACCAGCCTCGTTGCCCGACCCGGCCACCCGGGCGCGGGTCGCGCGGGAGGCGCGAGAGCGGCATACGGCGATGTCACTGGACGGACTCGCCGACCCGACCCGCACGGCCGCGACCGCCGCGGCGACGCCGGTGTCGGGGCCGCTCATCGAGAAGCTCCGGTCGGCGGCCCGCCTGTCGTCGACGACCGTCTTCGCCGCGCGCGACGCCTGCGGGGCGGCTCGACCCGGTCAGTACCGGTGTTTCGCGAAGGTGGTCACCACCCTGACGTCGTCGGGCTATCGCGACCCGGTGACCGGCGTTCCGGTCGGCTATGGGCCGGATCAGTTCCGCGCGGCATACGGCCTGCCGGCGAGCGGCGGGAAGGGGCGGATGGTGGCCGTGGTCATCCCGTTCCACCACCCGAACCTCGCCGGCGACCTCGCCACCTATCGGACGGCGGCGTCCCTGCCGGCCTGCACCAAGGCCAATGGCTGCCTGCGCATCGTCGGGCAGGACGGCGGAAAACCGCCGACCACGATCGACGACGGCTGGGCCATCGAGGCGACGCTCGACGTCACGGCGGTCTCGGCCGCCTGCCCGGACTGCCGGATCCTCGTCGTCGAGGCGGACGGGGCGGGCGACGGCTTCCTCGCCGAGGCCAACCAGACGGCCGCGCGCCTCGGTGCGTATGCCGTGAGCAACAGCTTCGGACGGGACGAGGATCCCGACGATGTCGCGTTCGCCGCCGATTTCGTGCCGACGACCGTTCCGCTCGTGGCCGCCACGGGCGACTGGGGCCACGGGGCGATCTTCCCGGCCACGGTGGCTCGCGTCGTCGGCGTCGGCGGCACCCGGCTGCTCGAGGCCCCCGGCCAGCCGCGCGGGTGGACCGAAAGCGTGTGGGGTGATTCGGGCGGCGGTTGCTCGGCCGTGCAGACGAGGCCGGCCTGGCAGAAGGCATCACCGTGCTTCCGTGGGATGACCTCGGCCGCCAGCCTCGCCGCGGACGCCGATCCGGCGACCGGGGCCGGGATCTACTGGACCCCGTCGGACCCATCCACCCAGGCCGGGTGGTATCTCGTCGGCGGCACCTCGCTCTCGGCTCCACTCGTTGCCGGGATGTCCGCGGTCTCGGGGCACCGGCTCGATGAGCGGGACATCTGGTCCGGTGGCCTGCGGGCGATCGACGTGCGCACCGGTGGCGCGATCGGCTGGTGCGCCCCGACCTGGGAGTGCACCGCGGTCCCGGGCTACGACGGAGCCACCGGCTTCGGCGTGCCCCGCTGGTGAGGCGAGGCCGCCGCGACTGATCGCGTCCGGCGGTTCGGGGACGGACGCCGTCCGTCCCCGAACCGCCGGGCCCGCCCGTCAATCCCCGCCTCGCCTCGCCGCCCGCCGGCGGGCCGGCTGGCTCAGTCGCGGCGCAGGTGGATGAGGATCGCCTGCTCGGGATGGAGATTGGGCAGGGCCAGGCCCACGGTCATCAGCACCGCGCCGGAGATCCGCGTGCCCGGATGCGCCACCCACTCCGGCCAGCTCAACTGCTGGGTGGACGGAACCTCGCCGAGGAAGGCGGGCGAGACGGCATACGTCGCGGCCGGGTCGAGCCCGTCGAGGCGGACGTGCCCGCCGCCCTCGACGACCTCGGTGCGCAGCCGGGCGACGGAGAACACCGCCTCGCTCCGGTCCCCGGCGACGACCCCATGGACGATCAACGGACGATCGGGCGTGTCGATCCGCACGACGTCACCCGTGTGCAGCAACGCCCGGTGCTCCTTGTGCCACTCGATGGCCGTGCGCAGCATCACCAGCTCGCCGTCGGTCAGGCTCGACACATTCCACTCGACGCCCATGTGCCAGAAGACCGCGCTCGCGGCGCGCATCGCGAACGACGCGTTCCGGCCGGTGGTGTGGGAGTGCGGCCCCCCGATGTGCGAACCGATCAGCTCCGGCGGCACGACGAGGGAGGTCCACAGATTGATGCGCTGACGCTCGAGCGCGTCGATCGTGTCCGAGGCCCAGAGCCGGTCGGTGCGCGCGAGGATGCCGAGGTCGACCCGGCCACCACCGGAGGCACAGGTCTCGAAGTCGACGCCGGGATGACGCCGGCGCAACTCGTCGAACAGCGCGTATGCCGCGAGGGTCTGCGCCCGGACGGCCGGCCGCCCGTCGTGCGCGGCGTCCACGAGATCGCGGTTGTGATCCCACTTGACGAACGCGATGGCGTTCTCGGACAGGAGGGTGTCGAGCCGCTCGAGGATGTGCGCGAAGCAGTCGGGGTCGGCGAGGTCGATGACCCGCTGGCGGCGCCAGAGCATGGGCTCGCGCCCCGGGACGTGGAGCACCCACTCGGGGTGCGCGCGCACGAGATCGCTGTCGGGATTGGCCATCTCCGGCTCGACCCAGATCCCGAAATCCATTCCCCGGGAACGGACGTGGTCGATCAGTGGCGTCAGGCCGTCGGGCCAGACCTCCTCGGAGACCACCCAGTCCCCCAGGCCCCGGCTGTCGTTGCGGCGCGAGCCGAACCACCCGTCGTCGAGGACGAACCGCTCGATCCCGGCGTCCGCGGCGCGGTCGGCGAGCGCCGCGAGGACGTCCAGGCGGTGGTCGAAGTAGACCGCCTCCCACGTGTTGAGCAGGACGGGCCGCGGGGTGCGCGGGTGCGACGCCCGGGCCCGGACATAACCGTGGAAGGCGGCGCTGATCCCGTCCAGGCCGCGCTCACTGAAGGCGGCCAGGACTGTCGGGGCGGTGTGGCTCGTGCCGGGATCGAGCACCACCTCGCCGGCGGCGAGGAGTTCGCCCGCGCCGAGCTGGGCGCGACCGACCGGGCTCCGCTCGGCATACAGGCGGGAGTCACCGGACCACATCAGGTGCAGCGCCCAGACGCGGCCGTGCCGGAACCCGAAGCCGGGATCGCCGGCGCACAGGGCGAGGGGGGCGTCGTGACCGGTGCGGCCGTGCCGGGACTCGCGGATCCACGTGCCCATGCCGAGCGGCAGCCGCTGCGGCGCGCGCTCGCCGCACCAGCGTCCGGTGAGGTCGAGCAGCTCGACCGCCTCCATGGGGATCGGCACCGACGCCTCACACGCATCGAGCCGGTATGCCGAGTCGCCGGTGTTGCGGACCTCCGTCGCCATCTCGAGCAGGCCGTCGGGGTGGATGACGTGGGTGAGGACGACGGCGAGCCCGGCATCCGGGTCCTGCGCCTCGACCCGCAGGGTCGTCTCGTCGCTGTCCACCCGGGTGGTCCGAAAGCACGGGGCGAACCGCGTGCCGTCCGCCGCCGAACCGGCCAGCGCCGGCCGCAGCCGCCAGCCGTCGACCCCGAGTGGCAGCAGGCGCCGGGACATCGGCTCGTCCGACGAGGAATGCGTGACGACCTGCCGGGTGGCCGCCACCAGCTCGTCTTCACCGACCACGTCCGGGAGCCGCGCCCCCCAGTGGAGGACCACCGGCAGTGCCTCGCCGTCGGTGCGCGCCACGAAGGAGGTCGTCGCGCTGCGCAGGTGGATCAGGGTCATCGTCGGCTCCTGGATCGTCGGGATTGTGATTATGGCGCGGGCCGCCGACAACCCCTCAGGACGACCGTGGCTCGCTGTTCTCGAGGTAGGCCGTCTCGGAGTCGATCGGCACGGTCGCGAGGAGCCGGGCGTTGTAGGGGGCGACGTGCTCCTCGATCCGGCCCGCTGCCACCCAGTGGGCGTCGGCGATCTCCCGGCTCAGGAACCGCGCCGGGTCGAGGTCGGCGGCGGCGATGCGGCCGAGGTCGAAGAGGAAGAGCACCGCGTCGTCCCAGCCGCGCCACGGCGGCAACCAGTTGACGGCGATCAGGTGGCCCGCTCGGACCTCCAGGCCGAGTTCCTCACGCACCTCGCGTTCGACGCACGTCGCCGGGGATTCGTGCGGGTCGACGACGCCGCCGGGCAGGTCCCATTCCTTCTTGTAGGTGAGCTGGCACAGGAGAATCTCCCCCCGCTCGTTGCGCAGCACGCCCTGGGCGATGACGCGCTTGGTCGGGAGCCGCTCGTTCAGCCAGGCGATGGCGGCCAGACGACCCTCCTCGGTCGTCAGGTCCGGCCGGTCAGCCATGGACGACACCGCCGTATGCCGCGGCCACCCGCGCGACGACAGCCGCGTCGTTCGCGGCCCGCACGTCGGCGGGCAGCGGCGGGAGGATGTCGTCCCAGAGGGCCATGAACGTCCCGCGCAGCTGCGGCATCCGGGCCGGGCGGGCGATGAACCACACGTGGCCGTGGGCGCCGCCGTCACCCCACCGGCCGATGTGGCAGCGGCCGTCGCTCCACAGGATCGGCCAGCCCGCGTCGGCGGCCGGGTCGCGGCACCAGCACGTCTCGGGATCGTCGCCCATGCGGGCGTTCTCGACGTCGACGGGTGGCTGGAGGACGCGCGCCCGAAGGTCGCCGTCGAACGGGAACGACGGCCACGTCGTCAGCCCATCGGCCGGGAGCGGGAGGTGACCACCGGCGGATTCCTGGGCGGCGAGGGCGCGATCGGCATACGAATCGGTCGACTCGGGCAGGGGCATGACCGCGAGGCTACCCGGTCGCGCGCGAGGGCTCCCGCGGCCCGCGACCAGCCCCCGATCGCGGTGCGGGCGCCCGCCCGAAGGGGGTTGTCGGTGGGCCGTGGCAGGGTCGGCGTCATGAGCGGATGGATGTGGGCGGTGGTCGGGTTCGTCCTCGGGGTCGCCCTGACCGGGGTGTTCCTGCGGATGGCGTATGCCGTGCGCTCAGCCGCCGTGGGCACCGAACGGGATCTGCTGCGCGAGCGGGTGATCGACCTGGAGACCTCCCTCGCGGAGGACCTCGAGACGGCCACGCTGCTCGCGCCGCTGCGCGACGCCCTCGGCCGCGTCGAGTCCAAGGTCGGCGTCCTCGAGCGCGACCGGGTCCAGCAGTTCGGGGCCATCCGTCAGGTTCTCGCGCGCGTCGAGGATGAGACGTCGTCCCTGGGGAGGCAGACCGCCGCACTCGCCGGGTCGCTCAACGCCTCCTCGGTTCGAGGGGCGTGGGGGGAGGTTCAGCTGCGCCGGGTGCTCGAACATGCGGGGATGCTCGAGCGCTGCGACTTCGAGAGTCAGGTCGCCGGGACGAACCGCAACGGGCGCGGAGTCCGCCCGGACGTCGTCATCCGGCTTCCTGGTGACCGTGTCCTCGTCATCGACGCCAAGGCCCCGATGACGGCCTTTCTCCAGGGCCAGCGGGAGGATGTCGAGCCGGGCGAGCAGCGCCGGCTGCTCGCCGAGCACGCCAAGGCGCTCGCCCGACATGTCGCGGACCTGGCCGGCAAGGATTACTGGTCGGCGTTCCCCACAGCACCCGAGGCGGTGATCTGCTTCGTCCCGTCCGATGCGATGCTCGCCGCGGCGTTGAGCGCGGATCCGGCGCTGCACGAGGAGGCGATGGCCCGTCGCGTCGTCCTCGTCGGTCCGGGGTCGTTGCTTGCGCTGTTGCGAGCGGTCGCCTTCACCTGGCAGCAGGATGCGCTGGCGGCCCACGCACGGGATCTCCTCGTGGTCGGGCGCGAGCTGCACGCCCGGCTCGGCACGATGGGCGGACATGCGGCCCGTCTCGGCCGCAGCCTGGCCGGGAGCGTCGACGCCTACAACGCCTTCGTCGGCGCACTCGAGTCTCGGGTCCTCGTCACGGCGCGGCGGCTGGACGCCCTCGGGGCGTCGGCAGACACCCTTCCGCAGCCCGACCCGGTCACCCAGGCGCCGCGACCGTTGACGGCATACGAACTCCTCGATGCCGTCGCGGACGCCGACCGCCGCCCCGAGCTGTTGCTCGACCTGGACGCCGAGGAGGGTGAGGTCGCGTGACCGCGCGGATCAGTGCAGCGATCCGGCGTCGTGGCGCATCGTGTCGGAGAGCCCGCGGGCCTTGAGGTCACGGCGGATCTCGTTGGGCAGGGAGAAGACGAGCGACTCCTGCGCGGCGACGATCGGGGTGACCTCGTCGAACCCGCGCTCGGCGAGGACGTCGAGCACGCCCCGGACGAGGACCTCGGGGACGGAGGCCCCCGACGTCACGCCGACGGTCGCGACGTCGTCGAGCCAGCCGGGGTCGATCTCCTCGGCGTAGTCGACGAGGTGGCCGGCTCGCGCGCCGTGCTCGAGCGCGACCTCGACCAGGCGCACCGAATTGGAGGAGTTGCGCGAGCCGACGACGATCATCAGATCGCATTCGGGGGCCATCTGCTTGACCGCGAGTTGGCGATTCTGGGTCGCATAGCAGATGTCGTCGCTCGGGGGATCCTGCAGCGACGGGAAGCGCTCCCGCAGGCGACGCACGGTCTCCATGGTCTCGTCGACCGACAGGGTCGTCTGGGAGAGCCACACGACCTTGTCGGGGTCGCGAACGGTGACATTGGGGACGTCGTCGGGCCCGTCCACGAGCGTGATGTGGTCGGGCGCCTCGCCGGATGTGCCGACGACCTCCTCGTGCCCCTCGTGCCCGATCAGGAGGATGTCGTAGTCCGCACCGGCGAACCGCAGGGCCTCGCGATGGACCTTCGTCACAAGCGGGCAGGTGGCGTCGATCGTCTTGAGCGACAACGCCTGCGCCTCCTCGTGGACGACAGGCGCGACCCCGTGGGCGGAGAACACCACCGTGGCCCCCTCGGGCACCTCGGCGGTTTCATCGACGAAGACGGCGCCACGCTTCTCGAGGGTCGTCACGACGTGCTTGTTGTGGACGATCTGCTTGCGGACATAGACCGGCGGCCCATAGAGCTCGAGCGCCTTCTCGACCGTCACCACGGCCCGATCGACCCCGGCGCAGTAGCCGCGGGGCGCGGCGAGGAGGACCCGCTTGGGTGTCTCGGACATGCCTCGATTCTAGGTTGCGGCCGGACTCGCCGGGGTCGTCGCACCCAGCGCCTACGCTTCCCCCTGTGTCGACGACCCCGCCGCAGCTGCCCGAGCGCGCCGCCGACACGACCCCGGAGGCCCCCTGGCCGGTGCGGCTGCTGAGCATGAAGATCGGCGACTACGTGGACCGGATGTCGGTCCTGTGGGTCGAGGGCCAGGTGGTCCAGCTGACCCAGCGCCCGGGCGCCAAGACGGCCTATCTGACCCTGCGCGACGCCGACGTCGACATGTCGCTCTCGGTGGCCATCTCGGTCAACGCCCTGGCCGCCATGCCGCGGACGCTCTCACCCGGGGAGCGGGTCGTCCTCCAGGCCAAGCCCGCGTTCTGGAGCCAGCGCGGCACCCTCATGCTCGACGCCCGCCAGATCCGGCCGGTCGGGGTGGGCGAGCTTCTCGCCCGGCTGGAGTATCTCAAGGCGACGCTGCGCTCCGAGGGCCTCTTCGACGCCGACCGCAAACGGCCGCTGCCCTTCCTGCCGCACACCGTGGGCCTGATCAGCGGACGGGGCAGTGCCGCCGAGAAGGACGTCGTCGAGAACGCCCGCCGCCGCTGGCCCGCCGTCCGATTCGAGATCCGGCCGGTCGCGGTCCAGGGCGGCACCGCCGTCGCCGACGTATGCCGCGCGCTCGCCGACCTCGACGCCCGCACCGAGGTCGAGGTCATCGTCATCGCTCGCGGCGGCGGGTCGGTCGAGGACCTGCTGCCGTTCAGCAACGAGGCGCTCCTGCGGGCCGTCGCGGCGGCGACGACTCCGATCGTCAGCGCGATCGGCCACGATGTCGACACTCCCCTGCTCGATCACGTCGCCGACCGCCGCGCCTCGACCCCGACCGACGCCGCGTCGCTCGTGGTTCCCGACGCGACCCGAGAGCGCGCCATCGTCACGGCGAGCCGCTCGACCCTTCACCGGATCGCCGCCGACCGCATCGCCGTCGAACGCCGCCGGCTCGCCGACCTGACCGGGCGTCCGATCCTCGCCGACCGCACGGCATACGTCCGGGCCAGGCGAGCGGAGATCGACGCCCTGCGCCGCCGGGCGCGGGTCCGGATCGTCGCCGATCTGCACCGGCAGCGGGACGCGATCGCCCACCTGCGCACCCAGACCCGCACGCTTTCGCCGCAGGCGACGCTCGACCGCGGCTACGCCATCGTCACCGAACCCGACGGAACCATCGTCACCGACCAGGCCGACATCGCCGTCGGCGACCTCCTGCGCGTGCGCGTGGCCCGCGGCGACTTCGCGGTCCGCGCCACCGACTCGTGACGCAGGCCCGAGACCCCAGACGACCCCCGACCCCGACCCCACACCTGACCCGAGGAGACGATCCGTGGCCCGCTCGTCCGACAGCACCCTCCCGGCCACCGCGGATTCCGCGGCGGACTCCGCGCCCGACCCCACAGGCGCCTCCACCACCCCCGACCCCACAGGCGCCTCCACCACCCCCGACCCGACGGCCGGGGTGGCGGACCTGTCCTACGAGAAGGCGCGCGACGAGCTGGTCGCGATCGTCTCCCGGCTCGAGAGCGGCCAGCCCGGCCTCGAGGAGAGCATGACCCTGTGGCAGCGCGGCGAGGCGCTCGCCGCCCACTGCGGCCGGTGGCTCGACGCCGCCGAGGCGACGCTGCGCGGCGACTGACGCCGTCGGCGACTGTCGGCGGCCCGCCGTGACGGGGCCGCTCAGCCCGCGAACGGCTTCAGGTGCTCGGCGAAGAAGGTCAGGTCGGTCACCGAGGCGTCACCGGTGATCAACGTGGTCAGCCCGCTCCCCGACTCCGGCCGGTTGACGAGGCTGTTCTGGGTCTTGATGTCGCGCACATAGATGTCCCAGGTGCGGCCGGCGGCGATGACCGTGCCCGTCTTGGGCGCGCGGTTCGTCTGTGCCCGAACCCACTCCGCGGTGCCGTTCATCGTCTGCTCGACGGCGGCATACTGCCGATCCGGCGTCTGATATCCGACATGCCAGACCCTCAGGCCCCCGGTGGACGGAAGGAAGCGCACGTCACTCGGGGTCCACCCGTCGGGCAGTCCGGCGGGCACCTCGATCGGCCACCCGGTGTCGGAGGCGACCGTCCGCGCCAGTGCATCGACGTCGACCTTGGGCACAGACACCGTGTTGGTCCGCGGAACCATGAAGAACAGCACCGCCATGATGCCGCCGATGACCACCAGCGAGCGCACCATGTTGGCGACCGAACCGCGGGCATACCTGCTGGCCGCGGACGACCTGGCCGCGGACGACGCCGCCGGCGAACTGACCTCGGTGCTCATGGGCCTATCGTCCACCACGACAGGCACCCCTGCGGAACGGGCGCGACGGCGATAGGCTCGAACGGACGCCGTGCGTCGGGCCGGCGCGTGAAATCTGTTCTGCCGCGAAGGAGCACCATGACTGGCTCAGCGTCGACCTTCCTGCTCATCGGCGAGGCCCTGATCGACATCGTCCAGCGGTATGCCGAGAACCCCGTCGAGCACGTCGGCGGCTCGCCGGCGAATGTCGCGGTCGGCCTGGCACGACTGGACAACACGGTGGAGTTCGCGACCTGCCTGGGGGACGACGCCCGCGGCGAGCGGATCCGCTCGCATCTCGCCCGCCGAGGCGTGACGATCATCTCCAAGCCGTCAGAGCACCCGACGTCGACCGCCCAGGCCAATATCGACGAGACGGGCGCGGCGTCCTACATCTTCGACATCTACTGGGACCCGGGCGTGATCGAGGTCGGCGAGGAGACCGGGCACATCCACACGGGGTCGATCGGGGCGGTCCTGCTCCCCGGCACCGACGACGTGGTCAAGGCGTTGCAGTCGGGTCGCGAGCAGGCGACGGTCTCCTACGACCCCAACGTCCGGCCGACGATCATGGGCGAGATCGACAAGGTACGCAAGCAGATCGAGTCGATCATCGGCTACTCCGACGTCGTCAAGGCGAGCAGCGACGACCTGGAACTGCTCTATCCCGACTTGACCATCGAGGAGGTCCTCACCCGCTGGGGAACCCTGGGCCCCTCGCTCACCGTCGCCACGCGCGCCGCCGATGGCGTCAGCTTCCGCCTCACCCGGACCGGCGAGTTCGTCACCCTCGCGGCCCCGCCGACGCGGGTGGTGGATACGGTGGGTGCCGGAGACTCGTTCATGGCCGGGTTGCTGTCTGGGCTGTCCTCGGCGGGCCTGATCGGGGGCACCGAGGCCCGCGACCAGCTCCACAAGGCGACGATCGCCGATGTGACCCCGGCGATCCAGCGCGGCAGCCGGTGCGGTGCGATCACCGTCTCGCACGCCGGCGCCTACGCCCCCAGCCTGGACGAGTTGTGAGCTGACACCGACCACTAACGACGCACGAGAGCAGGAGCACATGGCGGACTTCGACTACGAGGACCTGCTGCCCATCGGGACGGACGAGACGCCATACCGGCTCCTCACCAGCGAGGGCGCCGAGGTGGTGACCGGTCCGGACGGGACCGAGTTCCTCCGCGTCTCCGACGAGGCCCTCCGGCTCCTGACCGAGACGGCGATGCACGACATTGCCCACTTCCTCCGGCCGGCCCACCTCCGGCAGTTGCGCGCCATCCTCGATGACCCGGAGGCTTCCAACAACGACAAGTTCGTCGCCCTCGACCTGCTCAAGAACGCCAACATCTCCGCCGGCGGCGTCCTGCCCATGTGTCAGGACACCGGCACGGCGATCGTCATGGGCAAGCGGGGCCAGCACGTCCTCTCGGCCGGACCCGACGAGAAGGCGATCGCCCGCGGCGTGTTCGACGCCTACACGACCCTCAACCTCAGGTACAGCCAGATGGCTCCCCTGACGATGTGGGACGAGCGCAACACCGGCTCCAACCTACCCGCCCAGATCGAGTTGTATGCCGATACCGCCCCCGGCCACGAGACGACCTACAAGTTCCTCTTCATGGCCAAGGGTGGTGGCTCGGCCAACAAGTCTTTCCTCTTCCAGGAGACCAAGGCCGTCCTCAACCCCGACGCCCTCATGCGCTTCCTCGACGAGAAGCTGCGCACGCTCGGGACGGCCGCCTGCCCGCCCTATCACCTCGCCGTCGTCATCGGCGGGACCAGCGCCGAGTTCGCCCTGAAGACGGCGAAGTACGCGAGCGCGAAGTACCTCGACACCCTCCCAACCGAGGGGTCGATGACCGCGCACGGGTTCCGCGACCCCGAGCTCGAGGCGAAGGTCCTCGACCTGACCCGCCAGTTCGGCATCGGCGCCCAGTTCGGCGGCAAGTACTTCTGCCACGACGTCCGGGTCATCCGCCTTCCCCGGCACGGCGCCTCCCTGCCGGTCGCCATCGCCGTCTCGTGCTCGGCCGACCGCCAGGCACTGGGCAAGATCACCCGGGACGGGGTCTTCCTCGAGCAGCTCGAGACCGAGCCGGCCCACTTCCTGCCCGAGCAGACCCACGACAGCCTGGGCGGGGACGACGCGAGCGAGGTCGTCCGGATCGACCTCGGCCGGCCCATGCCCGAGATTCTCGCCGAGCTGACCCAGCACCCGGTCAAGACCCGGCTGTCCCTCACCGGCACCCTCGTCGTCGCCCGCGACATCGCCCACGCCAAGATCAAGGAGCGGCTCGACGCCGG
>JBDIAJ010000004.1:0-53022 GCA_039812345.1 Nostocoides sp. | reverse complement strand
CGCCCCAACATCCCAGCCCGCCACCCGCAAGCCTACGGACCCTCAAGCAGCTTGACATCCATTAGGAACTCAACCCCCCTATGCTCGGCGCTCATGCGCCCGTTGACCCCCGCCGACCTGCTCCAGCGCCTCGTCGACGCACCTCGGACGGTGGTCGTGTCCGCTCCCGGCGCGGGACCGGGACAGTGGGCCGGTGCGCCGTATGCCGTTCCCGACGGCGACCTCGTCTGGCTCGCCTACCGAGTCCGTCGCCCCGAGGGGTCCGGCCGCGGCCTCGCCAACGTCCTCGCCCGCTCGACCGACGGCGGCGTGACCTTCGAGACCGTCGCCACGCTGAGCAGCACCGAGTTCGGAGCCGCCTCGCTGGAACGCCCCGCCCTCGTCCGCCGCCCGGACGGTGGCTGGCGCCTCTATGTCAGCTGTTCCACCCCGGGGTCCAAGCACTGGTGGGTCGAGGCGTTGGACGCCGACTCCGTCGCCGACCTCCCGGTGGGCGTCCGCACGGTCGTCCTCCCGGGTGACGAGACCGAGGCCTGGAAGGACGTCGTCGTCCACGCCGACGCCGACGGCTGGCACCTGTGGGCCTGCCGCCACCCCCTCGACGGTGGCGACGACGAGGCCGACCGGATGAGCACGTGGTATGCCACCAGCCCCGACGGGCTCGCCTGGGATGTCCACGGTCCCGCCCTCGAGCCCCGCCCGGGCGAGTGGGACGCCCGGGGCGTCCGGGTCACCGCGGTCCGCCGCACCGAAGCGGGCTGGCTCGCCCTCTACGACGGGCGGGCGAGCGCCGCGGAGAACTTCCACGAGCGGACCGGCGTCGCGGTCGGCGACTCCCCCGCCACCTTGACGTATGCCGCCGGGCCGGTCCCCGCGGCATACGGGCCGGCGCTGCGCTATGTGTCCGTCATCGAGACGCCCGCCGGGCTGCGGGCCTATCTCGAGACGGCGACGGACGACGGTTCGCACGACCTCGTCACGGCCCTACTCATCGAGCCGTAACCGTCGCGCCGCCTCACCGCGCGCCCACGCGTCGGCGGCCAACACCCCCTCGACGCTGCCCGCGTCCCCGCCGCCGTGCGCGTCGACGACCCGGGCGATCGTGTCGACGATGTCGAGGAAGCCGATCGCACCCGCGTGGAAGGCGTCGACGGCGACCTCGTTGGCGGCGTTGTAGACCGCCGGGTACGTCCCGCCCGCCATGCCGACCTGCCGGGCGAGCCGCACCGCGGGGAAGGCGTCGTCGTCGAGCGGGTGGAAGTCCCACGACTGCGCGACCGTCCAATCGCACGAAACGTCGATGTCGGTGAGCCGCCCCGGCCAGGAGAGCCCCAGCGCGATCGGGACGAGCATCCGTGGGGGCCCCATCTGGGCGATCGTCGACCCGTCGTGGAACTCGACCATCGAGTGGATCCACTGCTGGGGATGGACGACGACGTCGATCCGCCCGAACGGGATGTCGAAGAGCAGGTGCGCCTCGATCACCTCGAGCCCCTTGTTGACGAGGGTCGCGGAGTTCGTCGTGATGACCCGCCCCATCGCGTAGTTCGGGTGCGCCAGCGCCTCGGTCGGGGTCACGTCACGCAACTGCTCGCGGCCGCGCCCCCGGAACGGACCACCGCTCGCGGTGACGACGAGCCGGCGCACCTCCTCGGCGCGCCCGCCCCGCAGGGACTGCGCGATGGCGGAGTGCTCGGAGTCGACCGGGACGATCTGCCCGGGACGAGCCGCGGCCCGCACCAGCGGCCCGCCGATGATCAGCGACTCCTTGTTGGCCAGCGCCAGGGTCGAGCCGGCGGCGAGTGCGGCGAGCGTCGGCCGCAGGCCGATCGCCCCGGTGATCCCGTTGAGGACGACGTCCGCGCCGACCTGCGCCGCACGGACGCTCGCGTCCTCCCCGACCACCACCTCCGGCGCGTATGCCGCGCGGCCGGCCCGGGCGGCATACGTCCCGAGCGCGGTGCGCACCTCCTCGACGGTGCCCGCGGCGGCGGCCACGAACGGCACCTGGAACGCGACCGCCTGTCGGGCGAGGAGATCGATATTGCCGCCCGCGCTGATCGCGACCACCGTGAACCGGTCGGGATTGCGCTCGATGACGTCGAGGGCCTGGGTGCCGATGGAGCCGGTCGAGCCGAGCAGGGCGACGGTGCGGACGGTCACCGGGCCATTCTCGCCCAGGGACGGCGACGGGGTCAGCGCTCGACGACGGTGACGTGCATCCGGGGGTGGTCCGCGGCGACATCCCCGAGGACGGCGAGGATCGCCTCGAAGGTCGCCGGATCGGCCGACCGCAGGAACCGCGTGCCGTCCCAGATCAGGCTCCAGTCGTCCCGCTGCCGATCGGCATACGTCCCGAGCGAATCGGCCAGCGCGTCGAGGTTGTTCCCGAAGTAGGCCGGGAACCGGAGCACCTCGGCGAACAGCCGCAGCGACTCGGCCTTGTCGTCGCCGGCGGGCACGACGTCGACCGAGCGTCCCGCCGCCGCCTCCTCGCGGATGACGGTGGCGATCGGCGCGTCCGCGCCCACTCGGCGCACGCGCGACACGGTGTTGGGGGTCATCGGCCCTCCTCGATCTGCCGGAAGCTCGCGTAGTGATCGTCGGTGTAGTAGCGGTCCCCGTCCTGACCGCCGATGATCCGGCGGGCGCCCCGGTCCTGTGATCCCGGTGTCAGGACGGTGTATTCACGGTAGTAGCCCCGCGCGTGAGGCGGCAGGACCCGCTCCCGGTTGGAGAAGACGCCGTCGTCGGCGGAGTAGGGATACGGTCCCCCGGCCCGGATGAGATCAAGCGTATGCCGCGCCTGCGACGGCAATGCGACTCGGCGATCGTCGGCAGCCCGGAGTCGGGCGTGCCGGTGTCGCCGGGGCGGGTCGTCGATCCGTCCGAGGTCGGGGCGGGCGCCGTCTGTGACCCACCGACGGTGGCCGAGGTCGACGTCGAGGACGCGACGGCTCCCTCGTTCGGCCCGGTCGGGCCGCGGCCGAAGGCCCACCACAGCAGCAGCACGACGACCGCGGCGCCGAGCAGCAGGGCGAGTTGCCGATCGGCCTTCTTCACCGCGCCAGCCTACGGCCGGCCCCGCCCATCGCCGTCCCCACCCGTCGCCGCCACGCACCCGTGGCGCGCTGAGCCGCGGTGAGGTCGGAGGTTGGCGGTGAGGTCGTCGGTGCGCAACGACGACCTCACCGCCGCCCGCCGACCTCGCCCGAACACATCCCCGACGGGGGCCTACTCCAATGGCATCAGGCCCGGGACGGGCCGGAACAGCGCGGCCACTTCGGGGTCGAATCGAGATCTCAGGTTGGCGAACAGCAGGGCCGGTCGGCGAAGGTCGCGGGCGTCGCGGCGGCGACGCTCGATGCCCAGGCGCCGCAGGTCGTCCTCCCGCCGCTTCTCCACGATCACCGCACCGAGCGGATCGGCTGACGCCGGCGCGGCATACTTCTCCCGGCCGTCGTACTCCTCGCCGATGACGGGCAGGCGCCCGTCGCCCCGGCGACGGCGTCGAGACGCCGTTGGGACGCACTCCGGGCGAAGCGGTCGGGGCGGGCCAGCGCGCGCATGGCGCTGTCGGCGATCACCAGCCCCGAGCGCGGTGCCAGGACGGCCGCACAGTCCAGGAGAGTGCGCGGCAGGCTCGTCACCCACACCCCGGACGGCACTCGGACGACATCGTCACCGGGATCCGCGCGGTGTCGCCGCAGCCCGGGCGTGCCGTTTGTGCGGCCGGGTGGACGAGACGATGTGGACCAGGCCGTCGCCGGGGAGGTTCCAACACCCGTGCCGCATCGCCGCGGTGACGTGGCTGAAGACGGGCTCCCCCAGCCGATGATCGGCGGCCGCGATCCTTCCCATGGCGAGCGCGCACTCCGGCTCCCACGCGTCCCTGTCGGGCCGGGCGACATACGCGCCACGCGCCACGCGCAGAAGTGATCCTCCACGGGCGGCCGTCCGCAGCGCATCCTTGCCGTGCTCACTCGCCAGGAGCACCGGCGGGAGTTCGCGCGGGGTGGGCCATCGCTGCATACGCCATCGTGGTCACCGATCCCCGGCCTCCGACCTCGCCAGCGATCAGAGGGCGATGCCGACGTACTTCGTCTCCAGATACTCCTCGATCCCCTCGAACCCACCCTCGCGCCCGAAGCCGGAGGCCTTGACCCCGCCGAAGGGCGCGGCCGGGTTGGAGACGATGCCCTGGTTGATGCCGACCATGCCGAACTCGAGCGCCTCGGCCACCCGCAGCGCCCGGGACAGATCCTTCGTGAAGAGATAGCCGACCAGTCCGAACTCGGTGTCATTGGCCTTGGCGACGACCTCGTCCTCGGTGGCGAAGGTCGTGATCGGGGCGACCGGACCGAAGATCTCCTCCCGCATCATCCGCGCGGTCATCGGCACCCCGGTCAGGACCGTCGGTTGAAGGAAGTTGCCCGGGCCGTCGAGCGCCGAGCCTCCGGTCAGCACGCTCGCGCCCAGCGCCCGCGCGTCCTCGACCAGGTCGAGGACGTCGGCCCGTGCCTTGGCCGTGATGAGCGGCCCGACGTCGACCCCGGCCTCGGTCCCCCGGCCGACCCGCAGCGCGGCCATCCGCTCCCCGAACGCCGCGGCGAAGCGTTCGGCCACGGACTCCTGGACGAAGAACCGGTTCGCCGCCGTGCACGCCTCGCCGATGTTGCGCATCTTGGCGAGCATCGCGCCGGTCACCGCGGCGTCGATGTCGGCGTCCTCGAAGACGATGAACGGCGCATTGCCGCCCAATTCCATCGACAGCCGGAGCAGCCCCTGGGCCGACTGCTCGACCAGCCGCCGCCCGACGCCGGTCGACCCGGTGAAGGTGAGTTTGCGCACCCGCGGGTCCCGGATCAGCGGCTCCATGACGGCGCTCGAATGCGATGTCGTCACGACGTTGACGACCCCCGCCGGCAGCCCGAGGTCCTGAAGCAACTGGGCGAGCGCCAGCATCGACAGCGGCGTCTCGTGCGCGGGTTTGACGACCATCGTGCAGCCGGCCGCGATCGCCGGCCCGATCTTGCGGGTCCCCATCGCCAGGGGGAAGTTCCACGGCGTGATCATCAGCGTCGGTCCGACCGGCTGCTTCATCGTCACCAGACGGGTCGCACCATTGGGGGCGACGGCATACCGACCGTGGATCCGCACGGCCTCCTCGCTGAACCACCGGAAGAACTCCGCCGCATAGGCGACCTCACCGCGCGCCTCGGCGAGCGGCTTGCCCATCTCCAGCGTCATCAGGAGTGCGAACTCCTCGCTGCGCTCGGTGAGTTTCTCGTATGCCGCCCGCAACAGTTCCCCGCGATCGCGCGGCGCCGTCCGGGCCCAGGCCGCCTGGGCCGCGACCGCCGCGTCCAGGGCCGCCGCGCCGTCGGCGACGCTCCCGTCGGCGACGCGGGCCAGCACCTCCCCGGTCGCCGGGTCGAGCACGTCGAGGGTCGCGCCGCCCTCGGCGTCGCGCCAGGCCCCGTCGATGAACAACTGGGTCGGCACCGACTCCAGCAGGGCGTCCTGGGTGAGCGTCATCGTCTGATCTCCCGTTCTCAGTGGTCGTGATGGCCGAGGTGGCCGTCGGGAATGGCGGCCGCGCGGCCGGACAGAAGCGGTTGCGAGGGGTCCCATCGGGTGCCGTCGCGGGCATCCTGGCGACGTCGAGCAATCGCCGAAAGCGCTTCCAGCACCACCCGATTCGCCAGCGCCGCGGTGATATCGGCGTGGTCATAGGGCGGGCTGACCTCGACGACGTCCATCCCGCAGACCGGCAGCTCGAGGCAGATCCGCCGCACCGCGTCGAGCAGTTGCCGGGCCGAGAGCCCACCGGGCTCGGGCGTGCCCGTCCCCGGGGCATGCCCGGGGTCGCAGACGTCGATGTCGACGGAGAGGAAGACCCCCTCGCACTCGTCCGTGGCGATGGCGAACGCCTCGGTCAGGCAGTCCTGGAGCCCCCGGTGGACGATCTCGGTCATCTCGAAGGACCGCATCCGCTGCGCCGCCATCCACCCGAGGGTCTCCGGGCCCGGCCAGTAGCCCCGCAGCCCGATCTGGAGGAAGCGGTCCCCCCGCAGCGCCCCCGACTCGATGAGCCGCCGCATCGGCTGCCCGTGTCCCCACAACGAGCCGAACTCGATATCGCCGGTGTCCGCGTGCGCGTCGAAATGGATCATCGAGACCCGCCCCTGCCCGAGGACATTGGCGCAGCCCTTGGCGTCGGGGAAGGCGATCGAGTGGTCGCCGCCGAGGACGACCGGGATCGCGCCCGCGGCGACGACCTTGGTCACGGCCGCCTCGAGCGCGGGCAGCGCCCGCTCGATGTCCCCCGAATACATCTCGACATCGCCGGCATCGACGACCCGCAGGTCCTGCAGCCCGTCGACCCGCAGCGCCAACGACGGCCGCGACCCGTCCTGCGGGAGATAGTCGGTCATCCGGATGGCCTGCGGGCCGAACCGGGTCCCCGGCCGGTGCGAGGTGCCCCCGTCGAAGGGTGCGCCGAGCACGACGACGTCGGCATCGGCATACGACTGCGGCTCGTCGAGGTCGCAGCGGGCCACGCCGAGGAAGGTGACGTCCGGACCGAACTGCGCGCCATAGCGAGTCATGACGGCATCCTAGAATCCCCCGCCGACGCCCGGCCCGCCACGGCCGCCCTGGTCGGGGCACCCGGCCTACGGGCGTAGAATGAGGCCAGCGGTCATCGGACCGCCGGCTCCAGTGTCGTGGTCGTCAGATCACCCGAAAGGCTTCTCCCGCAATGATCACCGACCGGATTCGCCCGTATGCCGCGCGCCTGGTCACCGAGGCCGCCGCCACCGTCTCGCGTGCGCGGCTCCCGCACTACCACGCCGATCCCGAGGGCACCACCGACAAGCTGACCGCCCTCCTCGAGGCGATGCTGTCCAGCCTCGAGCACCACGAGCCGCTCCATCTGGCCCGCCACGTCGACACCCTCGCGACCGAGCGCTTCCTCGCCGGCTATCGCGTGGAGGAGGTCCTGGCCTCCTTCAACGCCCTCGAGAGCGCCCTCTGGCGACTCCTCGTGGAGGTCGTCCCGGCCGACACGCTCGTGCGCGACCTCGGCCGCATCGGCGCCGTCCTCGGTGCCGGCAAGGACCAGATCGCCAGCCGCTACGTCGATCTGGCCAGCCAGCGGCACACCCACGGCGTCGACCTGCGCCAGCTCGAGGCCGCGCTCTGACCCGCACCAATCGGTCCGCCCTCGCGGTCGCGGCCTCGGCCCTTGCCAGGCGCGATGCGCGGGGGCAGACTTGGCCAACCGCACCGACCGGGAGGCCGCCCATGCTCCAGCGCATCAACTCGCTCGCCGATCGCCTGCTCTCCCGGGCCATCGGGTCCGTCGACGCCGGTGCCTGCATCGCCGATCACGGCCTGCTGTGCTTCTGCCAGCGCAAGTACGGCGCCTGGCGCCTCGACTGCCTCGGCAACTGCCGCTACGTCGGCGGCTCGTGCACGACCCGGCCGTGAGCCACCCCGTCTGATCCGGACCGCGACCGCCCGTGTGGATCCTCGCTGTCCTCGTGGGCCTCGCCCTCCTGCTCGTCCTCGTCGCGCTCGCGCTCCTCGGCGCCGTCATGCGCCGCCTGAAGGCGATCGAGGATCGCCACCGGGCCGACACCAGCGGCTACCTCCCGACCCCGTCCACACCCATCGCGTCGTATGCCGCCGCCTCCCCCACCGCGCTGAGCTACGCCGAGGCGACCACGGGCCGGTGGATCGTCGCCTTCCTCTCCACCGAGTGCCACGCCTGCGAGGCGGTCCTCGACGAAATCCGGGCCGCGCCGGCGCCGCTGTTGGCCGAGTGTGCCGTCTTCGTCGTCGGTCCCCCCGATCGAGCGACCGCCTTCGCCGCTCGCCTGCCCCGGGTCGCCCGGCTCGGCATCGAGTCGCCCGACGCGCAACTGCTCGACAGCTTCGACGGTGTGCGGGTCTTCCCCCTCGTCCTGCGGATCGACTCGGGTCGGATCATGACCTCGGCGACCACCCTGGCCGGCGTCGCCGGCCGGTGAGGCGTTCGCGGTGAGCCGAGGCCCGTGGGCCGTGGCGGTCGGCCTCGTCTGGCGCGCCGCGCCACGCTGGCTCCTGGCCGCTCTCGGGCTCGGTGTCGTTGTCGGGGTCGGGCCCGCGGCGACCGCCTGGGCGACGAAACTCCTGATCGACGACCTCACCGCCGCAGCGGGGGCGAGTCGCGGGCGGGTCGTCCTGCTCGTCACCCTGGTCACCGGCCTCGGCCTCGTCCTCACCATCGCCTCGTCTGCCGCGGGCGTCGTCGCGCAGGAACTCAAGCGCGCCGTCGACCTCCAGGCGAGCACCGATCTCTTCTCCGCGCTCGCCGCCCGGCACGACCTGGCGTGTGTCGAGGCGCCGGCCCAACACGACCGGGTCGCCCTCGCGGCGCGCGGCGCCGAACTCGCACCGGCGACCCTGGTCGACCTCGTCCTCCAGGGCGCCTCGGGCGTGCTGACGATCGCGGCCTACGTCACCGCGTTGGCGGCGATCTGGTGGCCGGCCGGGCTGCTCGCCCTCGGGGTGGGGGTCGTCGCCCTGGGCGCCCAGATCGCCAGGGGCCGCGGCAGCGCGGCGGCCGTCGAGCAGTACATCGGGCTGTGGCGACGGCGCGACTACTGGACCAGGCTCGCCACCGGCGCGGCACCGGCGAAGGAGGTGCGGCTCTTCGGACTGCTCCCCCACATCCGGGACCGCCTCGTCGACACCCTCGCCCGCGGCACCCGGGCCCAGGCCGACCAGGTGCGCCGCACGGCGCGCCTCCAGATCCTCCTCGCCCTCCTCTCCGGCGCGGTCGTCCTCGGCGCGACGATCGTCGTCGCCCTGCGCACCGTCGCGGGGCAGCTGAGCGTCGGCTCGTTCACGCTGTTCGTCGCCGCCCTTGCCGGGATCGCGACGACGACGGCCGCCCTGACCTCGATGGTCGGCCAGGCCGTCGAGGGCATGCGCCTGTTCCGGCACTTCGCCACCTTCGTCACCGACGCCGAGGAGGCGGACACCGGCGTGGATCCGGGGCCGCTGGCCGAGGCCATCCGGCTCGAGGACGTGTGGTTCCGCTACGGCGACGGTCCGTGGATCCTGCGCGGCGTCGACGCGGTCCTGCGGGCCGGCACGGCCACCGCCCTCGTCGGGCTCAACGGCGCCGGGAAGTCGACGCTGGTCAAACTGCTCATGCGCGGGTACGACCCGGAGCGGGGACGGATCACCTGGGACGGGCGGGACTACCGCGACCTCGCCCCGGCGGCCCTCCGCCGACGGTTGTCGGCCGTGTTCCAGGACCACACGGCATACGAGGTGAGCGCCGGCGAGAACATCGGCCTCGGCGACCTGGACCACCGCGAGGATGTGGACCGCATCCGCGCGGCCGCCGACGCGGCCGGGATCCGGGACACGCTCGACGCGCTCCCCCAGGGGCTCGCCACCCTCCTCTCGCTCGAGCACGCCGACGGGCCGGAGGAGGGCATCATGCTCTCCGGCGGACAGTGGCAGCGCCTCGCCGTCGCCCGAGCCCTGATGCGCCGGAACCCGTCGCTGCTCATCCTCGACGAGCCCAACTCGGGTCTCGATCCGCTCGCGGAACAGGACCTGCACCGGCTCCTGCGGACCGCGACCGCCGGAACCACCCGGCTCCTGGTCTCGCACCGGCTCGACGCGGTACGGCTCGCCGACCGGATCCTCGTCCTCGACGGCGGGCGGGTCATCGAGTCCGGCACGCACGCGGACCTGATCGACGCCGACGCCGGCTACGCGCGACTGTTCCGCCTGCAGGCCGCGGGATACGACACATGATCGGTCGTCTGCTGCGCGATCGACTGACGTCGGCGGTCGTCCGCGGCGGCAGCATGCTCCCGACGCTCGCCGACGGACGGCGGGTCCTGGTCGCGCGCCGACGGCGCCCCCGCGTCGGGGATGTCGTCGTCTTCCGTATGCGCGAGGTGCCCGGCCTGCGCCCTCTGCCCGGCGACCCCGAGGCGATGGTCAAGCGGGTGACCGGACTCGACCTCGGGGCACCGTCCAGGACTGCGTCCACGGACGCCCCGGCCCCGCCGCCCGGGCTGCGGGTCGCCGGCGACGCCCCTGGGGCCGCCGGATCGGCTCAGTTCGGCGCGGTGCCGCTCGCGGCGGTGATCGGCGTCGTCGTGTGGCCGCGGGTCAGCGCTCCTCCATCCCCCACGGGGTCCCGTACCCGTCGGGCTTGGGGGCGGCGAGCAGCTCGAGGAACGGAACCGCGTCGAACGCCTCCGGACCGAGGACACCCGCGCCCTTCCAGACGCCGTTGGCGACCAGTTCGAGGGCGATGATCGGGTTGAGGGCGGTCTGCCAGACGATGCACTGGGCGCCGTAGTCCCGCATCGTCACCTCGTTGTCGGCCACGTGATAGAGGTAGGTGCGGCGCGGGTTGCCCTCCCGATCTTCCCCGGTCACCAGCACCCCGGCGCAGGTCTTGCCGGTCAACTGCGGGCCGATGTCCGCCGGATCCGGGAGGACGGCCGCGACGATGTCCCGGGGCGAGACCTCGACCCCCTTGATCGTGATCGGCTCGGTGCTGTCGAGGCCGAGGGTGTGCAGCGCGGTGAGGATCGAGATCATCTGCTCGCCGAGGCCGTACTTGAAGGTGACCCGCTCGGCCGGCAGCCAGCGTGGCATGAGGAGCACCTCCTCATGCTCGACGTGGACGCACTCCACCGGCCCGATCCCCTCGGGGAAGTCGAATACCTCCGGCTCGCTGAAGGCGGGAAGGGTGAAGAAGCCCGCCTCGACCCCGCCGCCCTTCGCCTCGGCGCGGGCCCGTTCCCACACGACGGGCGGGTTGAGGCATTCCTCGATGATCGTCCACATCGAGAAGCCGGGCGCGAACGCCTCGCGGCCCTCGGGGTCGAAGTAAGCGAGGTTGGCCCCGTCCCGGGTGCCGAGTTCCTCGACGCGGGAGAAGAGGTGATCGACGGCATACCGGGCGAAGACGTCGGACATGCCCGGCTCGACACCCATGCCGACGAGGGCGAGGAGGCCGGCGTTGTCCCAGTCCGGGGCGAGGGCGAACTGCTCGTCGCCGAGTTTGACGTGGGTCTTGGAATAGGGCTTCTTCGGGTGCGGCCGGGACAACGACATCGCCATGTCGACATAGTTCGCGCCGGACTCGAGGCACCCCCGGAAGATCGGCATGACGAAGCGGGGATCGACCGCGTTGAGGACGTGCGTGGCGCCGACGAGCCGGACGAGGTCGGCGACATTCTCCGGGGTCGAGGCATCCACCTGGACGGCGTGGAACCGCCGCTCGCCCGGGCGCCGGGCCTGGACCGCACGGACGGTCCGCTGGGCCCGGCCGAGGTCATAGTCGGCCACGACGAAGATGTCGTAGTAGTCGCGTTCGACGGCGATCTTGGCGGCTGCATCACCGACGCCTCCGGCGCCGATCATCAGGATCCGCATGAGCTATCGGTCTTCTCTCTGTCAGGTCAGGGGGTGGTCGGGGTTCTCGGGATCGTATGCCGCGGCCTCGCCCCGCTGATGGATCGTCCCCGTGGAGGGGTCCACCGCGCGCGCGCCGGGCGGGAGGTTGTGCAGGTCCGGGGCGATGACGGTCGCCTCGCGGGAGTCGGGCAGGGCGACCGGCTCGACGCCGAGCGGCAGCTCGCCCGCCAGGATGAGGTCGGCGGCGCTGCGTTGCGGGAGGGTCTCGCCCCTGAAGTAGGCCGGCGCCACCGCCCGCTGGGCGGCGAGGAGGACGAAGCCGAAGAGCAGCGACAGGACGCCGACGACGGCGACCGCGCCGATCCCGAAGATGGTGACGTTCTTGCCGGCGTCGTCGGTCAGGTAGTCGGCCGCGGCATACGTCTCGAGGGCGTAGACGAACATGGTGAAGAGGAAGAGCCCGCCCAGGAGCGGGATGATTCCGCGGTTGAGCAGCGCGCGCGGGGTGGCGAGGGAGCGCCGATAGAACCACGCGCAGGCGACTCCGGTGAGGCCGTAGTAGAACGCGATCTGCAGGCCGATCGCCCCGATCAGGGCGGCGAGGATGTTGGGGCTGATCGCCGTCATCAGCAGATAGAAGGCGGCCGAGACCAGGCCCATTCCGATCGTCGACCAGGTCGGCGTGAGATAGCGCGGGTGGATGCGGGCGAAGTTCTCCGGGATCGCCTTGTAGACCGCCATGGACAAGGCGGTGCGGGCCGTCGGGAGGATCGTCGTCTGGGTGGACGCCGAGGCGCTGGTGAGGATCGAGATCGCGAGGAGGGCGAGACCCGCCTTGCCGAGGACGCTGTCGCCATACAGGGTCGGCCCGATCGCGTTGAACACGTCGGAGGCGTTCGCGGGGTTGGACAGGCCGTGCGCGGTGTCGCCGACGCCGGCGAATGCGACCGCCGCCACGCTGACGAGGATGTAAGTGACCAGCAGCAGCAGGGTGGAGATGACGGCCGCGCGACCGGGAGTGCGCCCGGGGTCGTCGGCCTCCTCATTCGTCGAGACGGCCGTGTCCCACCCCCAGTAGATGAAGACGGCCAGCAGCACCGTCGAGGAGAGCACCGACATCGACAGGCCGCCGGGCCACAGCCACGAGAGGTGGGGGTGCGAGGAGCCGGCGGGCGCGGTGCCGTCGTAGACCTTGGCGAGCGCGACGACCGCGAAGACGACGAGGGTGACGATCTCGATCCCGAGCAGGCCGTACTGCAGTCGGGCGGAGACCTCGATGCCGCGGTAGCAGATGTAGGTCATCAAGGCGATCCACACCAGGCCCGCGAAGGTCGACCACAGGGTGCTCTGGTCGAGGCTGTTGTGCAGGCCGAGTTCGTTGGCGAGGGTGAAGGAGTAGGCACCGGCGATCTGGGCGAGATTGGCCATGACGATGACGTCGGCGGCGATGATCCCCCACCCACCCATCCAGCCGACGATCGGGCCGAAGGCCCGGGTCGCCCAGGTGAACGTGGTCCCGCAGTCGGGTTCGGCCTCGTTGAGTTCGCGGTAGGCGACGGCGATGAAATACATCGGGATGAAGGCGAGCAGCATGATCGCCGGCGCCTTGAGCCCGGCGCCCCCGGCCACGACGTAGCCGAGGGTGGCGGCCAGGCTGTAGGCGGGGGCCGTCGACGCGATGCCGACGATGACGCTGCCGACGAGGCCGAGGGCGCCGGCCTTGAGGCCCTTGCCATTCGAGGATTCCGGCGCCGGTGCCGGGTGGACGATCGTGGGGGAAGCGCTCACGATGACTCCGAGGGTGGGAGCAGGGATGGACTATTTCCGGCGCGCATTGCCGACGACCTGGCCGATGACGACGAGGAGGACGGCGATGACGAACATCGAGAAACCGATGACATTGGCCTGCGCGGGGATTCCGCGCAGATAGGACACATAGACGAACTTCGGGAACGTCGTCTCGTTGCCGGAGACGAAGTTGGTGATGATGAAGTCGTCGAAGGAGAGGGAGAACGACAGGAGGGCGGCACCGACGATGCCCGGAAGGACGAGCGGGAAGGTGACCTTCCAGAACGTCCCGGCGGGACCGGCATACAGATCCTGCGCGGCCTCCTCCAGACGCGGATCGAGACTCTGCAATCGCGCCTTGACGGTGACCACGACGAAGCTGATGCAGAACATGATGTGGGCGATGACGATCGTCCAGAAGCCCAGCTCGAGACCGACCCGGGCGAAACCCTGGACGAAGATCGTCAGGAGGCTCGCGCCGAGGACGATCTCGGGGGTCGCCATGGGAATGAACACGAGGATGTTGCCCGTCCCCCGCCCGACGAACTTGTAGCGCACGAGCGCGAAAGCGAGGAGGGTCCCGAGCACGGTCGCGCTGGTGGTGGCGAGCGCGCCGATCTCGATGGACTTGACGAGCGATTCGCAGACACCCGGGGCCCCGCACGGATGCTGCCAGTGTTTCAGTGTGGGACTGCCCTGGGGATTCCACGTGATGTTGGACTTGCGATAGTTGTTGAACGAGAAGACGAAGGTGTAGGCGACCGGGACGAAGAGATAGAGCAGGACGAGAACCGCCGCGATCATCGCGAAGCGGTCGGCGAACCAGGCCTGGATACGCCGGGGCGCCGAGGGCCGGAACGGCATCCCGGGGCCGTCGTCGAGCACCGCGCTCACAGCAGGTCCTCCGTCCCGAACCGGCGGACATAGACGAAGACGAGCGCGAGGATCAGCGCCATCAGGGTGAAGGAGAGGGCCGCCGCCGTCGGATAGCCGCCGGGGACCTTGAAGAACTGGCTGTCGATGACATTGCCGACCATCTTGGTGCTGCGGTCGGAGCCGAGGAGTTCGGCGTTGACATAGTCACCGGCGGCGGGGATGAAGGTGAGCAGTGTCCCGGCGAGGACCCCCGGCATGCTCATCGGCAGCGTGACCGTCCGGAAGGTCGTGAAGCCGTTGGCATAGAGATCCCCACCGGCCTCGATGATCCGCGGATCGGCCCGCTCCAGCGAGGCATAGATCGGCAGGACCATGAACGGCAGGAAGTTGTAGGTCAGGCCGGCGACGACCGCCATCCACGTCTCGGTGATGTGGCCGCCGGGCAGCAGGTGGAGGAAGTTCATGGTGCGGGCCACCGGGCCCTCGTCGGCGAGGATCTGCCGCCACGCGATGGTGCGGAGGATGAAACTGGTGAAGAAGGGGGCGATGACGCAGATCATCATCAGCCCACGCCACCGGCCGGCCTTGAAGGCCATCGCGTAGGCGAGCGGATAGGCGAGGACGAAGGCGAAGAAGGTGGCCAGCCCGGCGAACAGCAGGGACCGGCCGAAGTGCGGGCCGAACTCGGTCAGGGCGGACCAGTAGTTCCCGAAGTTGACGTCGCGGTAGTAGTAGCCGGGATAGCCGGGGAACTGCGACTGCAGGCTCACCGTGAAGAGCTGGACGAGCGGGACGACGAAGAAGATCAGCAGCCACAGCATGCCCGGCAGGAGCAGCAGGTAGGGCAGCAGGGCGGCGCGCTTCTCGACGGGCGGGCCGCCCGCCGCCGGCGCGCCGCCGCCGACATGGGCGAGGGCGCTCACGGGGCGTCCTGCGGAGTCGGCGGGGCGACGTCGGCGAGCACCGGTCCCTCGGCGGCCTCCGCGCCGTCCGCCGGGACGCCGAAGGCGTGTCCGGGATTCCAGGACAGCCACACCGCGTCACCGGGGCGCAGGTCCTCCGGCTCGAGGTCGAGGTTCTGCTCGTAGCAACTCCACACCTCGCCGCTGGGCATGCTGAGGAGGAAATGGGTCGCGACCCCGATGAACGAGACGTCCAGGACCGTGCCGCGCACATCATTGCCGGCGCCGGGCGGCCGCTCGCGCGCGATCGACACCTTCTCCGGGCGGATCCCGAAGGTGACCCGCCCGCTCGCGACGGCGCAGCGCCGCCGGGGAATCCGCACCTGCGTGTCGTGGACCTGGGCGACGAGGAAGTCGCCGTCCGTCCCGGTGATCGGGCCGACACCCAGGTTGGACTGCCCGACGAAGTTCGCGACGAAGGCGGTCTTGGGGAGGTCGTACATCTCGACGGGCGGGCCCATCTGCTCGATCCGCCCGTGGTTCATCACCGCGACCGTGTCGGCCATCGTCATGGCCTCCTCCTGGTCGTGGGTGACGTGGATGAAGGTCAGGCCGACCTCGGTCTGGATCCGCTTGAGCTCGACCTGCATCTGTCGGCGCAGCTTGAGGTCCAGGGCCCCGAGGGGCTCGTCGAGGAGGAGCACCTCGGGGCGGTTGACCAGGGCCCGGGCGACGGCGACCCGCTGCTGCTGCCCGCCGGAGAGCTGGGCGGGTTTGCGGCTCGCGAGGTGGGGGAGCTGGACGAGGTCGAGTGCGTCGTCCGCGAGTTTCAGGGCATCCGGCAGGCCGCGGCGCTTGGGCCCGAACGCGACGTTCTCCCGGATGGTCAGGTGCGGGAACAGGGCATAGCTCTGGAAGACGGTGTTGACCGGGCGTTCATACGGCCGTGACCCGGTCAGGTCGGTGTCGCCGATGAGAATCCGCCCGCGGGTCGGCTGATCGAGGCCGGCGACCATCCGCAGGGTCGTGGTCTTGCCGCAGCCGGAGGGGCCGAGGAGCGCGAAGAACGACCCGCGCGGAACGGTCAGGGTCAGGTCGTCGACGGCCCGGAAGTCGCCGAACTCCTTGGTGACGTCCTCGATGCGCAGGTCACCGGTGGCTGTGCGGAAACCGGACATCAGTTGCCCACCACCTTTGCCCACGCGGCGCTGTAGTCGGCGTCCTCCTGCGCGGTGAGCGCGCGGAAGCCCTGGACCTTGTGCTGAGTGATGTAGTCGGCCGACGGGAAGATGAACGGTGACTGGGCGAGTTCGGGGTCGGTCTTGGCGAGGACCTGTTGGGCGCCCACGACGGGACAGATGTAGTTGACATAGGCGGCGACCTGGGCGGCGACCTCGGGCTGGTAGTAGTAGTTCATCAGGGTCTCCGCGTTGCGCCGGTGGGTCGAGGTGATCGGCACCATCATGTTGTCGCTCCACAGCGTGCCGCCCGACTCGGGCAGCGTGAACTGCCAGTTGTTGTTCTCGGTTTCCGAGCGCAGGATGAACAGGTCGCCGCTCCAGACGATCCCCGCCAGGGCGTTGCCGCTCTTGAGGTCGTTGAGATAGGAGTTGCCCTTGATCCGGCGGATGTAGTTGTCCGAGACGAGTTGGTCGAACTTCTCGAGCGCCTTGTCGAACTCCGGTTTGCCCCACGACCCGGCGATGTCGACGCCCTGCCACTGCATGATCAGGCCCAGGGTGTCGCGCATCTCCGAGAGGACGACGACCTTGCCCTTGAGTTCCGGGGTGAACAGGTCGTCGAGCGTCTTCAGATCCTTGCCGACCCGCGCCCGGTCGTAGCCGATGCCGGCGAAGCCCGACTGCCAGGTCAGGGAGTAGTTGCGCCCCGGGTCGAAGGACACCTCCTTCAGCGGAGGAAGGAGGTTCGCCGCGTTCGGCATGTAGATGAGTTCGAGGGGCTGGATGAGCCGGTCGCGGATCATCCGGTTGGCCATCCAGTCGGTCAGGGTGATGATGTCCTGGCCGATGTCCTGACCGGCCTCCAACTGCGGCTTCACCTTGGAGACATAGCTGTCGTTGTCCTCGATGTCCTCCGAATAGGTGGCCTTGATGCCGGTCTGCTTGATGAACGCCTCGAGGGTGGGATAGGTCTTCGTGTTCTCGTCATAGTCGAGATAGGCCGTCCAGTTCGCCCAGTTGACGATGCGGTCGGTGCTCGAGACGTCCTTCGGCAGTTTCAGGGCGGCGACACCACCGGCGGGCGGTTTGGGCGGTGCACAGGCCGACAGACCCGCGACTCCCGCCCCCAGGGCACCGGCGGACAGCAGCGCACGGCGACTGAGGGCGGACGCCTGGGCCGAGCGGACCAGGGCGCGCACGCCGGGGTCGGCGGGCGGCATACGGCGACGGGACACGAAAGTCGTTCCTAACTCTCGATGTTGGCCATGACGTGCTTGATCCGGGTGTAGTCCTCGAAGCCATACATCGACAGGTCCTTGCCATAGCCGGATCGTTTGAACCCGCCGTGGGGCATCTCGGCGACGAGGGGGATGTGGGTGTTGATCCACACGCAGCCGAAGTCGAGCCGCTTGCTCATCCGCATCGCGCGGCCGAAGTCCTTCGTCCACACCGACGACGCCAGGCCGTAGTCGACGCCGTTGGCGAAGGCGACCGCCTCGTCCTCGTCCGTGAAGCGCTGCACAGTGATGACCGGCCCGAAGATCTCGTTCTGGATCGCCTCGTCGTCCTGTCGCAGGCCGGACAGGACGGTCGGCTCGAGGAAGTAGCCATCACCGAGCGCGGTGACCCGGCTGCCGCCGGCCGACACCGTCGCGTGGCTGGGGAGGCGCTCGATGAACCCGCCGACGTGGGCGAGTTGGCGGGCGTTGTTGACGGGGCCGAACAGCGCGTCCGGGTCGTCCGGCATACCGACCTTGGCGTTGTCCTTGGCGTATGCCGCGAGCGCGGCGACGAAGTCGTCGTGGATCCCCGGGGCGGCCAGCACCCGGGTCGCGGCGGTGCAGTCCTGACCGGCGTTGAAGTAGCCGGCGATGGCGATGCCCTCGACCGCCGCGTCGATGTCGGCGTCGTCGAAGACGACCACCGGGGCCTTGCCGCCGAGCTCGAGGTGAACGCGCTTGACCTGGTGGCTCGCCGACTCGGCGACCTGGATCCCGGCGCGCACCGAGCCGGTGATCGCGACGAGCGCGGGCGTCGGGTGCTCGACGAGCATCCGGCCGGTCTCCCGATCACCGGTGATGACATTGAAGGTGCCGGCCGGGAGGAACTCGGCGGCGATCTCGGCGAGCAGCAGCGTCGTCTCGGGGGTCGTGTCGCTCGGCTTGAGGACGACCGTGTTGCCGGCCGCAAGCGCCGGCGCGATCTTCCAGACCGCCATCATCATCGGGTAGTTCCACGGGGTGACCTGCCCCACGACGCCGATCGGTTCGCGCCGGATCCAGGACGTCATGCCCTTCATGTATTCGGCGCTGGCCCGGCCCTCGAGGACGCGGGCGGCGCCGGCGAAGAACCGGATCTGGTCGAGCATCGGAGGGATCTCCTCGTTCGCGGTCAGGGCGTGCGGCTTGCCGGTGTTCTCGGATTCGAGCCGGACGAACTCGTCGGCCCGCGCCTCGATGGCGTCGGCGATCCCGAGCAGGGCCCGCTGGCGCTCGCTCGGGGTGGTCTGGCCCCACTCGGTGAACGCCGCGGCGGCACTCGCGTAGGCCGCGTCGACGTCCTCGGCACCCGAGACCGGAGCGCTCGCGACGACCTGTCCCGTGGACGGGTCGATCAGGTCCGTGCGCGCGTCGCTGCGCGCCTCGACATGGGCGTTGCCGACGAAGTTCTTCAGTTGGCGTGGGCTGGTCACGATGCTCTCCAGGAAGGGGTCGACGCGTCCTCGTTGACGGTTGACGGGAACTCTAACCAGGCCGACTAGCAGAGAACAGGTCCGCTGGTGAGCGAAACGCGAGATTTTACGCGAATGACACAAACTCGATGACGGGAACGACGGATTCCGAAGGGGGAACCCTTGCGCCACCGAGGAAAGCTGCACCACGATGGGCCAATGGCGCGAACGGAGCGTGGGGCCGGCCCGGCCCGGCTCGACGAGGTCTCCCGGCGGATCATCGAGGCCCTGCAGAGCGACGGGCGGGCGTCGTATGCCGCGATCGCCAAGGTCGTCGGGCTGTCCGAGGCCGCGGTTCGCCAGCGGGTGCAACGCCTCCTCGACTCCGGCGTGATGCAGATCGTCGCGGTGACCGACCCACTCCAGGTGGGCTTCACTCGACAGGCGATGATCGGCATACGGGTCGAGGGCGAGATCGGTCCGCCCGCGGACGCGATCTCGGCACTGCCGCAGGTGTCGTATGTCGTGACCACGGCGGGCAGTTTCGACATCCTCTGCGAGGTCGTCTGCGAGGACGACGACGAACTCCTCGAGATCATCAGTCGGCGGGTTCGGGGCCTTCCGGGCGTGGCGTCGACGGAGACCTTCGTCTATCTCAAACTCAACAAGCAGCACTACAACTGGGGGACACGGTGACCATCTATCCGGCCGACGTGTGGGAGCCCAGCGGCGATCGGCACACGGCGACGGGCGCGTTGTATGCCGACGCCGCCCGCGACCACCTGTGGCTGCACTTCACCCGGCATTCGGTGTTCGAGGATCACGAGGCGGGCGGTCTCGGGCACAGCGTGCCCGTCATCACCCGTGGCGAGGGGTGGCGGATCTGGGACGACCGAGGCAATGAATACATCGACGCCCTGGCCGGGCTGTTCACCACCAACATCGGGCACGGGCGCAGCGAGGTCGCCGAGGCGATGGCCGCGCAGGCGCGCGAACTCGCCTATTTCCCGCTGTGGTCCTACGCCCATCCTCGGGCCATCGAACTCGCGGAGCGGCTGGCGCACAACGCCCCCGGCGAGTTGAACCGGGTCTTCTTCACCACCGGCGGCGGGGAGGCGGTCGAGACCGCGTGGAAGCTCGCCAAGCAGTTCTTCAAACTCGTCGGGAAGCCGACGAAGCACAAGGTCATCTCGCGCTCGATCGCCTATCACGGGACCCCGCAGGGGGCCCTGGCGATCACCGGCATCCCCGCGGCGAAGATCCCGTTCGAACCGCTCGTGCCGGGCGGGTTCCGGGTGCCCAACACCAATCTCTATCGCGCCCCGGAGCACCTGCTGGCGGACGAGAAGGCCTTCGGGCGGTGGGCGGCGGACCGGATCGAGGAGGCGATCCTCTTCGAGGGGGCCGACACCGTGGCCGCCGTCTTCCTCGAGCCGGTGCAGAACGCGGGCGGGTGCTTTCCGCCGCCGCCCGGCTATTTCGAGCGGGTGCGCCAGATCTGCGACACATATGACGTGCTGCTCGTCTCCGACGAGACGATCTGCGCGTTCGGGCGGATCGGGCCGATGTTCGGGTGCGACGCCTTCGACTATGTGCCGGACATCATCACGACGGCGAAGGGGGTGACGTCCGGGTATGCCCCGCTCGGGGTGATGATCGCGCACGAGCGGCTGTTCGAGCCGTACCGCAGCGGGACGACGCTCTTTCCGCACGGCTACACCTGGGGCGGGCACCCGGTCTCGTGCGCCGCGGCGATGGCCAATCTCGACATCATGGAGCGGGAGGGGCTCTTCGCCCATGTCGCCGAGAACGCGCCGCGGTTCCGGGCGGCACTGGAGCGGTTGCTCGACCTGCCGCTGGTCGGGGACGTGCGCGGGGCGGGGTTCTTCTATGGGATCGAACTCGTCAAGGACAAGGCGACGCGGGCGACGTTCGACGACGGCGAGGCGGAGCGGCTGTTGCGCGGGTATCTGTCGAAGGCGCTCTTCGACGCCGGGCTCTATTGCCGGGCCGACGATCGCGGGGACCCGGTGATCCAGCTCGCTCCCCCGCTGACCGTCGGGCCGGAGCAGTTCGACGACATCGAGGCCCGCCTGAGGTCGGTCCTCGCCGAGGCGGAGAAGCACCTCTGAGCACGGCCACACCGCCGCTGTGGGCGCAGCCGTATGCCGATCGTCCCCCGGCCGCGCCGGCGGAGGTCCCGGCCGTCTGCGATGTCGCGATCGTGGGGGGTGGGATGACCGGGCTGTGGACGGCGTACTACCTCCTGCGGGCGCGACCCGACCTGGCGGTCGTCGTCCTCGAGGCGGAGCACGTGGGATTCGGGGCTAGCGGACGCAACGGCGGGTGGGTATCGGCCCTCTTCCCCGTGTCGGCGGCGAGGTTGGCGCGGCGACATGGCGCGGAGGCGACCGGGCGTCTGTTGCGGGCGCTACGGCATACGGTCGGCGAGGTCGGGGATGTCCTTGCCGCGGAGGGGATCGCGGAGGCGGGGTTCGTCCGCGGCGGCGCGTTGATCCTCGCCCGCGGGGCGGCGCAGGAGGCACGGGCGCGGGGGGCCGTGGCCGAGGGCGAGGCCTGGTCGGACGGGACGGTGTGGCTGGACGCCGAGGAGGCGCGGGCGCGTCTGAAGGCGACCGGCGTCAACGGGGCGACGTGGAACCCGGACTGCGCGCGGGTGCAGCCGCGGGCCCTGGTCGAGGGCCTGGCCGAGGCGGTGCGGAGGCGCGGCGGGGTGATCGTCGAGGGGGCGCGGGTGGTCACCGCGGGTCCGGGGCGGGTGGCGCTGGTCGATGGTCGAGTGGTGCGGGCGGGTCACGTGATCCGGGCGACCGAGGCCTACACCGCTCGCCTGGCGGGGATGCGCCGCCGGGTGGCGCCGGTGTACTCGCTCCTCGTCGCCACCGAGCCGCTGCCCGAATCCGTGTGGGCCACAGTTGGCCTCGCGCAACGCGAGGTGTTCGCCGACCACCGGCACGTCGTCGTCTATGGCCAGCGGACGGTCGATGACCGGCTGGTCTTCGGCGGGCGCGGGGCGCCCTACCATCTCGGGTCGGCGGTGCGGCCGGCGTTCGATCGGGACGAGCGGGTGTTCGGGCTGCTGCGGGCCGGGATCCACGACCTGCTCCCGCAGCTGCGGGGAGTCCGCTTCACCCATGCGTGGGGCGGGCCTCTGGGCATCCCGCGCGACTGGCACCCGTCGGTCGGGTATGACGCGCGGGCGCGCCTCGGGTGGGCCGGAGGGTATGTCGGCGACGGAGTGGCGGCGACCAACCTCGCCGGGCGGACGCTGGCCGACCTCGTCTTGGATCGGCATACGGACCTGACGGGGTTGGCGTGGGTCGGACACCGTTCTCCCCCATGGGAACCGGAGCCGCTGCGGTGGCTGGGCGTCAACGCCGGGTTGCGCGTGGCGGCGCTCGCGGACGCGGAGGAACGGGTGACGGGGCGGCCGGCGCGCACCGCGCGTCTGCTCGATGCGTTGACCGGTCATTGACCGCCGCCCGCGCTGGACAGCGACGGACCGATGACGCATCCACGGTCCGTGGGGGTTTCCGACGGCGAAGGTGAGGCACCATGGGGGTTGTGATGACACTGCCCTGGGGACGGGAGTTGACCGCCGGCGACCTGGCGGCGATGCCCGATGACGGGCACCGCTACGAACTCATCGACGGGACGCTCCTCGTGACGCCCTCTCCGTCCCGAGAGCACCAGGGCATCGCCGCGGAACTGATTTTCCGGCTGCGCCTGGCGTGCCCCCGCGATCTCAAAGTCCTGGCCGCGCCACTGGATGTCGTCTACTCCGATACGACGCTGCTCCAGCCAGACATCCTCGTGGTGGCGAAGGCGACGTACTACGACGCGGCTCCGTTGCGCCCCCTGCTGGCTGTCGAGATTCTCTCTCCGAGCACGCGGCTGGTCGATCTCAACCTCAAGAAGAAGCAGTTCGAGCGGGCGGGTTGCCCGAGCTACTGGGTCGTCGACCCGATCGACCTCCGCCTGACCGCGTGGGATCTCCACGACGGCGCCTATGTCGAGGTCGCCGACGTCCTCGGCGAGGAGTCGTGGACGGCGGTCCGGGCGTTCCCGGTCACCATCGTCCCGGCCATCCTCCGCGACTGAGCGCGAGCCACCCGGCGTAGCCTTCGGCGCATGGTCGACACCGCGACGCAGCGCGCCTATTGGAGCCACCGCCAGGGCCTGGACGGGTCGCTCGCCGGCGCCACGAGCGCCCAGGTGCTCGAGCGGATCGGGTGGGCCCGCTCGGTGGGCGGAACGACGCCCTATCTCACCCTCTTCGGTCGCGCGGGGCTGCGCCGGGCCGAGGTCGACGCGGACGTCGCCGCCCTGCGGATCCATGAACTCCCCTCCGCGCGGGATTGCACCCACGTCCTTCCCGCCCGCGATTTCGCGCTCGCTCCCCAAGTCGGCGGGGGCGCGAGCAGTGTCGGCGAGTTGCGGACCGCGGAGAAGCTCGGTGTCACCCGGGCGGAGGTCGACATGCTCGCCGATCGTGTCCTGGACCAGCTGCGCACGGGAGGCGACGCCGATCCCGCTGGCCTGCGCCGGTCACTCGGCGACGCGGTCCGCAGCCTCGGCGAGGAGGGGAAGCGCCGCGGGATCACGACGACGCTGCCGCTGGCCATCGGCGTGCTCCAGGCCGACAGCCGCATCCGGCGGGTGCCGGTCGACGGACGTCTCGACCAGCAACGCTTCCGCTACACGCCCTGGCCCGACGTCCCGCGCTTCGCCGGGACCGTGGACGACGCGCGGGCGGTTCTGGCGCAGCGCTATTGGGAGTGGATCGGGGTCGCCAGTCTGGCGCACTTCCGCTGGTTCAGCGGATTCACGGTGGCCGCCACGAAGCGGGCCGTCGCCGACCTCGCCCTCGTGCCGGTGGATGAGACCGGGCTGCTCGCCACCGCGGCGACCGTCGCCGAGCTGGAGTCGTATGCCGTGCCGTCCACCCCCCAGGTGACGCTGATCGGGTGGCTCGACTCGCTGGTCCTTCTGCGGCGCGACCTCGACGGGATCACCGACGCCGTCGATCGCGCGCACCCGCTGCTCGTCCCGGCCCGTGGCACCGCCGCCGGGGGCTCACTGACCGACCTCCCGCACCAGGGCATCGTCGATCGCGGGCGGTTGATCGGCCTGTGGGACTACGACCCGGACAGTGCCGACATCGTCTGGGCACCGATCACGAAACTCACTGCGGCACAACGGGTGGCGACAATGGACGCGGTCGGGAGGACCGCGGCATATGTGCGGGAGGATCTCGGGGACAACCGCGGGATGAGCCTGGACAGTCCGCGGGCGCGGGCTCCCCGACTGGCCGCGCTGCGCGCACACGCCGAGTGAGCGAGGACCTGCCCGAGCCGGGGATCGAGATCGAATCGATCGCCGATCTCGATGCCGCCTTGTCCGCCGGGGCCGCGCCCGCTCGCCTGCGCCTGCAGGATCTCGACCTGCGGGACTATCACGGCCTCGACGGACGCGACGACCTCGATCGGCTCGTCGTCCTCGGCGGGCGCCTCTCCCCCGCCTTGGACGCGCACCTGCGCACGCACGGCGCGATCGTCTTCCCCGACGACCCGAGCGCGACTCCCGTCCGCCCCTATCGCTCGGCTCTCTATTCCGCTGACGAGTTGTATGCCGATCTGGCACAGGGGTATCCGGCGACACCCGACGCGCGGGCGGATGCCTGGTACGAGCGGTGTCGCCGCCAGCCCGACGTCTTCAACGCATTGCTGCAGGCGATCCACGACGACTCGGTCACCGATGCCCTCGAGGAGTTCGTCGACGGCCGCCGGGTCGTCGGGGTCATGGGCGGGCATGCGGTGGAGCGCGGGACACCGGCGTATGCCGCGGCCGCTCGCCTCGGGCTCGCCCTGGCCGACGGGGGCTTCATCGTCGCGACCGGGGGCGGCCCGGGGGCGATGGAGGCGGCGAATCTCGGTGCGGCGGCGCCGGATTCGGCGGCGCTCAGCGGCGCTCTGGAGGTGGTCGCCCGCGTCCCGGGGTTCGGCGACATCACGGCGTGGGCGCGCAGCGGTCTCGCCGCCCGCGCGGTGCTCGGGCCCGGCGGCGGCGCTCGGAGGCGGAGTCTCGGCATACCGACGTGGTTCTATGGACACGAGCCGCCGAATGTGTTCGGGGACGGGATCGCGAAGTACTTCTCGAACGCGCTGCGCGAGGATCGGCTCCTCGCCCTGGCCGACGCCGGCGTCGTCGTGCTGCCCGGGGTGGCCGGGACGGTCCAGGAGATCTTCCAGGTCGCGACCCGCGCCTACTATGCCGCCGCCGCTCCCCCGCCGATCGTGCTGGTCGGGCGCGAGCACTGGACTCGGCGCATCCCGGTCTGGCCCGCGCTGGAGGCGCTCGGGCGGGACCGGCTCATGGCCGATCGGATCGCGCTCGTCGACGACGTCGACGCCGCCCTCGACCGGCTCACCTGATCCGCCCCCGGAAGCCTCGAGCCGCGGGGATGCGGAACCAGACGATTCAGAATCTCTCGGGGACGAAGGTCTGGTCCTGGATCGGCGGCCGGACGTAGGGCATCTGCTTCATCTCGGGGAGGATGATGACCTCGGGGGCGACGTCCTCGTAGTCGAACTGGCTCAGCAGATGGTTGATGCAGTTGAGCCGGGCGGCCTTCTTGTCGTCGGACGGGACGACATACCAGGGGGCCTGCTTGATGTCGGTGTACTGGAAGGTGTTGTCCTTGGCCATCGAGTACTTGACATAGAGCTCGTGCTCGGCGAGGTCCATGTCGGAGAGCTTCCACCGCTTGAGGGGCTCGGCGTTGCGGGCCTCGAACCGGGCGCGCTGCTCCTCGAAGGAGACGGAGAACCAGTACTTGATGACGACGATGCCGGACCGGACCAGCATCCGCTCGAACTCCGGGCAGCTGCGCAGGAACTCGGAGTGCTCGTCCTCGGTGCAGAAGCCCATGACCCACTCGACGTTGGACCGGTTGTACCAGGACCGGTCGAAGAGGACCATCTCGCCGGCGGCGGGGAGGTGCTCGACATACTTCTGGAAGTACCACTGGGTGCGCTGACGCTCGGTCGGCTTGGGGAGGGCGACGACCCGGACGGTGCGCGGGGACGTGCGCTCGGTGATGCGCTTGATCACCCCGCCCTTGCCCGCTGATCCGCGGCCCTCGAAGATGACGAGGACCTTCAGGCCCTGGGACTGGATCCAGTACTGGAGGAGCACCAGCTGCTCCTGCAGTCGCTCCATCTCGGCCTCGTACACGGCCGTCTTGAGGCGCCCGTCCTTCTTGTAGTCATCGGGGTTCCCGGTCCCACCGGCGACGGCCTTGCCGCTGTCGTCCGCGCCCTCGGGGAGGTTGGTGTGCTTGTCCGACTTGGCCATCCGGGACCCTGCCCTTCCCCTGCCGGCCGCCCGGTCAGGACTTGGTGAACAACACGATGCCGAGGCACATCTCGTCGGTGGTGCCCTCGCCCCAGACGACATAGCGTTCCTTGATCCCGGCGAACGCCGGAAGCCGGTCGCGCAGCGACTGGTCGTGGGTGCACGTCACGGTGAGCGTGTCCTGCGGCGCCAGCCTAACGGGCGTCGCGAGCGGGATCGAGCCCTGGTTGTCGAAGTCCCAGTTGGTGATGTTCAGGAGGGTCTTCTGGTCGGCCTGCCCCTTGTCGGCGACGACGGAGATCGAGCGGCCGAGCAGGTGCATGTGGCCGGCGACGGCGCGCACGACCATGCTCTGGCCGACCGGTCGGGTGCAGCTCTGCGTGGGCCCGACCGGCTCGGCACCGCAGAGGATGTGCAGGAGGTCGGCGACCTTCGACTCCATGCCGAAGCGCGCGGCGTTGTCGGCCATCGCGGCATCGCGGTTGCACAGTCGATTGGTCACGCCGGCCCGGCAGGGCAGCTCGACCGGGGCCGGCAACAGCATCGTGTGCAGGTAGTTGTAGCTGCCGTCGTCGTCCGCGATGCGCAGCTTCGCGGCGCTCTGGTCGGGCGAACTGCCGTTGAGGAGGTTGTAGTGGATCTGCATGACGATCTGGCTGCCCCGGGGCAGTGCGGTCCCGATGCCCGTGGGCGTCACCTTCTCGGTGCCACCGGGCGCCCAGGCGCCGAGCCAGGGCGCCTCGTCGATCTGCTGGCCGCCGGCCCCGCCGTCGATCCCGGTGCCACCGAAACAGGTCCACCCGTCACCGGGGTCCTTCGCGTCCAGCGCCTTCGCCCGGGCGACCTGGTCCGGGTCGACCTTGTAGAGGATGACGTGGTGGACCTCGGCGGCATTGGCGGGGAGGAAGTCGGTGCCGGTGATGACGGCGTCCCGGGTCAACTGGGGGTCGAGGAGGAAGCAGCGGTATTCGTCGGTCCCGATCGTCGCCACCTTGGGGGTGTAGGGATGCGGCATCCGCAGCTCGAGGAAGCGTTCGCCCTGCCGCAACGCGATCGGCTTCGCCGTGGCTGTGGCCGTGGTCGACGAGGAGGACGCGGCGGCCGACGCGGACCCTGCGGCTGCGGAGGTGTGCCCGTGCGGCCCGGCGTTGGGCAGGGTCGCGGGATTCCCGCCACAGGCGGCCAGGGTCAGGCCGGCGACGAGGGCACCGAAGGCGACACGCACACGCATCCGGCCAGGGTAAGCGTCCGCTCACTCGGGAGCAAGAATGGCCGCGGGCGGTCAGTCACGCAGTCCCGAGCCGATCGCCGTGCCGAGCACGATCGCCGCATCGGTGTCGGGGTGATCGAGGCGCGCGCCGGCCAGCGCCGACGCACCGTCGTGCGCGATGGTCACCACGACTGCCCGGCCGGTATGCCGTGTGATCGCCCCAGCGAGCACCTCCCCGAGCGGGATCTCACCGAGCGGCGCATACACACCGAGCTGCGCGGCATACGGCTGGCCGGTGGGATCGACATAGGTCGCGAGGGCGATCGAGACCGGCACCGGGTCGGCGACCGGGCTCCCCGCCACCAGTGGCGCCGCGGCGCTCGCGAGGGCCTCGACGACCTCACCGGCGGCCACGCGGGCGGGCGCGGTCGCGACCCGGAGCGGGCCGGTCGGCCGCCCGCCGGCGACGGCGGTCGCCTTGATCGCGGTGCCACCGCAGTCGAGCGCGACGCCCGCCTCGAGGCGACCCGCCGCGCCACGGATCACGAGTCGCTCGACCGGCGCCGCGAGGTCGAGGGCGGAATGGATCCCGTTGCGGGAGAGCAGATCCACCGCGGCAACATGGATCCGCCGACCGAGGTGGCCGCGGAGGTTGCCGCCGCCGAGGGCGATCCGCCGCGCGCCGGCCCAACGCGCCCAATGCGCGTCCGGCCAGTCCGGGCGCGCGGCCCGCGAGGTCGGGTCCGCGACCACCAGCGTCCCGACGAGCCCGGCGAGCGCCCGCCCGAGCCGGTCGGCGACACGAGCGCCCGCGGCATACCCCGCGGCCTGCGGTCCGGCGCTCACCAACGCGTCGAGCCCCGCGGGCCACGGCGCCGCCGCGGCCATCAACTCCGGCGACACCGGTCCGTCCGGCAGGTCCGGCAACTCCCACCCCAGGCGCCGTATGCCGTGCACCGCCTCCGGCTCGCGGCTCACCTGCCAGGCGAACCCCCAGGTCGCCAACCAGTCGTGCGCCAACACGCCGGCCGCGCCCGCGGGCAGGCCGGCGAAGGCGCCGATCGGCATACGGTTCAGGCTGGGGCTGAACGCCGGCGGCGGGATCGGGACGAAACTCAGCACCCCACGAGGCGCGCGGCGAGATAGCCCTCGACCTGGTCGAGCCCGACCCGCTCCTGGGCCATCGAATCGCGCTCCCGGATCGTCACGGCCTGGTCCTCGAGCGTGTCGAAGTCGACCGTGATGCAGAACGGCGTGCCGATCTCGTCCTGGCGCCGGTAGCGCCGGCCAATGGCCTGGGCATCGTCGAAGTCGACATTCCAGTTGCGCCGCAGCCGCGCCGCGAGGTCGCGTGCCTTCGGCGAGAGATCGGCGTTGCGGGACAACGGCAGCACGGCGGCCTTGACCGGGGCGAGGCGCTTGTCGAGGCGCAGGACGATCCGCTTGTCGACGCCGCCCTTGGTGTTGGGGGCCTCGTCCTCGGCGTAGGCATCGACGAGGAAGGTCATCAGCGAGCGCGACAGGCCGGCCGCGGGCTCGATGACATAGGGGGTGTACTTCTCCCCCGTCGTCTGGTCGAAGAACACCAGATCGGTGCCGGAGTGTTCGGAGTGCGTCCCGAGATCGAAATCGGTCCGGTTGGCGATGCCCTCCAACTCACCCCATTCCGAGCCCGCGAACTGGAAGCGGTATTCGATGTCGACGGTCCCCTTGGAGTAGTGGGACAGCTTCTCCTTGGGGTGCACGTAGTGCCGCAGGTTGGCCGGGTCGATGCCGAGGTCGACATACCACCGGGTGCGCTCGTCGATCCAGTAGCGGTGCCACTCCTCGTCGGTGCCGGGCTTGACGAAGAACTCCATCTCCATCTGCTCGAACTCGCGGGTCCGGAAGATGAAGTTGCCGGGGGTGATCTCGTTGCGGAAACTCTTGCCGGTCTGGGCGATCCCGAACGGTGGCTTCAACCGGGCGGCGTTCATGACATTGAGGAAGTTGATGAAGATGCCCTGGGCCGTCTCCGGGCGCAGGTAGTGCAGCCCGGACTCGTCCTCGACGACGCCGAGGTGGGTGCGCAGGAGCCCGTTGAACTGCCGCGGCTCGGTCCAGCGCCCGCGGGTGCCGCAGTTGGGACAGGCGATGACGTCGGCCGAGACGTCGTCGGGATCGATCGCCTTCCCTTTCTTGGCCTCCTTCTCGGCGACCGCCTCCTGCAGGTGGTCGAGCCGGAATCGCTTGTGGCAGCTGAGACATTCGACGAGCGGGTCGACGAAGGCGTCGACGTGACCGGACGCGCGCCACACCTGCGGGGGCAGGATGACCGAGGAGTCGAGGCCGACGATGTCGTCGCGGCTGGTCACCATCGACCGCCACCACTGCCGCCGGATGTTCTCCTTGAGCTCGACGCCCAGCGGGCCGTAGTCCCACGCCGACCGCGTCCCGCCGTAGATCTCCCCGCACGGGAAGACGAACCCGCGCCGCTTGCAGAGGTTGACGACGGTGTCGACGGTGGAGGGTGCTGGGGCCATGCGCGACAGGCTATCCGCCACCTCCCGCAGTGCCCAAAAAGCACTCAGACGGTGGCGGCGAGCTGCCCGCAGGCCCCGTCGATGTCCCGGCCGCGGGTATCACGGACGGTCGTCGGTATGCCGTGCGCCCGCAGCCGCTCGACGAACTGTTGCTGCACCCCAGGCCGGCTGGCGGTCCACATCGATCCCGGGGTCGGGTTGAGCGGGATCGGGTTGACGTGGACCCATCCGCGGCCCCGCGCGGCGAGCTTCTCCCCGAGCAGGTCCGCCCGCCAGGCGTGGTCGTTGATGTCGCGGATGAGGGCGTACTCGATGCTGACGCGGCGACCGGTCGCGGTGAAGTAGCGGTGCGCCGCATCGAGGGCCTCATCGACCTTCCACCGCGTGTTGATGGGGACGAGGGTGTCGCGCAGGTCGTCGTCCGGCGCGTGCAGCGAGAGCGCGAGCGTCATCGCGATCCCCTCCGCCGCCAGCTTGTCGATCGCCGGAACGAGCCCGACGGTCGACATCGTCAGGCCGCGGGCGGACATCCCGAAGCCGTCGGGCGCCGGGTCGGTGAGCCGCCGCACCGCCCGGATCGTCGCGCCATAGTTGGCGAGGGCCTCCCCCATCCCCATGAACACGACATTCGTCACCCGCTCAGTTCCGTATGCCGCGGGCTCCCCCCCGTCCTCGCTCTCACCGCCGAGGTCGGCGCCGTCCGACGCGACCGCAGCCTCCGCCGCGACCCGCACGTCGGCGAGGGCGCCGGCGCGGAGGGAGCGGGCGGCATACGCGACCTGCTCGACGATCTCGGCGGCGCTGAGGTTGCGGGTGAGTCCGGCCTGGCCGGTGGCGCAGAAGGGGCAGTTCATCCCGCAGCCGGCCTGGCTCGAGATGCACAACGTGGTGCGCCTCGGGTAGCGCATGAGGACCGATTCGACAAGCGCCCCGTCGTGGAGGCGCCACAGGGACTTGACCGTGGCGCCGCCGTCGGCCCGAAGCTCCCGCACCGGGGTGAGGAGAGTCGGGAGCAGGGTGGCGACGAGGTCGACGCGGCCCGCCTTCGGCAGGTCGGTCATCGCGTCGGGATCGACGGTGAGCCGCTCGAAGTAGTGCCGCGCGAGCTGTCGGGCGCGGAACGCCGGGTGCCCGAGGGCCTCGACGGCCGCCCGACGCTCCGCGGCATCGAGGTCGGCGAGGTGGGTCGGCGGCTTGCCGCGCCGCGGAGCCGCGAAGGTGAGCTGGCCGGGGCGAGGCCGCGACGATCCCGGGCCGCCAGGGCCTGCGCGGTCGCTCACGAGATGGGGGCGAGGACGAGAAGGAGCGCCCAGCAGACCGGGGCGGTCATCACCAGGGAGTCCAGGCGATCCATCAGGCCGCCGTGTCCCGGAAGGAGGTTCGACATGTCCTTGATCCCGAGATCGCGCTTGATGCTCGACTCCATGAGGTCGCCGACGGTGGCGCACCCGGCGACGAGCGCACCGAGGCCGGCGCCGCCGAGCCACGATCCGTCGAGCAGGAGGGCCACCGAGGCGCCACCGGCGATGGCGCAGGCGATGACCGATCCGGCGAAGCCCTCCCACGACTTCTTCGGCGACAGGCGCGGGGCCATCGGGTGGCGGCCGAGGGTGACGCCGGCGGCATACCCCCCGATGTCAGAACAGACCGTGGTGAGGATGAAGACCACCGTCCGGGCGATCCCGTGGTCCTCGGAGAGCATCATGGCGGCGAAGCCGCCGAGAAAACCGGGATAGAGGGCGACGAACAGGCCGCCCGCCGCGTCCCGCGCGGCGCCCGCGACGCCGTCCATGAGCCGCCAGACGACGATGGCGAGAGCGGTCAGACCGAAGGCGACGATGAGGGACTCCGCGCCTCGTTCGAGGGCCCCGAGGATCATCAGGACCGAGCCGAGGACGACGGGGATCAACGGGACGTGGATGTCCCGGTGGGCGAGCGCCTGGCGCATCTCCCACGCCCCGACCGCCATCGCGGCGGCGATGACATAACCGAACCAGGTCTTGTCGATCGCGAGGGTGCCGAGGACGAGGGCGGCGAGCGCGATCCCCACGGCGATCGCCTGGGGCAGATTGCGGCCCGCCCGTGATGTCGGCGCCGCCGGCGCGTGGACGACACCGCCGGCGGCCGCCACGTCCGCGGGGAGCACGGGATCGCTCATGGGGGCGCTTCAGACCTCGAGGAGTTCGGCTTCCTTGCGGTGCATGAGGTCATCGACCTGGTCGACATAGCGCTTGGTCAGCGCGTCGAGGTCCTTCTCCCCGCGCTTGCCGTCGTCCTCGCCGACCTCGCCGTCTTTGATGAGCTTGTCGAGATCGTGCATGGAGTGACGGCGCACGTTGCGAATGGCCACCTTGGCGTCCTCGCCCTTGTGCCGGGCCACCTTGATGTATTCCCGGCGGCGTTCCTGGGTCAGCTCGGGGAGCACGATCCGGATGACCTGGCCGTCGTTGCTCGGGTTGGCGCCGAAGTCGCTGTCGCGCAAGGCCTTCTCGATATTGCGCATCGAGGTCTTGTCGAACGGGTTGATCAGGAGCACCCGCGCCTCGGGAACGGTGAACGAGGCGAGCTGCTGCAGCGGCGTGGGCGCGCCGTAGTAGTCGACCGGGAGCTTGGCGAACATCGCCGGGTTGGCCCGTCCCGTCCGGATGCCGGCGAAGTCCTCCTTGACCACCTCGACGGCCCGCTCCATCTTCAGCTCGGCCTCGAGCAGGGTCTCCTCGATCATCGTCGACTCTCTTTCCCTCGTCGGCCGCGCCGGCAAGCGGGCTTCAGTGCTGAGTGTGTCATCTCGCGGCCTCGCGGCGGGTCAGTCCGCGGTGACCAGGGTGCCGATGCGGTCACCCCGCACGGCGCGGGTGATATTGCCCTCGCCCTCCATGCCGAAGACGATCATGTCGAGGCGGTTGTCCATGCACAGGCTGAAGGCGGCGGCGTCGACGACACGCAGGCCGCGTTGCAGGGCGACCTGATAGGTGAGCTTGTCGAACTTGCGGGCCTCGGGGTTGGTGCGCGGGTCGGAGTCGTAGACCCCGTCGACCCCGCTCTTGGACATCAGGACCGCATCGCACTTGATCTCGAGGGCCCGCTGCGCGCTGACCGTGTCCGTGGAGAAGAACGGCATACCGGCTCCGGCGCCGAAGATGACGACGCGGCCCTTCTCGAGATGCCGGATGGCGCGGCGCGGGATGTAGGGCTCGGCGACCTGGCCCATGGCGATGGCGGTCTGGACGCGGGTGTCGATCCCCTCGTGCTCGAGGAAGTCCTGGAGGGCCAGGCAGTTCATCACCGTGCCGAGCATCCCCATGTAGTCGGCCCGGGTCCGGTCCATGCCCTTCTGCTGGAGCTCGGCGCCCCGGAAGAAGTTGCCGCCACCGATGACGACGGCCACCTGGACGCCTTCGCGGACGGCGAGCGCGATCTGATGGGCGATCCCGCGCACGACGTCGGGGTCGAGACCGACCCGGCCGCCCCCGAAGACCTCGCCGGAGAGCTTGAGCAGGACGCGGCGGTACTCGCCGTGGATGGGCCCGGGGATGGCGTCGTCGGGGGTGGTCTGGTCGGCCGGCAGATCGGAGGTCGTCGACACGGGGTGTCCTTCGCGCAGGGGGCACCCGCCGGGTCGCGGTCGGGTGGTGGGATCGCCACAGATCTTCGCACATGACTGGTGCGGAGCCGTGACGTCGCGGTATGGTTTGAGCGAGTGCTCTAATCACTCGGTTGATTCCATGACTGGACGGAGACGAGATCGTGGCGAAGCGAGGCGGTCACGGGCGAGCGGGCGCGCGCGTCGATCCGCGGGGAGTGGCGACGCGCGCGGCGCTCGTCGACGCGGCGATCGCCGCCCTCCGGGACGTCGGCTTCGCCGGCGCCAGCGCGCGGGAGATCGCCCGGCGGGCGGGGTGCCAGCAGAGCCAGGTCTTCTACCACTTCGGCTCGGTCGCGGACCTGTTGCTCGCGGCTCTGGACGCGGTGTCCGAGCGGAGGCTCGCGGCATACGAGAGGCTGGTGGCGCAGGCGGGCGACGGCGGCGAACTCCTCGACGCGGCGGCCGAGGTCATCCGCCGAGACCTCGAATCCGGCGACGTCACCGTCCTGGTCGAACTCCTCGCCGGGGCCCGGCTCGTCCCGGGAATGGCGCCGGAAGTCGCCGCCCGGCTGCGGCCGTGGCAGGAGTTCGCCGCGCGCGCGGTGGCGAAATCCCTCCCGGACGGCCCGCTGGCTCGGCTGGCGCCGGTGGGCGACCTCGCCCACGCCGTCGTCGCCGGCATCCTCGGCCTGGAGTTGCTCGCTCATACGAGCGGGGACCGAGAGACTCCGGTGCGCATCCTCGACCAGGCGGCCGGCGGGTTCGCCCTCCTCGAGCTGCTCGCGCGGCCCAGGGGGGCGACGTCATGACCACGGCTGTCGCCCGGGCCGGGTGGATGATCGTCGGCGCCCTCGGAATCTTCTCCGTTCTGGCCATGTTGACGATCGGCCCGCTGCTCCTGCCACTGGCCCTCGGCCTCGCCGCGCTCCTGCTGTGGTGGCGCGGCTCCGATCGCGCGGCCGTGGGCGGCCTCCTCATGGGTGGGGCCGGTCCGCTGCTGTGGCTCGCCTGGCTGAACCGGCACGGCCCGGGAACGTTCTGCCGGACGACGCCGGAGGGGGTCGGCTGTATGGACGAGTGGTCCCCGTGGCCCTTCGTCGTGATCGCGCTGCTCCTGATCGGAGCCGGAGTGGCGGTGGCCGTCGGACCGGCCGGCTGGCGGCGGGGCGGAATGGGCGAGTGACGACCCGCCCGCGGTCGAGACCGACAGGGGAGACTGGGCGACGTGGACGAGGTCGCGGTCGAGCGAGTGCTTCGCGCGGTGGAGGCGATCCCGCCGGGGCGGGTCGCGGCATACGGCGACCTCGCGGGGATCGTCGGGACCGGTCCGCGGCAGGTCGGGTGGGTGCTGCGGCACTACGGCGGCAATGTCACCTGGTGGCGCGTGACCAACTCGTATGGCGTTCTGCCCCGGCCCCTGCGCGAGGAGGCCCGGGTCCGGTGGGCCCAGGAGGGCATCCTCGTCAAGCCGAACGGGCTCGGGTGTCGCATCGCCGACTACCGGGCCGACCTCGAGGCGCTGGCCGCGGCATACGACCGGGCGGTGGCCGATCTGCCCGCCGCCGCTCCCCCGAAGGCGCGCTGACCGCGTCCGGAGAACCACAGAGGCCTGGTCTCCCGGACGAGGTCGTCCTGTTGAGGACGCCCTCGATCCGGGATACCAGACCTCGGGTGGGGGTGGGTCAGGCGCCGACGCGGAACCGGACGAACGAGCCGGCGCTGGCGCCCGCCTCGTCGAGGACCTTGGCGACGGTCTTCTTGGGATCCTTGGCGAAGGCCTGCTCGAGCAGGACGTTCTCCTTGAAGTAGCCGTTGACGCGGCCCTCGATGATCCGGGGCAGGGCGGCCTCGGGCTTGCCCTCCTCGCGGGCGGTGGCCTCGGCGAGCCGGCGCTCGTTGTCGACGGTCGCGGGGTCGACCTCCGCACGCGTGAGCACCGTCGGGCTGAACGCGGCGACGTGCATGGCGATGTCGCGCGCGATGACGTCGTCACCGCCCTCGGTCGCGATGAGCACGCCGATCTGCGGGGGCAGGTCCGGGCTGGTGCGGTGGAGGTAGGAGACGACATGCTGACCGGTCAGGCGGGCGACCCGCTTGATCTCGATCTTCTCGCCGATGGTCGCGTTGGCGCCGTCGAGGAGGGCCTGGACGCTCTCCCCGTCGAGCGTGCTCGCCAGGAGCGTGTCGGCGTCGGCGGCCTCCGTGGCGATCGCCTGAGCGAGCACCCGGTCGGCGAGTTCGATGAACTTCGGCGCCTTGGCGACGAAGTCGGTCTCGCAGAGCACCTCGACCATCGTGCCGACGCCGTTCTCGGCCTTCGCCGCGACGAGGCCGTTGGAGGTCGTGCGGCCCTCACGCTTGGTGACGCCCTTGAGGCCCTTGACCCGGAGGATCTCGGTGGCCTTGACGCGGTCACCCTCCGCCTCGTCGAGGGCCTTCTTGACGTCCATCATCCCGGCGCCGGTCGCCTCGCGCAGCGCCTTGATGTCAGCGGCGGTGTAGTTCGCCATGTGTGTACGTGCCTTCTTTCGTGATGAATCGGCGGATCAGGCCTCGGCCGGAGCCTCGGCGTCGACCGGCTCGGCGTCGACCGGCCCGGCGTCGGCTGCAGCCTCCGCGACGGCGGGCGCGGCATCGGCCGGAGCCTCGGCGACGATCTCGGCGGCGTCCGCGGGCTCGTCGGTGGCCGCGACGACGTCAGCGGTCTCGGCGACGGGGGCCTCCAGCGCGGGGTCGGCCTCGGTGTCCACCACGGTCTCGGCCTCCGCGGCCGCGACGGCGTCGGCCCCGAGGAGCTCACGCTCCCATTCGGCCATGGGCTCGTCCGCGGCGACGCCCGGCGCCTCGGCACCGGCATTGGCCCGGGCCTGGCTGCGCTGGATGAGCCCGTCGGCGACGGCGTCCGCGATGACCCGGGTCAGGAGCGTGACGGACCGGATGGCGTCGTCGTTGCCCGGGATCTTGTAGTCGACCTCGTCGGGGTCGCAGTTGGTGTCGAGGATGGCGATGACCGGCAGGCCGAGCTTGCGCGCCTCGTCGACGGCGAGGTGTTCCTTCTTGGTGTCGACGACCCAGATCGCGGACGGGACCCTGCTCATGTCCCGGATTCCACCGAGGGTCTTCTCCAGCTTGTCCTTCTCGCGCTGCAGGATCAGGAGTTCCTTCTTGGTGTAGCCGGAGCCGGCGACCTGGTCGAAGTTGATCTCCTCGAGCTCCTTGAGGCGGGCGAGCCGCTTGGAGATCGTCGTGAAGTTGGTGAGCATGCCGCCGAGCCAGCGGTGGTTGACATAGGGCATGCCGACGCGGGTCGCCTGCTCCGCCACGGGCTCCTGCGCCTGCTTTTTGGTGCCGACGAAGAGGATCGACCCGCCGTGGGCGACGGTCTCGCGGACGAACTCGTAGGCCGAGTTGATGTAGGTGATCGACTGCTGGAGATCGATGATGTAGATCCCGTTGCGCTCGGTCATGATGAAGCGCTTCATCTTCGGGTTCCACCGACGGGTCTGGTGTCCGAAGTGGACGCCGCTCTCGAGGAGCTGGCGCATGGTGACGACGGCCATGCCGGGTTCTTCCTTCTGTCGTTGTGTCAGTTCCGTCGGCCGTGTCACCACCCCGGGACGGGACGGATCGGCGGCCTGCCTGGTGCCGGCATACGCACCCCGCGGCGACCGCTCGCGCGGTCGCGGACCGATGTGGTGCGCCCCGGGTCGGACCGAAGTCGTCAACCGGTGAGAAGGCACGCGAATTCGACCGGCCGAAGCTGGTCGTGCCTTCAGTCTAGCTCGCGGCCCGGTCGGGGAGCCAATCGTCGGGCGCGACCGCGGGTCAGAGGCGCTCGCGCAGCCACGCGAAGTCGGCGAGGTGGTCCTCGGCCCCACCGGGCGTCTCGCAGATCACCGGCGCGTCGGCGGCCCGGACGAGATCGACGAAGCCGGCCTGATCGATGTGGCCCGCGCCGAAGTTGGCGTGCCGGTCGGCGCCGGAGTCGAACCCGTCACGGCTGTCGTTGGCGTGGACGAGGTCGATCCGGCCGGTGATGCCGCGGATCTTCTCGACCGCGGTGGCGAGGTCGATCCCACCGGCCCAGGCGTGACAGGTGTCGAGGCAGAACCCCACCCGATCCGCGCCGTCGGCTGTGGCGATCGCGTCCCAGACCCCGGCGATCCGGTCCAGATGCCGGGCCATGGCGTTGTCGCCGCCCGCGGTGTTCTCCAGCAGGAGCGGGATCGTGAGGTCGGTCGCCTCGATCGCCTTGCGCCAGTTGTCGAATCCGACCCGCGGGTCGACGCCCTTGTCGACATGGCCACCGTGGACGATCAACCCGCGAGCGCCGATCGAGGCCGCGGCGTCCAGGTGTTGTTGGAGGAGTTTGCGGCTCGGGATCCGGATGCGATTGTTGGTCGTGGCGACGTTGACGATGTAGGGCGCGTGAACATAGAGGTCGATGCCGGCGGCGGCCGCGTCCGCCCGGAGGGCTTCGGCCCCCGCCGGATAGGCGATGACCGGTCCGCGGTAGCTCTGCGGCTCGCCGAGGAAGAACTGGACGACGGTGGTCTGCCGCGCGCGTGCCTCGGCGAGCGGATCGTCCTGGGGAACATGGGCACCGATCGCGATCGTCATGGGGTCGAGTATCTCCGAGGCCACCGACAACCCGTCTGTCCACAGGGCCCGGAATCGAGGCTCGGCGTCCGTCCACAGGCCGTCGAAGTCATGCTGGCCCGGTCGGCACCGGCGGCCCCAGGGTGGAGTCATGAACCTCTCCCGAGTCCTTGTCAGTCTCGTCCTCGCGGTGACCGTCGCCGGGGTCGCGAGTGACGCCGCCGCGGCCGGAACCCTCCCCACCGCGGCGGCGGGGGCACGACCCGCGGGCGGCGACGCCGGTCGCGGCCGGCCCGTGTGGGCCTGGCCGCTCTGGCCGGCCCCGCGGGTCGTGCACCCCTTCGATCCACCGCCCCAACCGTGGAACCCCGGGCACCGGGGCGTCGATCTCACCTCGGACGCCGGGGTCGAGAACGTCCTCGCCGTCGATGACGGTGTGGTCACGCATGTCGGGGCGATCGCCGGCCGTGGGACGGTGAGCGTCCTGCACGACGGTGACATCAAGAGCACCTACGAGCCGGTGACGAGCACGCTGCGCGTCGGGGATCACGTCGTGCGCGATCAGGTCATCGGCTCCCTGGATCTCGCGGGCGGCCACTGCCTGCCGATCCGATGCCTCCACCTCGGGGGGCTGCGGCGGGAGAGTTCGGGGGCGTGGAACTACTTCGATCCCTTGTTTCTGCTCGCCCCGATCGAGATCGTCCTGTTGCGGACCGCCGGGTGATGGCCCCGGGGCGGCGCAGCAGTGCCCCACGGGCTCGCGTGCCCCGTCAGGTCAGGCGGGCGAGTCGAGTGACCGCCTCGCGGAGGATCTCGTCGCGCTTGCAGAAGGCGAACCGGATCAGGGATGCACCGGCGTCCGGGTCGTCGTGGAACACCGACACGGGGATGGCGACCACGCCGACGCGGTGCGGCAGATCCCGGCAGAACTCCAGAGCGTCCGTGACGCCGAGGGACGCGACATCGGCGACGACGAAGTACGTCCCCGACGGGACGGACACCGACAGGCCGGTCCCGCGGAGCCCGTCCACGAGCAGGTCCCTCTTGGCCCGGAGCGAGTCGGACAGGGCGGCATACGCCGAGTCGGGCAGGCCGAGGCCGTGGGCGATCGCCGGCTGGAAGGGTCCGGAGCCGACATAGGTGAGGAACTGCTTGACCCCGCGGATGGCCGCGACGGCGTCCGCCGGCCCGCTCACCCAGCCGACCTTCCAGCCCGTGGTCGAGAACGTCTTGCCGCCCGAGCTGATCGTGAGGGTGCGATCGCTCATCCCGGGCAGCGTCGACATCGGGATGTGCTCGACGTCGAAGGTCAGATGCTCGTAGACCTCATCCGTCACCACCCACGCGTCGTACTCGCGGGCCAGTTGGGCGATGAGCTCGAGCTCGGCCCGGGTGAAGACCTTGCCGGTCGGGTTGTGCGGGGAGTTGAGGAGGACCATCCGGGTCCGGTCGGAGAAGGCGGCCCGGAGGGAGTCGGCGTCGACGGCGAAGTCGGGGAAGCGCAGGACACTCGTGCGGCGCTGCGCACCAGCCAGGGCGATCGTCGCGGCATACGAGTCGTAGTAGGGCTCGAAGGTGACGACCTCGTCCCCGGGACCACACAGGGCGAGGACCGTCGCGGCGATCGCCTCGGTGGCGCCGACGGTGACGAGGATCTCGCTTCGCGGGTCGAGGTCGATTCCGTAGAAGCGGTCCTGATGGACGGCGATGCCGTCGAGCAGCTCGGGGAGGCCCGGTCCCGGCGGGTATTGGTTGCGCCCACCCTCGATGGCAGCGACCGCGGCGGCGAGCACCGCGGCGGGGCCGTCCGTGTCGGGGAAACCCTGCCCCAGGTTGATCGAACCGGTCGACTGCGCCAGCGCCGACATCTCCGCGAAGATCGTCGTCCCGAACGCCGCCAACGCGGGGTGACCGGGCGGGCGTCCACCCACCGCGGCGGTCACCCGAGGCACCCTCTCACGCGTCGCACCCGGTCACGTGGGCTGCACAGTCATGCCGGCCCCCTCAGCCGTTCTGCTGGGGCCACGGCCAGGCCGTGCATCCCTGCAGGCCGAGTGTCTGCTGCTGCATGATCGGCGCCTTCTGGCCCGGGCCCGGGCAGGTCTGGTGCACCTGCCACAGCCCGTGCCCGACCTCGTGGTTGATGAGGTAGGTGCGGTAGTCGTCGAGGTTCTGGTAGTACTCGACGCCGTCGACCCAGCGCATCGCGTTGATGACGGCGCGGCCGTTGTGATTGCACGACACCTTGCCCTCGGTCTGGAGGGGCGCGCACAGCTGATCGGTCAGGTGGGGACTGGCCAACGTGATCCGGATGTCGGCGACCGCGCCGGCGTCCCGCTCCTGCGGGGAGAGCGCGACGAAGTGAACCCCGAGTCGGGTCTCCCAACCGCGCGCATCACCGAGGACCGCGCGCGCCTTGGCGGCGAAGGACGCGGCGTCGACGCCCAGACCCCCCTCGACATCGATGCTGAACGTCACCCGTCGGCCGGATCGGTCGGTGTCAGCCCCCGGGATCGCCACGGCGACGAGCTTGCCATCGCCGGACTCGGGAACGCTGGTGGGTTCGCTCGACGAGGACCCGGACGTCGACGGGGACGAACTGCTCGACTGCGTCGCGCGCTGGGTGACCGACGGTGCCGTTGTCTGCGGGCCCGTCGTCGCCGCCCTCGGCGTGGCCGCCGCTGCCGCCTTGGCGTCGCCCGAGCCGAGCGCCTTGACGGCGATCCAGAGCAACGCGAGCAGGAGTACCGCGCCGACCGCGAGGGTGCGCCGCAGGCGACGCTGGCGCTCGAGGCTCATCTCGCGGGCCGGCGGTCGACCGGGCGCTGATGCCCGAGGGGGGCGCTCAGGCGCGTGGGTGGGCCCGGGCATACGACTCCTTCAGTCGCTCGATCGAGACGTGGGTGTAGAGCTGGGTCGTCGCGAGGCTGCGGTGGCCCAGCATCTCCTGCACCATACGCAGATCCGCGCCGCCGTCGAGGATGTGCGTGGCTGCGGTGTGTCGCAGGCCGTGCGGCGCGAGATCCGGCTGACCCGGGATCCTGGCGAGCGCACCATGGACGACGTCGCGTACCTGTCGCTGGCCCACCCGGCGACCCCGCGCACCGACGAAGAGGGCCGGCCCGGAGTCCGCGCGCACGAGCCGGGGGCGACCGCGGGTGAGCCAGTCCTCGAGGGCCGTACCGGCCGGGACCCCGAACGGGACCGTCCGCTCCTTCGCGCCCTTGCCGAACACCCGGACCAGGCGATCCGCCGGCTCGACGTCATCGACGTCGAGCCCGGCCAACTCACCGACCCGGATGCCGGTGGCATAGAGCAGTTCGAGGATCGCCCGGTCGCGCAGGGCGATCGGATCGTCGTCGTCGGCGGCGATGGCGGCGGCCGAGAGGGTCGCGGCCGCCTCGTCCGTCGTCAGGATGGTCGGTAGCGTGCGATTGGGGCGAGCCGCCGCCAGACGGATCGCTGGATCCCGGTCGATGCGGCCGGTGCCCAGCGCCCACGCATAGAACGTCCGCACGCTCGCGGCCCGGCGTCCCATCGTCGAGCGCGCCCGGCGGGCCCGCGCCTGGTCGCCCAGCCAGGCCCGCAGGTCTGCGAGCTGGGCCTCGAGGAGGAGGGCGCGCTCCCCCGGCACACCATCCTCACCGGGATCGTCCCGCTCGGCACGCTCGGCAGTCATGCCGGTTCCGGTGGTCGATCCGCCCGCGGGCACCGGGGCCTCTCGGATTCCCCGCGCCAGCAGGAAGCTGCGCAGGGCGGCCAGATCACCGAGGTAGGCCCGCACGGTGTGCGCGGACCGTCCGCGTTCCAGCATGAGGTGGCGCTCGAACGCCGCGAGCACCTCCTCGTCGCCGGGCATGCCCCGAGGATCGCACAGCGACAGCGCCCGCCGGGGATCGGCGCGCGGCCGCCGTCCGAATCAGCGCGCGAATCATGGCCGGCGCCAGCGATCGCCGGTGCGGGCGGCGAGACCGGCGAGCTCGAGTCCGCCGAGGCAGGCGGCCACCGTCCGCTCCGGCAGGCCGGCCCGCACCGCGAGAGCGTCGATCGTGGACGGGTGACTCACGGGGAGCACCTCCCAGACGCGCCGCTGATCGGGCGCCAGCAGGTCCGCCGCGGTCTCCGGCCCGCGGGGACGCGCGGCCGCGTCCCGGCCGAAGGCGCCGACGAGGTCGGCCGCCTCGGCGGCATCGGTCACCAACACGGCGAGCTGGTCCCGGACGGCCTGATGGCAGCCCGCGGAGGCGACCGACGTGACCGGGCCGGGGACCGCCCCGACCGGTCGGCCGAGATCCGCCGCCCGGCCCGCGGTCTGCAGCGAGCCGGAGCGCAGGGCCGCCTCGACGACGATGACCCCGCCGGTCATCGCGGCGATCAGGCGGTTGCGCTGCAGGAACCGGCCGCGATACGGCGCCGCCCCGGGCGGGAGTTCGGTGACCACGGCTCCGGTCCCGGCGATCACCTGGAGCAGGTGCGCGTGGGCCTGCGGATAGGCCCGGTCGATCCCGCAGGCGAGCACGGCCACGGTCACTCCCCCCGCGGCCAACGCGCCCTTGTGGGCGGCCGCGTCGATCCCGAACGCCCCACCCGAGACCACGGTGAATCCGCGGGTGACCAGCCCGGCGGCGATCTCGCCGGCCCGGTCGATGCCGTATGCCGAGGCCGCCCGCGCGCCGACAACCGCGACGCTGCGGCGGGTCACCACGGCGAGATCGACGGCTCCCCGAGTCCACAGGCACACCGGAGGGACCGGCAGATCCGCGAGCCCGGCGGGCCACTGCGGGTCCGACGGGATGAGCACGCGGGCCCCGAGCCGCTCGGCGATCGCGAGGTCATCGGGCAGATCGTCGGGGCCACCGAGGCGCCCGAGCCGCGGCCCGAGCAGGTCGGTGAGCGGACCGGCCCGTCCGCCCGCGACCCGGGCGACGATGTCGCGGGCGTCCGTCTCGGCCAGGGCGTCGGCGACCCGCTCGTCTCCCGGCTCGGCGAGCCTGGCGACGAGGGCGCGGGCGCGACGCTCGTCGAGATCGGTGCCCCGGAGGCGGCCGAGCGGCTCGGGCGCGCTCATGCCGCGGTGTCCTGGTCGTTGATCCGCAGCATCAGAGCGATGCCGACATCGTCCGCGGTGGGCGTCGAGGCACCACGCACATCGGCGTGGGTCCAGGCGAGCCGCAGCGTCCGGTCGTATCCCCGCAGCGTGAGCCGGCCACTCTCCAGCGCGAGATCGAGGGCACGCGTGACCTCGGGCGGCAGGGCGAAGCGACCCGTGCGCAGCGCCGGGCCGGGCACGTCGGCGTTGCGTTCCCATCCCTCCCGCTCCCAGCGTTCCACCGCGATCGCCCGGGCGACTGCGACCCGCGCGGCGACGATTGCGCTGGTCTCGCCGACGACGCCGACGCTGCGTGAGCGGGTCACGGCCGGGACGTGGACCTGGAGGTCCACCCGATCCAGGAGAGGTCCGCGCAGGCGCGCGGCATACTGCCGGCGGCGCTGGGGGGTGCACGTGCACGCGAGGGCCTTGCCGCTGCCGTGACCGCACGGGCACGGGTTCGCGGCGAGGACGAGCTGGAAGCGGGCCGGATAGACGACGTTCTCCCGCGCGCGGGCGATGACGACCTGCCCGCTCTCCAACGGTTGCCGCAGCGACTGCAGGACATCGGTGCGGAACTCCGGCGCCTCGTCGAGGAAGAGCAGCCCCCGATGTGCCGCCGACACCGCGCCCGGCCTGATGGTCCCGGAACCGCCACCGACCATCGCGGCGAGGCTGGATCCGTGATGCGGCGCGATGAAGGGCGGTCGCAGGTCGAGCACGCCACCGGTGCGGGTGTCCCCCTTGAGCGAGCGAATCGACAGCACCTCGACGGCGGCGTCGAAGCCGAGGGGCGGCAGGACGCCCACCATCCGCTCGGCGAGCATGGTCTTGCCCGAGCCGGGTGGTCCGGTCAGCAGGAGGTGATGGCCGCCGGCGGCGGCCAGCTCCACCGCGAGCCGCGCCTCGCTCTGCCCGACGATGTCCGAGAGGTCGGCGACGGCGCGCGCCGCGACGGGTGCCGGGCCGCGGACCTCGGGCGCGGGCCACCGCTGCGGTGGGCCGTGGAGGGCATAGGCGCGGATCACGTCCTCGAGACTCGCGACGGGATGGATCCTGATGCCGTCGACGATCCCGGCCTCGGCACCGTTGTCCAGCGGGACGACGGCGTCGCCGAAACCGGAGCGGGCGGCATACCGCATGGCCGGCAGGATGCCGGCGACCCCGCGCACGGATCCGTCCAGCCCGAGCTCGCCGAGGTGGACCACGCCCGCGCAGTGCCCCTGGGGGACGGCGCCGCCGGCCGCGAGGATGGCGAGGGCGATGCCGAGGTCGAACCCGGTGCCCGCCTTCGGCACGCTCGCCGGCGAGAGGTTGACGACGATCTTCTTCACCGGAAGCGGCGCCCCGGCCGAGGTGCACGCGGCCCGCACCCGCTCGGGCGCCTGCCGGCACGCCGCGTCCGGCAGCCCACTGACGATCAGCGCGGGAAGGGAGTTCGACAACTGGGCCTCGACCTTGACCGCGCAGCCGTCGAGCCCGTGGAGAGCGACCGCATTGGTCGCGCCGAGGATCACGGGACGACCTCCCGGACGTGATGGAACTGTCCTCCATCGGCCCAGAGCACCACCCCGACGACGTCGATGCGGACCCGCCGGACGCGGCGGTCCGGGTGCGCCTCGAGCCACGCGCCCGCCAGTCGCCGCAGGCGCCGGTGTTTCAGCGGCGTGACCGCCTCGACCGGATCACCCAGACTCAGGCCGCGCCGCGTCTTGACCTCGCAGACGACGAGGTCGTCGCCGTCCTCGGCGACGATGTCGATCTCCCCGCCCGGACAACGCCAGTTGCGATCGACGATCCGCCACCCGAGTTGGACGAGATACCGGACGACGAGATCCTCCCCGAACGCCCCGATCGACTGCCGCGTGCGCCCCCATGGCGTGACCGCTTCCATGACGTCCCCCTGTCCGCCGGTTCGAGGACCAGCGTGCGACAGGGGGGCGGTTGGTGGCCAGCGCGAGCGTCGGCGCCTGTGGACGGAGCCGAATCGTGCCTCCCGTCAGCCTGTGGACGAACCCGGTGGCGGGCTCAGAAGCCGCCCTTGGGGACCTCCAGATCCGGCTTGGCCAGCTCTTCGATGTTGACGTCCTTGAAGGTGACCACCCGCACCGACTTGGCGAACCGGGCCGGGCGATAGATGTCCCAGACCCAGGCGTCGGTCATCGTCACCTCGAAATAGACCTCGCTGCCCTGTCCGCGGACCTGGACGTCGACGCCGTTGGCGAGGTAGAAGCGCCGCTCGGTCTCCACGACGTGCGTGAACAGGCCGACCACGTCGCGGTATTCGCGATAGAGCGCCAGCTCCATCTCGGTCTCGTACTTCTCGAGGTCTTCGGTGCTCATCGGCGGTCGATTCCTTGGTCAGGGTCGGAGAGTCGTGCGTCGGGGTCGACGAAGTCGTCGTCGGGATCATTGCTATCACCCTGGCCCGGAAGGTGCCACGACCGGCGGTGGAATGCCGTGGGGCCGTGCGTGGCGAGGGCGGCGAGGTGGTCGGGTGCGGCATACCCCTTGTTCTGGTCCCAGCCGTATGCCGCGTGCTCCCCCGCCGTGGCCACCATCAGCGTGTCGCGGGTCACCTTGGCGAGCACGCTGGCGGCGGCCACCGAGGAGCACCTCAGGTCTGCCTTGATCATCGTCGTCACCGGCGGGGTGGTCACCTCGCGGGTCAGCGCGAGGAGGCCGACATCGAGTGGATCGGTCAGCCAGTCGTGGTTGCCGTCGAGGATGACGAGGTCGGGGACCCGCGGCAGCTGGCCGAGTGCCCGGCACCCCGCCAGCCGCAACGCGGCGATGATGCCGATAGCGTCGATCTCGGCCGGCCAGGCGTGGCCGACGGCATACGCCAACGACCATCGTTGGATCCGCGGGACGAGCCGCGCCCGCACCGCCGGAGCGAGCAGCTTGGAGTCCCGGACACCGACCGGAGCCGACCGGCACGTCTCGTCCACGAGGACGACACCGACACTCACCGGACCGGCCAGGGCACCCCGGCCGACCTCGTCCATGCCGGCCAGAACGGCATACCCCTGGCGCTGCAGTGTCCGTTCGACCCGCAGGGACGGCTTGCGCGAGCCGGTCCGCGTCATCCCGTCGACGCGGCGGGGATGCCGGTGAAGGTGCCCTGATAGTCGGACAGCCAGGTGATGCGACTGAACGGCCAGATGGTCGCGACCGCGCGGCCGACGACGAGGTCCTCGTCGACCGAGCCCTCGGAGCCGTTGCCGCTCGGGTCGTGCAGCCGCGAATCGCTCGAGTGGCCGCGATTGTCGCCCATGACCCACAGCTTCCCCGCCGGGACGGTGATGTCGAACTCGAGGTCGCTGGGATCCTCGCCCGGTTTGACGTAGGGCTCGGTCAGGGATTTCCCGTTGACGGTGAGCCGGCCCTGCGTGTCGCAGCAGGCGACCTTGTCACCCGGCAGGCCGATCACCCGCTTGATCAGGTGCCCCTCGGAGCTGTTGGGCAGCAGCCCGACGAAGGTCAGCGCCGACCGGATGGCGTTGCCGACGGCGCCGTGGTTCTCGGACACCGGCGGCCCGAGCCAGTCACCGGGGTCGGCGAACACGACGACGTCGCCGCGTTTGATCGCGAACGGGGCGGGGGTTAGTTTCGAGACGATGACTCGGTCGCCCTTGACCAAGGTGTTCTCCATCGACTCGGACGGGATGTAGAACGGCTGGACGAGAAAGGTCTTGACGAGGAAGGACAAGACGATGGCGATGGCCGCGACGGTGACGAACTCGCGCAGCGCGGCCATGGCGTGCGCGGCGGCACCGCGCCTGGGTCTGGGCTCGGAGGAGTCGTCCGCGCGGTTCTCGCCCCCGCCGCCCGGGCTCCCCTCGGCGGGCTGGCCGGTCGGGTCCCCGTCCCCCGCGGGCGTCGCGTCACCGGGGGGTGGCGGCTCACCGGGCGAGTCGGCCGTGTCCGCGCCATCGCCCCCGGGGCCGGCGGTCATCCGCCGACCGCCGCGGGCTGATCTGCGGACGGAAGCGTGCCGAACCGGCCCAGGGGCCAGTAACGCAACAGGGGTTTCCCGACGACATCGGACTCGGGGACCATGCCACCACCGGGATCCCCGAGATGGGCGCGGGAATCGGCGGAGTTGGAGCGGTTGTCCCCCATGAGCCACAGGCGCCCCGCCGGGACCTTCACGTCGAACGGGATCAGGCTCGGCGCCATACCGGCCACGAGATAGGGCTCGGCCAGGGGTTTGTCGTTGACGACGATCCGGTGCTGGGCGTCGCAACAGACCACGTGATCGCCCGGCATACCGACGATGCGTTTGACGTAGTCCCGCTCGTTGACGTCGATCCCGAAGACGCGCGCGCCCGCGGCGACGATCCGGCCGATGCCGGATCCGAAGCGTGTGGTGGGGTTCCCGCCGAAGGTGTCGGTCCCGTCGAAGACGACGATGTCGCCGCGGTGGAGGGTCGTCGGGAACTTGCTGACCACCATACGGTCGCCGACCTCGAGTGTCGGGATCATCGACCCGGACGGGACATAGAACGACTGCGCGACGAAGTTGCGCAGGATCGCGACGAGGATCACGGCGATGACGAGGTGAACCCAGACGGGCCAGGGCTTGCGGGTGCGACGTTTCCTGGCCCGGCGCGACTCGGGGCTCGTGGCATCAGCCGCCGAGGCGGGGGGCACGGAGGTCATAGGAGTGGCAGCCTAACGCCCGACCCTGGCAGCGGCCTGCATGCCGCAGCCGGGCGCGGTGGGTGACGTCAGCCGGCCGTCGACTCGCGCCGCTCGCGGATCCGGGCCGCCTTGCCCCGCAGGTCGCGCAGGTAGTAGAGCTTGGCGCGGCGCACGTCACCGCGGGTGACGACCTCGATCTTGTCGATCACCGGCGTGTGCAGCGGGAAGGTCCGCTCGACGCCGACCCCGAAGGAAACCTTGCGGACGGTGAAGGTCTCGCCGATGCCGCCACCGTGGCGGCGGATGACGACGCCCTGGAAGACCTGGATCCGGGAGCGGTTGCCTTCGATGACCTTGACGTGGACCTTGACGGTGTCCCCGGCGCGGAAGGCGGGGAGGTCGGCCTTGAGGGAGGCCTGGTCGATCGCGTCGAAACGCTGCATGGCGGTGTCCTTCTTCGGGCGCCACAGGTCGCCGCATCGGTGTGGATGTTCAACTGTCGTCCCGCTCGGCCGCACGAGGTGGCTCGCTCCCCCTGTGGCAGGGGCCGCTGATGCCGGGACGCAGTGCTCAATGGTGCCAGAGCACGCGGGTCCGGAGGAAATCGGCGCCTATCGTTGGGCCCGTGACGATCTCTCCGGGGTGGCCGGTGGCGTGGGCGATCGTCCTGCTGTTGGCGATTACCCTCGTCGCGTATGCCGTGGGCCGACTCCCGGGGCAGTGGTCACCGATCGTCGCCGCGGCTCGGGCGATCGGCCAACTCGGGCTCGCCGCCCTCGTCATCACGACGGTGATCCGGAGCCTGGCCTGGTCGCTCGTCGTGCTCGTGGCCATGTTCGCGGTGGCCGTGCTGACTACGGTGCGGCGGGTCGGAGCGCGGGAGGCGTGGCCGTGGGCGACCGTGGCCATCCTCTCCGGACTGCTCCCGGTGGTGGTGGTCATCCTCCTGACCCGGACCGTGCCGCCGACCGGGATCGCGCTGATCCCGGTTCTCGGCATCCTCATGGGCAACACGATGAACGGGCACACCCTCGCCTGCCGGCGGGCGTTCGCGGCCCTGCGCGAGGAACGAGACCTGTATGACGCGTGGCTGGCGCTGGGCTTCACCCGCGCGCAGGCGATCGGCCGGATCGTCCATCGCCACATTCCGGAGGCGCTCGTGCCCGGTCTCGACCAGATCCGGACCGCCGGGGTGGTGACGCTGCCGGGGGCCTTCATCGGGGTCCTGCTCGGGGGTGGCTCGCCGGCTCAGGCGGCGGCCGCCCAGGTGCTCGTCCTGATGGGGATCATGGCCGCGCAGACCGTGACGGCGGTGGTCGCCGAGCGGCTGATGTGCCGCTCGCTGTTGCTGCCGGCCGATCTGCGGGCCTCGTTGCGGCCCTGATATCGCTTCGGCACCGGGCGGAAGGGCCGTGGTCAACGGCGGGGCTTGATCAGGTCGACGGTGGCGGAGTGGACCCGCGAGGGCCACGGCGCGATCCGGTAGCCCGCCTTCCGATAGATCCGCAGGTTGCGCTCACTGTCGCGGCCGGTGTTGAGCCAGAGGGTGGTCACGTCGGCGGGGGCGTGGGTCTCGGCATACGCGAGGATCTGGCGGCCGAGGCCGCGGCCGGCGAGGTCGGGGGCGACCATCAACCGCCCCACCTGCCACGTATGCCGATCCTCCGGGTCCCGCCGTCCCCGCACCGACGCGACCAGCCGGCCGCCCACGCGCCACACCCACGTGGTCCAGTCGTCGAGGGCGGCGGTGAGTTCCGGGATGTCGTCCGTCATCGGCGGGAACTCCACCGTGCCGGCCGTGCGGGCCTCGGGGACCCAGCAGGCCCGGGTGAGGACGACGAGCTCGGGCAGGTCGGCCGCGGTGGCGACGGTCGGGGTCCCGAGGCCGGTGATCGCCGCGGCCGCGTGCAGTAGGTCGGGCCGACGGTCGGCGGTCCGGTCGAGCCGCTGCTGGTGGCGCCAGGCGGCGATCGCCCCGTGGTCGCCGGAGAGGAGGACCGGCGGCACCGTGCGGGCCGGTCCCGCCGCCGCGGGGACAGCCGGGGTCCACGACGCCGGCTTCGTGTAGACCGGGTACTCCAGCAGCCCGCCCTCGTGGGACTCCTCGACCAGCGACTCCTCGTTGCCGATCACGCCGGGGATGAGCCGCCCGATCGCCTCGACCATGGCGAGGACGGCCACCTCTCCCCCGTTGACCACGTAGTCCCCCAACGAGACCGGGGTGACCCGCCAGCCGAGGTCGGATTCGGCATACGGGAAGACCCGCTCGTCGATCCCCTCGAACCGCCCGCAGGCGAAGACGAGCCACTCCTCCGCCGCCAGCTCCCGGGCGAGGGCCTGGGTGAACGGGACCCCCGACGGCGCGGGGACGAGCAGGCGGGGGGCACCCGAGGCGAGCGCGCCGACGTGGGTGAGCGCCTCGGCCCACGGTTGCGGCCGCATGACCATCCCCGCCCCGCCGCCGTATGGCGTGTCGTCGACGCTCCGGTGCCGGTCGTGGGTGAAGTCGCGCAGGTCGTGGACGACGAGCTCGAGCAGCCCGGACCGACGCGCCTTCCCGATCAGCGAGAGGTCGAGCGGCGCGAGGTAGTCGGGGAAGATCGACACGACGTCGATGCGCACCGCTCACTCCTCCCGTCCGAGGTCGAGCAGTCCGGGTGGCGCGTCGACGACGACCACCCCCCCGTCGACATCGACGGTCGGGACGATCGCCTCGACGAACGGCACCAACGCCTCCGCGCCGTCGGCCAGGCGCACGACGAGCCGGTCCTGCGCGGCTCCGACATCGAGCCCGACGACCTCCCCGAGGGGCGCGCCCGCCGGGTCGAGAACGCGGAGCCCGACGAGGTCGTCCTCATAGAAGCCGTCCGGCTCGTCGGCCTCCTCGGCGTGCAGCCGGGTTCCGCGCAGCGACTCGGCACCGGTGCGGTCGGGGATCTCGGCGAACGCGAGCAGCCAGATCCCGTTGTGCACGCGGGCGCCGCGGACGGTCAGCGCCCGGGGCACCCCGCTGCCCCGGGCCGCCTCGGTCGCCAGGACCGACCCGGTCGCGAACCGGCCCTCGGGGTCGTCGGTGTGGAGTTGGACCGTCACCTCGCCGTGGAGGCCGTGGGGCTTGCCGATCCGGGCGACGAGGACGCTCACCGGGTCATCCTCGCAGGGCGCTCGGACATCGCCCAAAGCTGCACGAGACCTTCACACGTCGCGCCCGGGCCGAGTGGTGCCGGTTGCCTAGCCTGGCCCTCATGACCGCCCGCCTGCTCGTCGTCGAGGACGAACCCGTCATCAATCAGGCGGTCACGGACCGCCTGCGCGCCGAGGGGTATGCCGTCCGCCAGGCCTTCACCGGCCCCGAGGCCGTCGCCGCCGCGCGGGCGGAACCCCCGGACGCCGTCGTCCTCGACCTCATGCTCCCGGGATACGACGGCCTGGAGGTATGCCGCCGGGTCCAGTCCGATCGGCCCGTCCCGATCCTCATGCTCACCGCCAGGGATGACGAGGCGGATCTCCTCGCCGGACTGGAGGCGGGAGCGGACGACTACCTCACCAAACCCTTCCGGATGCGGGAGTTGGTGGCCCGGGTGCATGCCCTGCTGCGCCGGGTCGAGCGGGCGGGCGTGCTGGCCCGCTCCCCGTCGCCGGTCGTCGCGATTGGCGCGCTGAGCATCGACCCGGCGGCGCGCCGAGTCGTGGTGGACGCACGGGAGGTCCACCTGACCCCGACCGAGTTCGACCTGCTGCTCGCGCTCGCCTGCGACCCGGGGACGGTGCTCAGTCGCGAGCGGCTCCTCGCCGACGTCTGGGGGTGGGCCGATGCCTCCGGCACCCGGACCGTGGACAGTCACGTCAAGGCGTTGCGGGCCAAGGTCGGCGGCCCCTGGGTACGCACCGTCCACGGGGTCGGCTACGCTCTCGACCCGCAGGGGCCCCGGTGACGGACGGCCGGCGGAACCCGTTGCGCAACAGCACCTCCCTGAAGACCAAGCTCGGCGGGATCGTCGGGATCAGCGTCCTCGTCGCGACCGTGCTGGCGACCGCCGGCGCGAGCAGTGGAGTGACGGCGTGGCTCGTCATCCCCGTCGCCGTGGCCGCCGCCATGCTCGTCACCCAACTCCTCGCCGCCGGGATGACGGCGCCGCTGCGGGCGATGACGGATGCCGCGCGGCGGATGGCCGAGGGTGACTACGACACCCGGGTCGAGGCGTCCGGCCGGGACGAGGTCGCCGACCTCGCGCGCGCCTTCACCGCCATGGCCGGCGACCTGGAGTCCGTCGACCGGCACCGGCGCGAACTGATCGCCACCGTCGCCCACGAGCTGCGCACGCCGGTCGCCGCGATCCGCGCCGTCGCCGAGAATCTCGCCGACGGCATCACCACGCCCAGCCAGGACTCGCTCGAGGCCGTCGTTGCCCAGTCCGACCGTCTGGCCGACCTCGTCGAGAACCTCCTCTCCCTCTCGCGGATCGACGCCGGCCAGGCGCGGCTCGCGCTGACCCGGGTCGAGGTCGCCCCGCTGCTCGACACGGCGGTCGCGGAAGCCCGCTCCCTCGGCCGGCGGGTCGACTTCGCGGTCGAGGTCACTCCGGCGGACCTCGCCATCGACGCCGACGCCTCCCGCCTGCGCCAGATCCTCACCAACCTCCTCGACAACGCCTCCCGCCACAGCCCCGCCGGCACCACCGTGCAGGTCCGGGCAGCCGGGGCTCTTCCGGGGGAAGGCTTCCGGGGCGAGGGGCGAGTTTCCGGCGCCGAGACTCCCCCGCCGTCGCCGTATGCCGCCCGCCCGGCCTGGTCGCTCGACGTCACCGACGAGGGCCCCGGGATCGCGCCCGCGGACCGGACCCGCGTGTTCGAGCGGTTCGGCACGGCCTCCGCCGGCGGGACCGGGCTGGGCCTGGCCATCGCCCGGTGGATCGCCGAACTCCACGGCGGACGGCTCGAGGCGGTCGACCCCGGCGCCGGCCGAAGCGGCGCCTGCCTGCGCCTCACGCTCCCGATCACGCCCTCAGCCACGCCGACCCGGGCACCCGGCCCCGTTCCCGGCCCCACCCTCATCCCCGACCCCGCCCCGACCGGACCCGCCGAGAAGTCGTGTCTCAGGTAGCTTATCGTACCGATATCCGCGTATG
>JBDIAJ010000003.1:0-54428 GCA_039812345.1 Nostocoides sp. | reverse complement strand
GGCCGCACCCTCGAGCCGAGCGAGCTGCAGTCCGTGATCGGGCGGGTCATCGCCCTGACCCAGGAGATGCAGGCCGCCGGGGTCTGGGTCTTCGCGATGCCGCTGGCCGACCCCTCGACCGCGACCGTCGTCAGCCGCCGCGACGGCCGGGTCACCCTCGCCGACGGCCCGTATGCCGAGACCAAGGAGTATGTCGGCGGCTTCACCGTCATCGACGTCACGGACCTCGACGCCGCGGTCGGGTGGGCCGGCAAGGTCGCCGAGGCGACCGGGTTGTCGGTCGAGGTGCGGCCGGCACCGTCGTTCGGCGGCTGAGCCGGAGTGAGCAGCGCCGACGCCAACGCGGCCGTGGCCCGAGCCTTCCGCTCGGACTACGGCCGCACGGTCGCGATCCTCCTGCGCTCGCTGCGCGACCTCGACGCCGCCGAGGAGGCGGTGCAGGAGGCGTTCGTCGCGGCCGCCGCGAGTTGGCCGCGGGACGGCGTGCCGCCCAACCCGCAGGCCTGGATCGTCACCGCTGCCCGCCGCAAAGCCCTGGACCGGCTGCGCCGGGAGAGCACCGCGCAGCGCCTGGCACCGGCCCCGGGACCACTCTTCGCCGACGGCGGCTCGTCGGACATCGACGACGAGTTGCGGCTGATCCTGTTGTGCGCGCACCCGGCGCTGTCACCGGAGTCGCAGGTGGCGCTGACGCTGCGCTTCGTCGGCGGCCTGACTGCTGCGGAGATCGCCCGCGCCTTCGGCACCACCGAGGCGACGATGGCGCAGCGCCTCTCCCGGGCCAAGGCGAAGGTGAAGGACGCGGGGATCGGTGCACGGCTGCCCGAGCCGGACCGGTGGCGCGACCGGGTCGACGTGGCCCTCGCTGTGGTTTATGCCATCTTCAACGAGGGCTATCTCGCCACCGCGGGCGACGTGCCCCGCTACGAACTGACCCAGGAGGCGGTCCGCCTCGCCCGCCACCTGCACGCCCTTGCGCCCCAGGATCCCGAGGCCGCCGGGCTGGTCGCCCTGCTCCTGCTCATCCATTCCCGGGAGGCCGCCCGGCGCGCGCCGGACGGGTCGCTGATCGCCCTGCCGGATCAGGACCGAAGCACCTGGGACGCGGCGCTCATCCGCGAAGGCCAGGACCTGGTCCGCGCCTGCCTGCTCCGCAATCAGCCCGGCCCGTATCAGATCCAAGCCGCCATCCAGGCAGTCCACTCCGACGCCGTGACCGACGCCGCCACCGACTGGCGCCAGATCCTCGCGCTCTACGACCAACTGCTCGGGTATGCCGACACGCCCGCCACCCGCACCGCGCGGGCCGTCGCCGTCGCCAAGGTGCACGGCCCGGCCGCTGGGCTCGAGGCTCTCGACGGCGTGCCCGAGGACCACTACACGCTGGCGGTGCGCGCCACGCTGCACCTGGAGTTGGGTGAGCGAGACCGGGCGCGCGCGTTGTTCGAGCAGGCCGCGGGGTTGGCGACCAACGACGCCGAGGCGGCCCACCTGCGCCGACGCGCCAGCGACATCCAGCCCGTCGACCATCCGACCGGGGATTCGTGGCCACCGACATCGGGCTGACTCAGAGTCTGCGTACTCGGCGATTCGCCGTGGGATCGAGCGGAAAGGTAGACATTGGTAGAGATGAAATCTACCCTTGGGGAATGAGGACGATCACCGTGGCCGAACTCCGGCAGAACCCCACCGCGGCGCTGGCCGAGGTCGAGGCTGGAGCGAGTTACGTCGTGACGCGGCACCGCCAGCCGATCGCCAAGCTCGTCCCGCTCGACGCCGAAACCGTCACGCTGATCCCCGCGCGCAAGAACGGTGGGACCCGACTCGTCGGGCGCAAGGGCCTGGGGAACTACACCAGCCAGGACGTCGAACGGATCCTCGCCGAGATGGCCGAGGACCGGTGACGCGCTTCTACCTCGACACCTCGGTCGCCGCAGATGCCCTCCTGTGGGAGGGTCCGGCGGCCCGGTGGCTCGACGACGTCACCGGTGGGCCCGAACACGTGGTGGTTTCATCGCGACTCCTGCAGACTGAGCTCACCCGCGTCCTGCGACGTGAGCACCGTCCCGTGAGCGAGCGCGAAGATCTGCTCGGCCATCTCACCGTGATGCCGCTGACCGATGCCGTCCTCACGGCCGCGGAGGCCATCACCGAGCACGTCAAGACGCTGGACGCCATCCACTTGGCGAGCGCGATCCGCCTCGGCAGTTCGGTGGTCGTCGTGAGTCACGACGCCACCGTGCTCCGGTTGGCGGAGGCCTTCGGCCTGCGAACGCTCGACCCCGTGGACCAGCGGTCCGAGAGCGGTTCGTGATCACGGACCTGCGGTCTCCGGCGGGTTTCGGGGCGCACAGCACAAGGTGCTGCACCAAATGTCTGGTGGTACACTTCGCGTATGCCGACGACCAGGCCCCGCTATCAGGTCACCGAGACCCCGGAAGTGGCGCACGCTCTGGATCTTGCGGCGCGGCGCTGGCCCGGCGAGCCGCGCAGCAAGCTGTTGCTCCGCGTGGTGCGAGCCGGAGCAACGGCGCTCGAGCACCGTCATACCGTCGATGCCCGCCGGCGGATCGCGGCGATCGAGGCAACCAGCGGGAAGTATGCCGAGGTCTTCGGTGATACGTATCTGGCGGATCTGCGCGCGGACTGGCCCGAGTGATCACGCTCGATGCGAGCCTACTGATCGCTCACCTGCGCACCGGCGATCCGCATCACGCCCAAGCGACCGGCTACCTTCGGGCCCACACGGATGAGGCGCTCGTCATCCACCCGCTCAATCTGGCTGAGGTGCTGGTCGGTGCCGTCCGGGCCGGGCGCGGGCAGGAACTTCTCGATGACCTGCACGCCATCGGAGTTCGCGCCGCCGACAGCGATGACGGCGAGCCGTTGAGACTGGCGACTCTGCGCGTGGAGACCGGCCTGAAGCTGCCCGACTGCTGCGCCTTGGATACGGCCCTGACCTCGGAGTCCACCCTGGCCACCTTTGATGACCGGCTGGCCGCCGTCGCCCGCGCCCGCCACTTGCGAGTGGGACCTGCGTCTGTTTAGCCCTTCGACATGTGCCGCCGACAGCTCGGCTTTCAGGAGGCCGGGTCGAGCCTGAGCCGGGAAACAGTGGCCGTCGGTGACTCGGCCAGAGCGGCCTCGATGAGGCGCCGATCCGTGCTGACCAGCGTTATGCCGAGGCGATCGGCCGTCGCCGCCCAGCACGCGTCATAGAAGGTCAGCTGGTGGCGGTGCGCCAGCAGTGCAGCGTGGCGCAGCCACTCCGCGGTCATGACAAGGGGTGTGCCCACGATGGTTCGCAGATCGTCGAGCTGATCGGCGACCTCGACGGGATCCCAGTGCAGGGCACGGATCAAGACATTTCCGAGTTCGTATGCCGCCAGGTCGAGGATGTGCGCCTCGACGTCCCCGGCCACATGAGCGCGCAGAATGCCGCGCGCCGCAGCGACTTCCGCCTCGCCGGCGGCGTGGAACCACTTGATCAGCACCGAGGTGTCGATCAAGAGATGCGTCACCGCTGGGCATCCCGGTCGGCCCGCACGAGGTCCGTGGCCTCGAAGCCACCCGATCCCGCGAAACGCTCGCGCGAACGCTCCACCGCGGCGGCGACGAGCGCGTCGTCTCGCCGGTTCAGTTCACGCCGAGCGGCTGCCGCCAGGAAGGCGCTCCTGCTCCAGGCCCGGCGCTGCGCCTCCGCGTCGATCTCGGCCAACAGGTCGTCGGCTAGGGAGACCATGACCTTGGACATACCGAGAGTCTATCCATCCGTATTTCCCTGGCACCTCGCCATCCGCCGGGGGCCTGAGGTGCCGCTCAGCATGACCCATTCAGATGACTAGTCGGCCAGCCCTGGCAGCTGAGGGGCAACTCCCCGCTGAGCCGCCGGTGGATCGCCGACCCAGCACGTGCAGGGCGAGCCGGATCGCCAGCAGTCGCAGGGTGGCCTTGTCCTCCCCGACCGACTGGCCGACCATGTCTGCGGTGACGAGCGCTACGGCAACGGCATCGGCCTCGATCTCGGTGGCCACGAAGCCGCGGTCGGTCAGGATGACGAACTCGTCCTCGACCGGGTGGAGTTGCTCGACTCCCCATGAGCCGAGTAGGTACCGTAAACTTGTACCAGTCACTGGAGGTTCATCGTGTCCATCACAGCCAGCGAGGCCCGCAAGCAGCTCTTCCCGCTGATCGAACAGGTCAACAACGACCGCGTCGCGGTCGAGATCACCTCGCGTCGAGGCAACGCCGTGCTCGTCTCCGCCGAGGAGTTCGCGGCGATGCAGGAAACGGCATACCTGCTGCGTGTGCCAGCCAATGCGAAGCGCCTGCTCGAGAGCCTGCAGCAGGCCCGGTCAGGAGACCGCCACCAGCATGACCTCGTCGAGTGAGGCTGGTCTTCACGCCGAACGGTTGGGACGACTACACGCACTGGCTCCAGGCCGATCGGCAGGTTCTCAAGCGGATCAACCGGCTCATCGACGACGCTCTGCGCGATCCGACAACGGGGATCGGCAAACCGGAACCCCTGCGGCATCTTTTCGCCGGTGCGTGGTCACGCCGCATCACGGACGAGCATCGGCTGGTGTATCTCGTGGATGGTGAGGACTTGGTGATCCTGCAGGTGCGCTTCCACTACAAGTAGCCGGTCGCACTCCAGGTGTCCCGGTGCCGTACCTTCCCACCTCGCGCCGCGCAGCGACCGGGGCAGACCGTGAAACCTGCAGCACCACTGGTTCCAGTCGATCGGGACATGCGCCAAACGGCATGCGGCCGTCGGCGGCTGGTCAGCCCGTCAGGACCTGCTGCATTTTCGCCACGGCCGACAGCGGGCGGAGTTGGGCATCCCAGGGCAGGCCGTCGCCGATGACCAACTGGCCGGATGCGTTGAGGAAGGAGGTGGAGCCGTAGCGTTCGCTCAGGCCCCAGAAGGTCAGCGACTCGCAGGCGGGATGGGCGATGGCGGTGCGTAGGACGGTGCCGAACTGGTTGGCCTGGTGGGTCCGGTTGTCGCCGTAGACGTCGAGTTCGGAGATGCGTGCCGTCAGCCCCATGGCCGCGATGTCGTCCAAGACCGCAGTGAGGTCGTCCGTATGAATCTCGTCACCGTGCTCGTAGACGTGGCACTGGAGGCCGACGCCGTCGATCGGCACCCCGGCGTCGAGAAGTGAACGGAGCAGCGCCCGCATCGTGAGCCACTGGTCGCCATTGGCTTCGAGCCCGTAGTCGTTGATGAACAGCCTCGCGTCCGGGTCGGCCGCGCGGGCGGCCCGAAACGCGTCCGCGATGTATCCCGCGCCGATCGTGCGCCGCCAGATGTTCGCGCGGAGCCCGTCGGGCGTCGGCGGTTCGTCAGGGTCGGCGATTGCCTCGTTGACGACATCCCAGGAACGCACGGTGCCGGCGTAGTGCGCGACGACGGTGGTGATGTGGTCGAGCATCGTCGCGCGCATCAGGTCGGGGCGTGTCGCCGCGAGGGTGCGCAGCCATGGCGGGTTGGCCTCGCCGAAGATGAGCGTATGCCCGTGCACCGCCAGGCCATTGGCGCGCGCGGTGGCCACGAGGGCGTCCGCTTCCCGGAACTCGTAGGTCGTGGGCTGCGGGTGGACGAACTGGAACTTCAGGGCGTTCTCGGTGGTCATCTGGCCGATCTGACCGCCGAGCGCGAGGCGGGCGAAGGCCGGGTCGGAGTAGAGCGACGAGGCCGTCAGGGCGGCGCCGATGCGGAAGCCTGAGCGACGGACGGTGGCGAGTTCCTGCAGCCCGGCACCTGGCTGGTCGCCCGGATGCAGGGTGCTGGTGTCGATCATTCCCACGGTGGCTCCAGGAGCAGGCGTGGCCTGCCAGGTTGAGACCCGGAAGGAGCCCGCTGGGGAGGCCGCGTCCAAGCCCAGCCAGACCTCGCGCGCGGCGAATACACCATGCGCCGGGATGCTGCCCAGCACGCGGCCATCCAGGGAGAGCCCAAGTGATCCGGTGTCGGGGGCACCCGTGAAACGGACCTCGAGATGGTGGGTGGTGGCTCCGGTGATCGTCCACGTGCGGCGTTCCGCTGGGCGCTGCCCGCTCGTGGCGCTGACGAGCACGGCGCGCACCGTCGATCCCGAGATGGAGACCCGCAGCGACCCGCGGTTGTTGAGGAACTCGTCATACACGATCGGGGGGCGCCCCGCGAGCAGGACGGCAGCCTCCCCGCGGATGTCCGCCAGGCCGACCGCCATCGTGAAGCCACCGGAGATGCGCAGGTGGGTGCCCGCGAGACACCACGGGGGGTCGGCTGCCCCTCCGGTGCCGTCCTGGTTGACGATGACTCGGCCGAGATTGCCGATGGTCAATCCGGTGGGGCCCGGCTCCACCCCCGCGAACGTCGCGAAGTTGCCCGTCGCGATGAGGTCGACCGGGACTCGGTTATCCGCCGCTCCGATCGGGAAGCCCGCAGCGACACTTGACTCGGATCGCAATTCCATGGCGCCACCCAGCGCCAACACACTCCCGATCAACACATCCCGACGGCGCGTCATACGCCCATGATGTCCTCGTGGGCGGTCCTTGTCAGTGGGGTGCGCAAGACTGAGAGTGGAGGTGGACGATGACGACGACACAGTCCGCGGGTGATGTGCGCCCGGCCCTGCCGGTGGAGCCGAGCGCGCGCACCTACACGCTCGCCAGCCTGGTCGGGCTGGTGCGCGAAGGCCGCATCCGGGTGCCGCACTTCCAGCGCGGACTGCGTTGGGGGACAACGGATGCGGTCGATCTGATCGACAGTGTGCTGCGCGGCTTCCCAATCGGGAGTCTCCTGCTCTGGCGGCGCCCCGCGCCAGCCGAGGTGCTGACCTTTGGAGGCGTCACTATTGATGCCCCCCGCCTGGATGAGGCCCTCTATGTCGTGGACGGACAACAGCGCATCACGACCTTCTGCAATGTCTTCGACCTCGCCGCCGGCAGTCGGCCACCGTTCGCGTTGGTGTATGACATCCGCGAGCACCCGCTCAAGGTGCGGGCAGCCCGGACCCATGAGAGTGACTCGATCCCGCTGCCCATCCTGTTCGACCTCAACCGGCTGCTGCGGTGGACCCGAGAGAACCCGAGGTACCTCGACCTGATCGACGAGGTCAACGGGGCCACCACGCGCTTGCGTGAGTTCCACGTGCCGGCCTACGAGGTCAGATCCGACGATGACGACGCGCTGCGCGACATCTACGACCGGATGAACAATGCCGGCAAGCGCCTCAGCCGAGCGGAGGCCTTCTGGGGCTTGCACGCTCCCGGCGAGGCGTCGGCGGCTTCGTTGATGTCACTGGCGACGCTGCAGGACCATGTGCAGACGGCACTGCACTGGGGCCGGATCGATGACGACACGATCTTGAAGGTCTTCCTGGCCCGCCGCGGCCCGGACGTCAACCGGGATATCCACCAGGAGTTCGAGGATTCGCGCCAGGAGCGTGCCGACGTCCGGGACGACGACAGCGAAACAGCCCATCGAGCAGCCCTGGAGGCGTTGGAACGGACGGTCCTGTTCCTGCGTGACACCGCATGCGTGCCGCACGTGACCTTCTTGCCGTATCGCTACCTGATGATCGTGCTGTCGCGATTCTTCGGCCACTTCCCCGACGCCGATGATCGCAATCTCGAACTGCTCCGGCGCTGGTTCTGGCGCGCTGCCCTGATCGGCCCGGGGGCGGCCAAGGGCGGGACGACCGGAGTCCTTCGTCTGTTGGCCGGTTGCATCAAACCCGGTCAGGAGAGCGCATCGGTCCAACGCCTGCTCGCCGCTCTCGACCGGGATGCCATCCGGCTGCCCGACCCGGCCCGGTTCCGCACCAACCAGGCCGCCGGCCACATCATCCTGTGCGCCCTGTGGGAGCGCGGCCCGCGCTCGCCCGACACGGGTGCGCCGTTCACGCAACTGGAGTTGGCGGATCAACTCGGCAGCGAGTCCTCCCCCGGGTCGGCCGTGCCCGAGCTCTTCGTCCGCAGCCGCCTCGCCGAAGCCAACACGACCTCCGTGGGCAACCGGCTGTTGTTACCCGGTGTGCCGGTCGAGATCCTGCGCGGGATCGCGGCCGGGGATGACCTCTTCACACCGGCAGCCGCGCCGCAGATCCGGGCCTCGCACTTCCTCGCCGCTCCTGATGCCGGCGGGTCGCCCGACGTCGTCGTCGCCGAGCGGTCCCAGCAGATCGGCGACTTCCTCCGCGATTTCCTGCACCGGATGACCGGCGAGGGGCTGGAGGACACCAGCCCCCTCGCGGACTTCGACTTCGACGACGTCGGCGATGAGGCGGACGTGAACGACGCCGCCGACGATTCCGGGGTCTAGTCGGGATGGAGACCGGCGCGTTTCGGGTCATTCTCAGTGGGCGCATCGTCGGCCACCTTCACCAGAGAGGCGACTACGCCTGGCTGGAGTGGCAGCAGGGCTACTGGGACGACCCGACCCGGACGGTTCTCGGGCTGCGGTTCGAAGATCGGCCCGATCAACACGTCGCGTCTGCCCTGCGCTTGCCGCCCTGGTTCTCCAATCTCCTCCCCGAGGGCCGACTGCGGGATTGGGTCGCCCGGAATGCCGGGGTGAACGCAGACCGGGAGATGATGCTGCTGCGCCGGCTCGGCTCAGACCTCCCTGGAGCGGCGGTCATCCAGCGCGCGGTCGGGATGGTGGAACCGAGGTGGCAGCCGGATCGGATCGTCTCGTCGCGTGAGTCGACGACCGTGACCGGGGAGGGTGCGCATCGCTTCAGCCTGGCCGGCGTTGCCCTGAAGTTCTCGCTCATGCAGGACGGTGACCGCCTGACCATGTCATCCCATGACCGGGATGGTGACTGGATCGTGAAGATGCCGGACAGCACCTATCCGAATCTCCCGCACAACGAGTTCGGCATCATGGAGTTGGCCCGTGCGGTGGGCATCGTGGTGCCCGAGACTCGCCTCATCGACCGCAGCGAGCTCCCGGTCCTGCCTGAGGCGGCGTGGCCGGGGGGTCAGGACACGGCATACGCGATCAAGCGTTTCGAACGGGGCACAACCGGACGCGTGCACATCGAGGACCTCGCGCAGGTGCGCGGGTTCTATCCCGAAGACAAATACAAGGGCAGTTTCGCGACCGTCGCCGCTCTCGTCCACCGCGGGCAGGACGTCGAGTCCTATCTCGAGTTCGTGCGGCGCCTCTTCGTCTCGTATGCCGTGGGCAATGGCGACATGCACCTGAAGAATGTGTCCCTCATCTATCGCGACGGGCGCCGTCCTTCGCTCGCGCCGGCCTACGACCTGGTCAGCACCGCGCCGTATCAAGGTGACGAGGACCTCGGTCTCCGGCTTGGCCGGTCGAGGCGCCTCTCCGAGGTGACCCCGACCTCGTTTCACGTTCTCGCCCGCGACGTCGGGGCGCCAGTCGAGTCGACCATGAGCGTGATCGGGGAGGCGGCGAGCCGGCTCGAGTCGGCATGGGAGAGCGTCCGGCCGCACCTGGCGTCACTCCCGGGCCACACCGCCTACCTCGACGAACGCATCCCACTGGTGGCCCGACGCTTCAGCTGAGTCCGCAGCGGTGTTGGGCTCCACGGTGAACGCCCCGGCGGCCAGGTCGCCGAGGAAGCGCACCTCCGACTCGACGCCCAGCCGGGTCGCCAGCAGGGAGACCACTTCGGTGCTGACCAGCGTCGGGACGAGACGACCGGGGGGTCCGGGGTGGGTCTCCCAGAGATCGAGCGCCGCATCAGGATCTCGGCCACCCACGTGGACCAGCGAATGTGGGCACACTGGGGAGATGACCGAGCAGACCCTGTATGCCGCGGCCGGCGGGGCCGAGGGGATGGTGCGGCTCGCGCACGCCTGGCACGCGCGGGCGCTCGCCGACGAGGTGGTGGCGCATGCCTTCAGCCACGGCTACCGGCCCGATCACAGCGAGCGGCTGGCGGCCTATCTCGGTGAGGGGCTCGGCGGGCCGCCGGTCTACAGCACGACGATGGCGAGCCAGAGCGCGGTGGTGCGCCTGCACTCCGGCAACGGCGAGCACGACGAAATGGACCGGCGGGCGACCGCGACCTTCGCGCAGGCTCTCGACGACGTCGGCATCAGCGACCCCCGCCTCCGGCAGGCGATTCTCGACTACTGGTGTGACGGCATACGGCGGATGAGTGCCCATCCGGACTCGCCGGCGAGCGTGCCCGACGGCTTGACCGTGCCGCGCTGGGGCTGGGACGGCCCGCAGACCTGAGCGCCGGGCTTGCACCTCACGTCGCGTGAGGTCCTAGCGTGGCCCGTATGACGCAGCCCGCACCGAAGCATCGGCCGGGGGAGCAGCGGCCGGGGGAGACGCTGCGCGTCGGCGCGCTCGCGCGGCTGACCGTCCGGACGCTGCACTACTACGACGAGATCGGCCTGGTCCGCCCGGTCCGGGCGGCCTCGGGGCACCGACTGTATGACCGCGCCGCCGTCGAGCGGCTCTACCGGGTCCAGCTGATGCGGGCGCTCGGCTACTCGCTGGCGGAGGCGGGCGCGGCGCTGGAGCGCACGGACTGGGACCCGGCCGACCTCGCCCGCCGCGCCGTCGCCGGCCTCGACGCCCGGCTGGCCGACCAGCACCGGCTGCGGGATCGTCTCGCGGCCACGGTGACCGATCCGTCGCTGCACGACGACCTGCCCTACATCCTGACCACCCTGGAGGAGTTGACCATGACCGACACCGTCCGCCGCCGCATCCCGACCCTCGTCTACCGCGATGTCGGTGCGGCCCATGACTGGCTCGTGCGGACCTTCGGGTTCGAGCCGGGGCGGGTCGACGTCGATCCGGCCGGCGTCGCCGTCCACGCGGAGGTGACCGCCGGGGACGGGGTGATCTGGCTGCACCGGGTCGCGCCGGAGTTCGGGCTCGACTCGCCGCAGACGCTCGGCGCCGAGACGGCCGGCATCTCGGTGATCGTCGACGACGTGGACGCCCACCATGCCCGCTCGCTCGCCGAGGGCGCGCGGATCCGGTATGCGCCGGTCGACCAGCCCTACGGCTATCGCGAGTACGCCGCCCTCGACCTCGACGACCGGCTCTGGGCGTTCCTGACACCCATCGGCTGAAGCGCTCGCGAGGGCGCCACCCCGATCCGCGGGTGGTGAGCGGCCGGGTCAGCCGGCGCGTCACTCCGGGTGGGCGAACTCCGAGGCGATCGCCGACCACGCGGCCGCGACGTGGGCGCGGGCGCGCAGGTGGGGGAGGGTCACCAGATAGAGGGTGTTGATCGGGGCGTCCGGGGGATCGAGCAGCATGGTGAGTCGGCGTGCGCGAATCGCCTTCTCGCACAAGTAACGTGGCAGCACACTGACGCCGGCGCCGGCCTCAACCAGCGACTGGACCGCCCGCAGGTCCCCGACCACGATCTGGGGCGGACCGGGCGGCGGGGTGCCGAGCACGTGCCGCCACCACCGGCGCACGATCGACTGCTGCGCGTCATACGCGATCCGCGGGACGTCGTGGAGTGCCGCGGCCGGGTCGTCGCGCAGGCTCGCAGCGAGCCGGCGGGCGAGCGCGTGGGCGGCGACGAGGACGAACTCCTCGTGCGTCAGCGCCTGCCAGGTCGTTCGCGCGGGCGGCTTCACCGTGCTGACGACCAGGTCGAGGCGCCCTTCCGCCAGGTCGTCGCGCAGCCGATCTGCCAGGCCCAGGGTCAGGTGCACGGTCATCCCCGTCCCCGCGAGTGAGGCCAGGGCGGCCGGGAGCAGCCGCTCGGTGAACTCCGCCGGCGCTCCGAGGCGCAGGGTGGTCCGCGACAGGTCACTCGCTCCGCCGAGCGTGGCGGCCACGGCCTCGAGGTCGGTCAGCGGCCGATGGAGTCGCGTGGCCAGGTCATCGGCGGCCGGCGTGGGCTGACAGCCGCGGGCGCCCCGATCGAAAAGCCTTGTCGCCGTGAGGTGTTCGAGCGCTTGGAGGCGGGCGGTCACGGTTGGCTGGGAGACGCCGAGCAACGTGGCGGCGCCGGTCAGCGACCGGGCGCGGTGGATTGCCATGAAGGTCCGCAGCAGGTCGAGGTCAATTGCGTCCGAATCCACCCTCGGCAAGCTATCAGGATTCCGATGATCGGTATGAGCGGACTGAGGTTGCGCCGATAGCCGCCGCCGAGTGATCGTGGTGGCCATGATGCCCTCGTCCTGGATGGAGGTGCCCGGCGCCGGCCACGCGCTCGTCACGCGACCGGCCGGGAGGAGTCGCGGGCGGGTCGTCGTGCTCGGTGAGCTCTACGGCCTGACCGACCTCGTGCACGACGCGCTCGACCGGCTGGCCGTGGCCGGATACACCGCCGCGGCGCCGGATCTGTTCTGGCGCAGCAGGTCCGGTCTCAGCTTGCCGTATGACGAGGCCGGCCGGGACCGCGGCTTCGCGCTGCTGCGAGCATTGGATCCCGACGCGGTGGTCGACCAAGTGCACCGGACGCTCGACGCCTTGGGCGACACCGGACCCGGGCTGGCCGGGCTCGTCGGCTTCAGCATCGGCGGATACCTCGCGTTGCTCGCCGCGGCCGACGGGCCGGTCGACGTCGTCGTCGCGGCCTACCCCGGCTGGACGGTGCACGGGGGCGCCCCGATCCCGGGGCCGGCGCCGCTGGAGCGCGCCGCCGACCTCGGGGCCGCGCGGGTCGTGGTCGTCGCGGGCTCCGCCGATCACCTGGTGGCGGCCGACCTGCCCGAGATCGAGGCCCGGCTGGCCGCGGCCGGCGTCGAGCACCAGGTCGTCACCCTCGACGACGTCCCGCACGGGTATGCCTGCGCCGGCCGGCCCGACACCTACCGGCCCGAGGCGACCGAGCAGACGTGGCGCCTGGTGTTCGCGGCGCTGGAGCGGCGGTCGGCGACGGACTGAAGGCCGGCCGCCGGGGTTGACGGCTCAGGCGGTCTCGGCCGGCAGCCGGTCGCGAAGCAGGTGCTGGACCAGACTCGGGAGGAGGTGTTTCTCGGAGGCCAGATGGTTCTGCCCGGCGAGACCTCGTGGGTGGCGCCGGGGATGGCGTCGCGCAGGATCTCGGCGACCCGGTGCAACTCGGCGGGGCTGCGCTCGCCGACCATGACGTGCACCGGGATGCGGATCTGGGCCGCGACGTCCACCGGCGGCGGGTCCGCGGTCAGGGCCAGGTCGTAGCGCAGCGTCGGCACGAGGGCGGCGATCCGGCGCCAGCCGGGCATGAGCGGCAGCACCCGGGCGAACGCGGCGGGCATCCCGATGCCGGTCAGGAAGCGGCGGATCGCCGCGCCCCTGCGCCCCTGCCGGAGGAGCGTCTCGACGTCGGTGCGCAGCGGTCGATACTCCTGCGCCCCAGCGGCATCGGCGACCCAGGATGCGTCATACAGCACGACGCCGTCGACCTTCGAACCCAGTCGATGTGCCGCGTGCGCGGCGAGGACGGCCCCCGAGGAGTGCCCGTAGATCGCGGCCCGACCACCGGCTGCGTCGATCATCGCCTCGACATCCGCCACCTCGCGCTCGAGCGACCAGGGCGGCGTGTCGCCGGAACCCCCGCGCCCGCGCCGGTCATACGAATAGACCCGGAACCGGCGAGCCAGGATCTTCGCCCCCCGGCGCACCGGGAAGAACCCCCGGTGACAGATGGCGCCGGTGATGACGACGAGCGGCTCGCCGTCGCCGTGAATCTCGTAGGCGATCGTCGTGCCGTCCGCCGAGGTCGTGGCGTGGCTCGCAGTCATGGGGCCGCCCTCCGATGCGAAGATTCTGGACTTACGGGTGTGATTACTCGACACAATCTAGACTCGGCGGTGTGAAGAGTCAACGCGGGGTGCTCCGCCCGAGTTCGCTGCGCAAGCGCGACGCCGTGCTCGCGGCAGCCGAGGCGGCCTTCCTCGGCGCCGGCTATGACGCCGTGACGATGGACGACATCGCCGAGGCGGCCGGGGTCTCGAAGCAGACCCTCTACGCCCACTTCGGCACCAAGGACCAGCTTTTCGTCGCCCTGGTCACCGCCATGACCCAGCGGGCGGCGGACGCCGTCCTCGCCGAGGCCACGGCGGGGCGGGAGCGCGCGGGTGGGCGTGACGTCGAGACCCAGCTCGTCGGCCTGCTGGCCCGGCAACTCGATGCCGTGCTCGACCCGCGCCTGCTCAAGCTGCGCCGCCTCGTCATCGGCGAGGTCACCCGCTTCCCCGAGCTGGCGCGCGCGGTCCACGAGCACGGGCCGCAGCGCGCCGTCGAGACGCTGACCGCCGCTCTCACCGACGCGGCCGAGGCCGGCCTGCTGGACATCCCCGACCCGCGGGCCGCGGCGATCCAGTTGAACTGGCTGGTCATGGGGGAGCCGGTCAACCGGGCCATGTTCCTCGGTGACGCGGCGGTCCCGTCCGCCGCCGAGCGCCACGCGCACGTGGTCGCGGCGGTCCGGACCTTCCTCGCGGCATACGAGGCCCGCTGACGGTCGATCAGAGCGGCAGCCGGGCCAGCGTCTCGCCGTCGTCGAACTCGCCGGTCGGGACGAAACCCCGTGCGAGATAGAAGGGTTCGGGGCTGCCTGTGCCCGTGCCCCAGCTCGTTTCGATCTCGCGATGCCCGTTCGCGCGCATCAGGTCGACCCACTGATCCAGTGCCCGCGCGCCGATGCCGCGGCCCTGGTGGCGCCGATCGATCAGGAAGCGCCACAGATACGGCCAGGACTCGGCATACATCACGAAGCCGACCGGCTCCCCGTCGGCCTCGATCCCGCGCAGCACCGGGACCAGCGGTATGCCGTTGCGGCTGCCGGGGAAGAGCGCGTCGGCATACGAGTCCTGGACGCCGGTGCAGAAGCGCTCCTGGGTGCGGTGGGTGCGCAGGCGGGCATACGTCCGCCGGTTGCCGTCGGTGATCGGGACGAGCCGGACGTCGGCGGGCGGGGTGCGGGGCCGGTCGCGCCAGGCGCGCCGCTCGTCGGCGGTCATCGCGTAGTTGAGGTTGTCATCCCACGCCCCGCGCCACCAGAACGACTGCACGGTGACCGACTCGACGCTCATCCCGAGTCGCTCCAGCAGGCGCTCGGAGGCGAGATTCTCCTGGGAGAGTTCGGCGGTGACGCGGTGGACGCCGAGCCGGTCGATGACGTCATCGACGAGGGCGCCGACCGCTTCGGAGGCGATCCCGCGACCCCAGGCTGACGGGATCAGGCTGTAGCCGATGTCGGCGACGCCGAGATGCTCATCGAGGCTGACGTGCACATCGCCGACGAGCGCGCCGTCCAGCTCGATGCCGACCTGGTGCCCGCGGCCGGCCACGAAGTCGGTGAGACCCGCATGCCGGTCGACGAGCGCGCGGGCCTGCTCCTCGGCATACGGCAGGTCCCAGTCCTGCAGCGCCGCGACCTGGGGATCGTTGCGGTATGCCGTGAGCGTCGCGACGTCGTCCGGCCCGACGAAGCGCAACGTGAGCCGCTCGGTGCGCATCGGGAAGCGGTCGGCGTCCATGACCGTTCAGGGTCCCGTGGAACAGCCTGGGGGGCAAGCGGTTATCCGCGGCCGGCGTCCGCCCAGAGCGCGGCGACGTGGCGCGCGTCGGTGCCGCAGCAGCCGCCGAGGACGGTGAACGGCCCGCACGCCTCGCGCAGCGCCGCCGTCGCCGCGACCAGCCGCGGCAGGTCACCCTCGTCGATCTCGGTCGCCTCGTCCAACTCGGCATGGGATTTGGTGGAGGCGTTGACCAGGAGGCCGAGGATGCGCTCCCAGGCGACACGACCGTCGGCGTCGTCGGGGCCGGGCGCGCCGGCGGCCATGTGCTCGGGGTGGGCACAGTTGAGCAGGTAATAGTCCGGAGCGGCCAGCGCATCCACTACCCGGATCGCGTCGGCCACGGACTGTCCGCCGGGCAGCCGGCCGTCGGTCTCGACGGTGAAGGAGATGGCGACCGGCAGGCCTTCGGCCCGGGCGGCGCGCACGATCCCGACGGCCTCCCCGGTGTCGGTGAGGGTGTAGGCGGCGACGAGATCGGCGCCGGCCCGGGCGAAGGCGGCGACCTGGGCGCGGTGATAGTCCGCGGCGGAGTCGGGATCGACGCCGCTGCCGACGGCATACCCGTCCCCGCGGGGGCCGATCGCCCCGACGAGGAGGGCGGCGACGTCGACCTCCGCGGCGACGGTGCGCAGGAAGGCGATCGCGTCCTCGTTGACCCGGGCCAGGGCGGCCGGACCGTAGCCGACCCGCGTACCCCAGTCGGGGTTCGCCCGCCACGTCGGCGACTCCAGCAGCAGGTGGGCGCCGGCGGTGGCGGCGATCGCGGCATACGCCCGGTAGTAATCCGCGAGCAGTCCGCGACCGGCCGGGTCATCGAGGAGCGGGAAGGCGGCGAACTCGGGCAGGTCGACCCCGTGGTGGAAGATCAGGTCGGTCTCCAGCCCGCCGTCGGTGACGAACCGGGGGCCGCCCCGCCCGGGGAGGGTGCTCGGTGGGGTGGGCATGGCGGCTCCTCTCGTTCGTACCAGACCGCTTGGTCTGGTCGGTGTCCACGTTTTACCAGACCATCCGGTCTGATTCAATAGCCGTATGCCGCGTGATGGCCGCAAGACCCGGGAGAAGATCCTCGACACCGCCGAGCGGATGGCGATCGACGACGGCTTCTCGGCCACGTCGATCGACGCGATCATCGCGGCGTCCGGGACCTCGAAGGGCTCCTTCTTCCACCACTTCGCGTCCAAATCGGCTCTGGCACAGGCGCTCGTCGAGCGGTATGCCGCCGCCGACGTCGCGCACCTGCACCGGGCGCTCGACGCACTCCCGTCGGGATCGGCGGTGGAACGTCTCGTGGCCTTCCTGGCCCACTTCGAGGACGAGGCCGACGACCTGATGGCCGCCCAGTCGAGTTGCCTGTATGTCGCGGCCCTGACCGAGCAGGACCTGCTCGGCACCGAGACGACCGCGCCGATCGCGCAGGCCGTCGTCGCCTGGCGTGACGCAGTCGGCGCGCTGGTCGCGGACGCGGTGGCCGAGGCCGGGCCGGCCTGGGATGCGGACGACGCGGCTGCCCTCGCCGACCACCTCTTCGTCACCTTCGAGGGCAGCTTCCTGCTCTGCCGGGCCACCGGCGAGCCCGGCCACATGCGCCGGCAACTCGCCGTCCTGCGGGCCCTGGTGGCCGCGCTGTTCGCCGCGCCGAAGCGGTGAGCCCCGGCGACCCGGACACGAGGGCCGTGGCGGGGTGCGGGTCAGGGGTGGGCCAGGGGAGCACGTGGATGACAGCCAGCTCCCATGCGCCCGCGGACAGCTCGGCGAGCACGGCGTGCTCGGCCAGGTCTTCATGACATCTATGGTGCCCGCGATGGCATCGGGTTGCGGATCGCGCGATCAGCTCAGCGCAGCCAGCGGTGGATCTGACCGTCGCGGACCTCGACCTCGCGCGGCGGGCGCGGCCGGGGGTGGTCGGTGAGGTGGCGCGCCAGGTTTGTGCGGCCGCGGATCGAGGTCGGGCCATCGACGAAGGTCAGGTCGGGATGCAGCAGCCGGCGCGCGGCGGGCCAGTCGCCGGCATCCAGCGCCGCCCACGCCGCGGCAGCCGGGGCCGGCAGCTCGGGCAGGTCGTGGAGCATCCGGGGCACGCACATCCGCCAGGCATCGGTGACCAGCTCCCGCATCTCGACCGGGTCCAACACCGCGAGCCGGGCCTCGACCCACTGATAGCGCAGATCGCTCGGCGCGGGCAGGAAGAAGGTGTCCGGCCGGGCGGCGACCAGCGAGTCCCGTTCGACCTTGGGGAAGGCGAAGCCCATGTCCTGCTCGTCGCGGGAGAAGGCGACATAGACGATCGCGCCGATCTTGAGCTTGATCCGCCCCCGGACCACCTGCTCGCGGGTGCGCGGCAATGCTCGACCCACCGCGAGCACGGCCTCGATGTCCGTCACGCCGTCGAGGCTATCCGCGGCGTCACCTGATCAGCTCGGGCCATCGAGGTCATCGGTGGTGCCGTCCGTGATCCACGCCAGGTCCTCCGCCAGAGTCGGATCCGGTTCCTGTCGATCGAGCAGGGCACACAGGTCGGCTCGAGCCGATCCGCCCCGTGGCACGTGCAGGTCGAGGACGTCCGGGGCGTGCGACCAGATGGCGCGGGACACCACCTCCGGGTATGCCGTGACCTCGGGCTCGGCGTCGAAGACCCGCGTCGCGCCCGTCGCGAAGTCCGGCCAGCCGGGGTCGCCGTCGCGGGCGAACGCCAGCCAGGCCGAGCGCATCTGGGCGGACACGGCATACGCGTCCTCCGTCGGCTCGCCGATGAGGAGGGCGGTCTGCCCGGCGGTGAGATTGCCGAAGACCAGCGGCACGTCCAGGCCGTGGCAGGCGCCGAGCACGCCGCCCATGCCGGGCGCGGGCCAGGTCAGCTCGTAGAGATGGCAGCGTCCGCCCGCGGCGACCTGCGCTTCGGCGAGTTTCAGCGACGGCATCCGGAAGAGCCAGTCGGAGCGGACGACGTCGTAGCGCTCCTCCGGGTCGGGGATGTGCCGCGCGTAGGCCGCCGGGTCCGGGGCGAAGACGCGAGCGGCCTCGTCCGCCTCCTCGGCGGTGATCTGGCCCAGCCGCCCGGTGAGCGCGGTGAAGAGGCGCTGCTCGTGCCGGGTGTGGCCGACGAGGAGGTCCACGGCGCCGGTCACTCCCTGCCATGGAGTGGCCGGAAGGACCTCGCCGTCGACGACCGGGGCGAAGGGCACCCCGGCGTGGGCCGCGGGACCCCAGCGATCGGCATACCGGCCGATGCCGGTCAGGACGGCGCCCACGGCCGCGGCCAGCGTGGTCGGGTCGACGCTGACCAGTTCGTCTGGGGCGCAGCCGAGTTCGGCCGCGCAGGCGCGGGTGACGTCGGCCGCCAGCGCGGGGGTGAGGTAGGCGCCGGGCATGCTCTGGACGATCGCCCGCCGGGCCAGCCCGGTCGCCCGCGGCATCGCCAGCAGGGCGGCGATCGAGCCGCCACCCGCGGACTGCCCGAACACGGTCACCCGGCCCGGGTCGCCCCCGAAGGCGGCGACGTTGTCGCGGACCCATTCCAGCGCGGCGACCTGGTCGAGCAGGCCGCGGTTGGGCGGCCTACCGGCGAGCTGGCCGAACCCCTCGAAGCCGACGCGGTAGTTGACCGTCACGACGACGGCGCCGTCACGGGCGAGGGTGGCCCCGTCATACTCCGGCAGGTCGGAGCGGCCGAAGAGGTAGCCGCCGCCGTGGATCCAGACCAGGACCGGGAGGGCGCCGGTCAGGTCGGGCGACCAGACGTTCGCCGTGAGCCAATCGGCCTCCGCCCCGGTCGCCGCGGGCGGGCCGAGGTCGCCGGACTGGGGCGGCGGCGGGCCGAAGGTGATCGCCGGCCGGACCCCGTCCCAGGCCGGGGCGGGCGCGGGTGCGCCGAAGCGGCTGGGGATGGTCGCGTAGGGGATGCCCGTGAAGGCCGCGACCCCCGCATCGACCTCGCCCTCGACGTCCCCGGTCGCGATCCGGGCCCGAATCGTCGTCATGCGCGCACTCCCTCCATCCGATGTATCATCTGATACATGATGGAAGCGTATGCCGACTCCCCGGCCCCCGTCCACCGACTTTGGGCGATCCTCAGTGACGTCACCGCCTGGCCGCGGCACCTGGACACCTTCACCTCGGTCACCGGCCTCGACGGGGACGGCTTGCGGGTGGGCGCCCGGTTCGCGGTGCGCCAGCCCGGCCTGCCCGCGGCGACCTATGAGGTGACCAGCCTGGAGGAGGGCCGGGCGTTCACCTGGACCGCACGCACTGCCGGGGTCACCACCCAGGCCACCCACACGATCACCGAACACGGCGACGGCTCCCGGCTCGACCTGCGCATCGAGTGGACCGGCCCGCTCGCCCGCCCGGTCGCGCTGCTGCTGGGGCGCAAGACGCGGGCGTTGATCGCGTATGAGGCGGCGACCTTCGCGCGGCTGGCCGCCACCGCGTGAGCTCACCACGGGAGGACCTGCTGGCCAAGGTGGTCCTCCACTACGCCGAGCACGGCATACGGGATACCAGCCTGCGCTCACTTGCCGCGGCGATCGGGACGAGCCAGCGAATGCTGCACTACCACTTCGGATCTCGCGAGGACGTCCTCGTCGCGGTGATCGACGCGATCGCCGGCGGCCAGGCCGAGCAGATCGGCCGGCTATTCGACAGCGAGCCCGATCCGATCGTCGCGGGCGAGCGTAACTGGGCGGCCACGGTCGAGGGCGCGTTGGGTTTCGGCGCGCTGTGGTTCGAGCTGGCCACGCACGCCATGCGGCACGAGCCGTATGCCGCGCGGCTCGCCGAGGTCATGGTGACGGCGCAGTTGCGCGAATTCACCCGGCTCTACGCGAAGCGGACCACCCCCGCGCACGCCCGGCGGCTGGCCCGGCTCACCCTCGCCGTCGGCCAGGGCCTGATCTTCGACCTGCTCATCGACGGTGACCGCACCGCCGCGGACGAGGCCGTTCGGGAGTTCAGCCGGATGGTCCAGCGGGAACTCGACCCACCCGCGTGACCCGGCGACGACGATGGCCAGGTGATCCCGGTCCGGGACCGTCAGCGCGGGCTGGATGGGGCGGCGCAAGTCACCGGTGACGCGCCCCTCGAGACCCGTCGGTCAGCCGGCGCGCGGCGCGACACCGCCCCGGATCCGATCGGCGATGTCCGAGACGTCATCCAGATGCCCGGATGCCACCTCGATGACCAGCGTGTAGGCCTCATCGTTGGTGAGCGTGAGTCGCCTGCCGTTGACGCCCAAGAACGCAATCGTGCCCGCAAGGGCCAAGCGCTTGTTGCCGTCGACAAGCGCATGGTTTCGCGCCAGGGAGTGCAGCAGGGCGCCGGCCTTGTCCTCCAGGCTCTCGTAGGCGTCCGTCCCGAACACGCTCGCGCGTGGACGAGCCAGAGCGGACTCCAGCAATCCGTGATCGCGAACGACCGCCTCGACGCCCAGCGCTCGCTCGGCGACGTGGAGCAACTCGGACAGCGTCAGGTAGATCACTGACCGAGGCGCTCCAGGGCCTGCGCATACCGAGGCAGTTCCTCATCGAGGACCCGGTCGAGCAACTCGGCCCGGCTGTGGCGCTCCACATACTCCCGCACCGCTTGCCGGGCCACCTCCTGCATCGAACGAGACTCGATCCGTGCGCGGCCGCGCAGGGCATCGGCCTCCTCATCGGTCAGCCGCAGGGTCATCGCCATTCATCGATGGTATCAATCATGACACCACCCACCGGACCGGTCGGGGCGTCGATCACGACCCGAAGCGCTGGACCAGCCGGTCGTTCGCGGCCCGCCACTGGTCGATCATCGACGCGCCACCGTGACCGTCCCCGTCGTCGATGATCAGGTCGGTGCCGGGCCATCCCTGGTGCAGCCGCCACGCGGTGACGGCCGGACTGGAGATGTCGCGGCGGCCGTGGATCAGGGTCGCCGGGATCCCCGGGAGGCGCTCGAGCCGCTCCAGGATCGGCGGGTCGGCGAAGCCGTCATGCGACCAGTAGTGCGCGGTCAGCCGCAGGAAGGCATGCCGGAACCGCTCATCCGCCCACCGCGGGTCCCGCCGGAAACCCCCGGCGCCGATGGCGACGTGCGTGTCCTCCCACCGGGCCCACTCCCGCGAGGCGGCGTCCCTCACCTCGGGGTCGGGCGACTCCATCAACCGTCCGTATGCCGCGACCAGCCGGCCGTGGCCGCGCCGGTAGCCGATCCCCGCGTGCTCGGCGTGGGCGGCGAACCGGTCCCACGCCTCGGGGTAGATCGCCCCGACGCCCTCGGTGATCCAGTCGACCTCGGCCCGGCTGGTCGTCGTCACCGCGAACAGCACCATCCCGAGCACCCGATCGGGATGCTCGATGGCGTAGGCGAGGGCCAGGGTCGTGCCCCAGGAGGCCCCGTTGAGAATCCAGGCCTCGACGCCGAGGTGCTCGCGGAGGGCCTCCATGTCGGCGACGAGGTGAGCGGTGTCGTTGTCGTCGAGGCCGACCGCCGGATCGCTCAGGTGCGGGGTCGAGCGGCCACACCCGCGCTGCTCGAACCCGATGACCCTGGTCCGGTCGAGGTCGACGCGGTGGCGGTAGGCGCTGGTGCCCAGGGTCCCGCCCGGGCCGCCGTGGACGTAGAGCGCCGGGACGCCCGCACCGGCGCCCCACTCCTCCCAGTAGACGCGCTGTCCGCCGCCGACGTCGATCCAGCCATTCCGCACCGGATCGGCATACGCAGGCACGGACCGATCCCATCACACGCGGCCGGGATCGGCGCCGACTTGACAACGTACAACTAAATGGTTGTATATTTGGGTCGTGACCGCGACGAGCGAGGACCGGGCCGATGCCATGTTCCACGCGCTCGCCGACCGCACCCGGCGCGACATCCTGCGCCGGGTGCTGGCCGGTGAGCACTCGGTCACCGCCCTGGCCGCGGCGTATCCGATGAGCTTCGCGGCCGTCCAGAAACATGTGGCCGTGCTGGAGAGGGCCGGCCTGATCAGCAAACGGCGTTCCGGCCGTGAGCAGTTGGCCAGCGGCGAGGTCGAGGCCGTCCGGTCGGTCGCCGCGATGCTGGCCGACCTGGAGGTCATCTGGCGCGGCCGGATCGACCGGATCGACGCCCTCCTGGCCGCCGAGGCGGCCGACAACCGAACCGACGACCGAACCGACAACGACACCGATTCCGACACCAAGGAGCCGTGACATGCCCGTCACCGACATCACCAAGGACATCGACGCCCGCACCCTGACGATCACCGCCCGCCTCGCGGCCCCCGTCGAGCGGGTCTGGGCGCTGTATGCCGACCCGCGCCAGCTCGAGCGGGTCTGGGGCCCGCCCGGCTACCCGGGCACCTTCGTCGACCACGCACTCACGCCCGGGTCGCGGTCGACCTACTACATGACCAGCCCGGACGGCGAGAGGTACTGCGGCTGGTGGCGGATCACGGCCGTCGACGAGCCGCACGGCTTCTCCTTCGACGACGGGTTCGCCGACGAGCAGTTCCACGACAATCCCGACCTTCCGGTGTCGCACAACGACTTCCGTTTCACCGCCGAAGGCGAGGACACGATCGCGACCTATACGAGCAGGTATGACACCGCCGAGGCGCTGCAGCAGGTTCTCGACATGGGGATGGAAGAAGGCGCGCGGGCGGCGATCGACCAGATCGACGCCGTCCTCGCCGACGTCACGCGCTGACGTCGTCCAGGACGAAGAAGAGCAGCAGCAGCGCCATACCGCCGGCGCCGACCCAGATCGCCTCGGACCCGAGCCAGCGGGTGACGGCGGCGCCGGCGAGCGCGCCCGCGGCATACAACAGCAGCACGGAGCCGTCGATCCGCGCCGCGGCGCCGGCCTGCGGGTCCCTGGCCACCGCCTGACCGTGGAGCGACTCGATGAGGCGGGCCAGGTTCCCGGTCATCGTGACCGGCACGTACTTGCGGCCCTCGACCTCCTTGAAGAGGGCGAAGAGCATGCCGGCGATGAGGACCAGCGGCGCGATGACGACGACGGCCGGGGCCGAGGCGGGCACGAACCCCAGGCCGAGGAGGACCACCGCCTGCGTGGCCAGGATCCACCGGATCGGATAGTGGATCCGGGTCGGCGGACCGTCGCCGCCGGCGGGCCGAGCGAGCAGCCGGCGGCGCAGGTCGATGGCGAGGGCGACACCGGCGATGAAGGCCAGGACGCTCCACAGGTGGCTGAGCGACTGGGCCCACTCGCCGCGCGAGACCGCGACGACGAGCAGGACGATGTTCCCGGTCTGCGCGGCCGCGAACACCCCGCGGGAGAGGAGGGCATAGGCGTCGAGGAACCCCGAGGTGGCGGTGAGCAGCAGCGCGAACCGCAGCGACGTGGAGGTCGCGCGCACCGCCGAGCCGGGAGAGGGGGACGCGGCGCCGGGCATGCCTCATCCTCCCAGGTGCCCGCGGCTCCGTATGCCGCGGTGGTCGTGCTCCCAGAGACCAGGCACTCATCTGATCCCGATGGGCTGGAGCCCCCGGGGCGGCCCTCAGCGACTGCTGGTGTTGACGCCGAAGACGCGCCAGATCGGGCAGAACCGAACAGCGGCGGTCAGAGCCATGATGAGTGCCACGGCGAGCATGACGATGCCGAGCACCGTGGACGGGCCCACGGAGAAGGCGACGATCGCCGCGATCGGGGCGATGACGAGGCGGATGATGCGGTCGGTGGTGCCGACGTTGGTGGTCATGGTCGTCCTTGGTGGTGATCGGTTGTCTTGGGGGTGCGTCAGTGGTCGCCCTTGAGGACCATGCGCATGATCCGGGCGTTGAAGACGACGAAGCGGCTGAGCTGGACAGGGATGCTCTGTCGTCGCCGCAGCGTCTGGGGCGTCGGCAAAGGTGCCCGGCTGAGGTCGGCGACGGGCTGGGTCTCGGGGCGGTCCATCGGGTTCTCCTGGCGGCTCGACTCGGCTGGTTCTGGCATGGCGTTCACTCCGGGATGAATTGCCAGCCGGGGCGACCCTTGGCCTTGTAGAGGAAGAGGTGGTGGAGCATCAGCTTGACCCAGTGCCCGGCGAGGCCGATCTCGCCGCGGGTGTCGCCCAGGTCGCGACCGGTTGGGTAGCGGGCGTAGTCCGGGACCACCGGCATCATCGTCATCGCCGCGGCCGAGCCGCGCCGCAGACCTGCTCCCGCCGAGGCGACGCAGGCCGCACCCATGTGCGCCATCGACGCCTCGTGCGCGGGGGCCTGCGGGCCGTTGCGGATCCGGTCCGCGATGGTCCGGGCGACGGTGCGGCCCATGACGCCCGACGGCATACCGGTCCGTGGAGGTGAGGGGGCGATCACGGTGCCGTTGGGGCTCTTGCGTGGGCGCGAGATCTGGTGCGGGGGCGCGAACGCGATGCCGACGGCGAAGACGTTGGGGTACCCCGGGGAGACATAGGTCGACGGCCAGTCGCTGCCACGCCACTCCTCATACGGCTTGGCGCTGTAGTCGGCGTCCACCCGCATGAAGCCGCTCGGCGCGAACATGGTCGAGGTGATGTCGTTGCCGTCCTTGTCGAAGGCGGACAGGGCAACCCCGCCGAAGGGCGGGAGCAACATCGCGAAGTCGACGTCCAGGACGTGGTGGTTGCCGTCGAGGGTCTCGTAGTGAACCTGGCCCGGCTCGACCTTCTCGACGTGCGCTCCGAGGATCGCTTCGACGCCCCGTTCGCGGAACAGGGACGCCGTCCAGAGCTCACTGCTGGTCTGGAACCCCTGCTGCTCGAAGGTCATGCCGTCGACGCCGAAGTCGCCCAGGGCCGCTTCGTTGGTCAGATAGACGAGACGGGCGCGGTCGCGGACCCCGGCCTCGCGCAACTGGTGGTCGACGTTGAAGACATACTCGAAGGCCGCGCCTTCACAGGTGCAGGTGCCGTGCCCCATCCCCACCACGAGGGTCTGCGGTATGCCGCCGCGCAGGGTCGCGATGACAGCCTGCAGTCTGGCGGCCGCTTCGGTGGCGTGGTCGGCCGTGCACACCGAGACCGAGTGTCCGTCGGGCCCCAGGCCGGGCGTCATGCCGAACTTCAGTTGGGGGCCGGTGGCGTTGATCAGGTAGTCATAACGCACGCGTTCGCTCTGTCCGGCCTTGCCCTGCCCGGTGTACTCGATGTCGACGGCACCACGGTCACCGTCGCCATCGCCTTCCGGTCGGATGTCGAGCGCCTTGGCCTGTCGGAACGTGATCCCCTTCTTGCGATAGACCGGTTCGAGGGGGAAGACGACCTGCTTCTTGTCCATCCTGCCCACGCCGACCCAGATGTTCGACGGGATCCAGTTCCACTGCGAGTTGGGTGAGACCACGGTGATCGAGTCACCGCCGCCCAGCAGCCGCGAGAGATGCAGCGCCGCCGTGTGTCCGGAGATCCCGGCTCCCAGGATGACAACTTCGGCCATGTCCGCTCCTTCGCGTCCTCGGGTCTCGGATACCCCAAGGGGTATAGTGAGTGTATACCCCCCAGGGTAATGAACGGGAAGTGGGAATCATGTGTAGTCCGGCGCGATGTCCGCGATGCGGGAAGACGACCTGGAGCGGATGTGGTCATGACGGCTGACCGCGGCGCGGGCGGCGGCGGCCTCGCCGACCCGGCCACTCGCGCCGACCTGGTGCCCGACTGGCCCGCCGCCCTCGCCGTGGTCGCCCACCCCGACGACGAGTCGTTCGGCCTCGGCGCCGTCATCGAGGCCTTCGTGGCCTCCGGGACCATCGTGCACGTGCTCTGCCTGACCAAGGGCGAGGCCTCGACCCTCGGCGTGGATGCCGGTCTCGACCTCGCCGCGGTCCGCGGGGACGAACTACGCCTCGCGGGAGCCCGTCTGGGCGTCGCCACGACGACCCTGACCGACTGGCCCGATGGCGGGTTGGCCGCCAGTCCCGAGTCCGAGGTCATCGCGGACATCCTCGCGGCGATCGCGACGCATCGACCCGACGGGCTCATCGTCTTCGAACCCCACGGCATCACCGGCCACCCCGATCACATCGCGGCCACCGCCCGCGCCCTGTCGGCCGCAGACCACGTTCGGCTCCCCGTGCTCGCCTGGACCCTGCCCGAATCCGTGGCCGAGGCCGTCAACCACGAGCACGGCGTCGCCTTGCACGGCGATCCCGAGGACGACATCGACATCGACCTCCCCGTTGCCCGAGAGCGCCAACGCGACGCGATTCGGGCGCACGCGAGCCAGGCGGTCCCGGGAAGCATCCTGTGGCGTCGGCTCGAGTTGCTCGGCAGCCACGAGTCGCTGCGGTGGCTGCGCCCACCGCCTCGAGCCCACGGCACGCCACACCTGGAGAGATCATGAGCACCCATCGCCGACTGCTCCTCGTCCCGCTGTTCCAGATGGTCGATCAGGGTTCCGGTCACGTCTTCGACCTCGCCGAGGGCATCACCGCGTGGCAGAACGCCGGCAAGCGGGTGGTCCCGTGAGGATCCCGACGAGGCCACGGGTGGGTGCCTGATGTGGGTCTGGGCCGTGCCGGCCGGGCTGGCGGTCGGGCTGGCCCTGGGCGCGCTCGGCGGCGGCGGATCCATTCTGACGGTGCCCGCCCTGGTCTATCTCCTGGGACAATCGGTCCCGGCAGCCACCACCGGCTCCCTGCTCATCGTCGGCACGAGCGCCCTCGTGGGGGCCACCAGTCACCGCCGCACGGGCACCCTCAGGATCGGTCCGGGCCTGGTCGTCGGCGTCCTGGGCACAGCGGGATCCTTCGCCGGCACGCATCTTGCGACCGGGGTGTCACCGCATGTCCTGTTGTCCGCGTTCGCGGGCCTGATGGTCGTGGTCGCGCTCCTCATGCTGCGCCGGACGAGGTCCCTGGCTGCCGGCGACGGCCAAGGCCGGACGGTCCAAGACCCCGCCACCCCATCCCACCAGGGCATCGACCTGCGCCGAGCGGTGCGCACCCTGGTGGCCGCCACGGTGGTCGGGCTGCTCACGGGCTTCTTCGGGGTCGGCGGTGGGTTCGCGGTCGTGCCGGCCCTCGTCCTTGCGCTGGGCTTCTCGATGCCCGTGGCGGTCGGGACCTCACTGCTGGTGATCAGCATCAACTCGGCGACCGCACTGATCGCGCGTTACCTGGCCGGGGCGTTCGCCCACGTCGACTGGACGGTCGTCGGGGCCTTCGCCGCGCTGGCTGCGGTCGGCAGCCTGCTCGGTGCCCGCGTGTCCCGCGGGATCGACGAGCGCCTCCTCACCCGAGCCTTCGTCGTCCTGTTGCTCGCCATCGCGGGCTACCTCGCCGCCGTCAATCTCCCCCAGGTTGGGTGAGGACTTCGCCATGACGAGATCTCCCGACCCGCCGCTGGAGCTGTCACCCGCGGAGAAGACCGCCCTCGTGAATCGGCTTCGGCGGGCCCAGGGCCAGATCGGCGGGATCGTCCGCATGATCGAGAACGACCAGGACTGCAAAGCCATCGTGGTGCAACTGGTCGCCGCCCGGAAGGCACTCGACCGCGCCGGGTTCGCGCTCATCAACGGGGGACTGCGGCAATGCCTGCGCAGCGGCACCGAACCCGACGAGGCGCGGGTCAAGGCGCTCGAGCGGCTGTTCCTCCACCTCAGCTGACCGAGCACGTCCTCGATGAGGACACCGGGCCGCCGATGGCCGGTGAGGGAAGCTGGTGCGGTTCCGCGGGTCGACCACGGGCTGGGATCAGCGGGCCGCAGGCAGGGAGATCGTGAAGGTCGACCCTCCACCGATACCTGGGGACGCCGACGTCAGGGTGCCGCCGTGTACCTCCACGATGCGCCGCGCGATGGTCAGGCCGATTCCGGAGCCGGTGTCAACGGAGGGCCGTGATGCCGACGCCGGCGTGCGGGCTCGGTAGAACCGCTCGAAGACGCGCTCCAGGTCTTCCGTGGCCAGCCCGATGCCGTCGTCGGACACCTCGATGGTGACTCGGTCGGCCTCCCCGGCGACCTCGACGCGGACGTGGCCGCCGGCCGGTGTGGCGTGGAGCGCGTTGCCGACGAGGTTGGTGACCACCTGGGCCACCCGGTCGGGATCGACCTGCGCCATCACGGGTGCCGGAGCCGAGATCTGCAGCTGCACGCCGGCGTCGTCGGCCTGCGCGCGCAGCCGCTCGGCGGCGGTCGCGACCACGGCCGAGACGTCGGTGCGGACGGGGCGGAGCTCGAGACGGCCCTCCTCCGCCCGGGAGAGGGCGGAGAGGTCGTCGGCGAGGCGGCGCAGGCGTCGGGTCTCACCGGAGAGCCGGTCGAGGCCGGCGACGTCGACCGGCAGAACCCCGTCGATCATGCCCTCGACAGTGGCATCGATGACGGTGAGCGGGGTCCGCATCTCATGGCCGACCTCGCCGAGCAGGCGGGTCCGACGCTGCTCGGTCTGGGCCAGGGCGTCGGCGAGAGCACGGATGTCGTGGGCCAGCGCATCCAACTCGGCGGTGCCCGGGTCGGGCACCGACACGGCATACCGTCCCGTTGCCAGGGTTCGGGTCGCGGCACCGAGCTGCGCGAGGGGTCGGGTGAGCCGATAGGCCGCGACGAGGCCGAGCAGTCCGGCCATCACGATGCCGACGAGGACTCCGATGGTGAGTGCGGTCGTGACGGCCGAGGAGACCTCCGCCCGCAACCCCATGCCCCGACCGGCACCACCGCCCATCATGTGCAGCTGCTGGTCGAAGAGATGAGGCGTGAGCAGGCGCACGAGGACGAAGGTGACGGCGGCTCCGACCACGGCCACGAGCAGGTGACTCAGGACGAGACGGCTCACCAGGCGGTTCATGGGGTCTCCTGCTCGAGCAGGCGATAGCCGACCCCGCGGACGGTCCCGATGAACCGGGGCGCCGCGGCGTCGTCACCGAGGGCCTTGCGCATCGCGCGGACGTGGACGTCCACGACCCGCTCATCGCCGTAGAAGTCGTAGCCCCAGACGGCTTCCAGCAGCTGGGCACGGGAGTAGACCCGACCCGGCGAGCGGGCCAGGGCATGCAGGAGGTCGAACTCCAGGGTCGTAAGGGTCACCAAGGCCCCGTCCACGCGCGCCTCGCGGCGGTGGGGGTCGAGGGCGAGGCCCCCGACCTGCACGGTGGGGTCCCGGGTCTCGGCCTCCTCGATCGTGGCGCGAGCACGGCGCAGCACGCTCTTGACCCGGGCGACGACTTCACGCGGACTGAACGGCTTGGTGATGTAGTCGTCGGCTCCGACCTCCAACCCGACGATCCGGTCGACCTCCTCGGCGCGCGCGGTCACCAGGATCACGTAGACCTCCGAGGTTCGGCGAAGAGTGCGCAGCACCTCGAACCCGTCCAGATCGGGCAGGCCGACATCGAGCAGGACCAGGTCGGGAGGTGCCACCGCGGTGCCGGCGTGCCGGAGTGCGTCGGCGCCGGTCTCGGCCTCGTCGACGACGAACCCCTCATTCTCGAGGTAGGCGCGCAGCACCTCGCGGATGCCGCGCTCGTCGTCGACGACGAGGATGCGTCGCTCCATGCTGGGCTCCTCGGTCCGTGGCGATCGGGCGGCGGGTGCGACTCCAGCGTAGGAGGCGCACCCGCCGACGGGGCACGGTCGCTCAGTTCTGCAGCGGGCACGAACCGGAGCGGTTCTGCTGGCCCACACCCGTACCCCGTTGGGCGGGCATACCGTTCATTCCCCGTCCGTGTCCCTGGCCGTTGCCGGCGCCCTGCCCGGCCATGGCGCCACGCCCGGAACCGGTCGGCATTCCTCCGGCCAGGGCCCGCTCGAAGGCGGCCTGGTGGCGCTCGGAGGCCGAGAGCAGGCGCTGGTAGGTCGCCACCACGTCGGGCTCGGAGGTCGCGGTGATGGCCTTCTTCAGGTCGGCGATGTCGCGTTGCTCCAACGCGACGCCCACCTCGTATGCCGCGTTGAGGCCGGTGCGGCCCTTGGCCAGCCACTCGTCGTACAGCGCCTGCAGCTCGGGGAAGGCGTAGGAGCCGGGCGGGCGGCCGGCCGACGGGTCGGCGATGTCGTAGGTCGACAGGAGCGCCCCGATCGCGTCGAAGTGCTGGGTCTCGCTGCGCGTGATCATGCTCATCGGGCGGGCCTGGTCGTAGGTCGTGGCGAGCGCGGCATACAGGTCCTGGGCCATCCGCTCCTCCTCACGGCTGAAGGCGAGGCCGGAGGACGTCGAGGAGCCGGCGGGGGTCGACGTGGCTGTTGCGGTCGTGGCGGCCAGGCCGAGACCGAGGGTCAGAGCGGTGGTGAGGACGGCGGCGGTGGGGATGGTCGTCATCGGGGTGTTCCTTCTGCTGAGTGCTGGATTGGTCCTGCTCCCAAGTCAACGGGGCCGCCATGAAGCGATCAGGAGGCCGACTGTGAAGCTTCGATGAAGCCGGACGACCGTGAGGATGGATGTGGGTCGGGTCGACAACATATACCCCTGGGGGTATGCTGATGACGTCACGCAGGCGTCCGGGCCCCCGGCCTGCCCAGTCGAACGGAGCAACCACCCATGCTGTTCACGCAGTACTACCTCGACTGTCTCTCGCAGGCGTCGTACCTCATCGGCGACGAGTCCAGCGGCCACGCGGTCGTCGTGGACCCGCGGCGAGACGTCGGTGACTACCTCGCCGACGCGCAGGCCGCCGGCCTGACGATCGTCGGCATCATCAACACCCACTTCCACGCCGACTTCGTCTCGGGCCACCTGGAGTTGGCGCAGGCCACAGGCGCGTGGATCGGCTACGGCGAAGCCGCCGTACCTGAGTTCGAGTTCCGGGCCCTGGCCGACGGGGAGCGGATCAGCCTGGGAGACGTGACCCTCGAGATCATGGCCACCCCGGGACACACCCCGGAGTCGATCAGCGTGCTCGTGTTCGAGCACGCCGGGGACGACACGGCATACGGCGTCCTCACCGGGGATGCGCTCTTCATCGGTGACGTGGGCCGCCCGGACCTGCTCGCCTCGGTGGGCGTCAGCGCCGACGACCTCGGCCGGATGCTCTATAACTCGGTGCAGCACAAACTGATGGGCCTGCCGGACGCCGTGCGGGTCTTCCCCGCCCACGGCGCCGGATCTGCCTGCGGCAAGAACCTCTCCACCGAGAAGCAGTCGACCATCGGCGAGCAGCGCCGCGTCAACTACGCGTGCCAGCCGATGACCGAGGACGAGTTCCTCGCGGTCGTGACCGAGGGCCAGCCGAGCGCGCCGGGCTACTTCATCTTCAACGCCATGCTCAACAAGCAGGAGCGCGAGATCCGGGAACTCGAGGCGGCCATCCCGGCCCTGGACCACTCCGCCGTGGACGAGGCCCGCCGAGCCGATGTGATCGTGCTCGATGTGCGTGAGGCGACCGACTTCACCTCGGGCCACCTGCGGGGAGCGGTCAGCGTCCCGGCCGACGGACGGATGGCCGAGACTGCCGGCATCGTCTTCACCCCGGACCAGCGGATCATCGTCATGGCCCCGGCCGGGCAGGAGCAGGAGGCTGCGCTTCGACTGGCCCGGATCGGGTTCGACCACGCCATCGGCTACATCCCGGATCCGGAGGCCTACCTCGTGGCACACGAGGACGAGGTGGAGCGGGCCAGCCGCCTCACGGTGACCCAGGCCGATGCCGTCCTCGATGACGTCGATCGGGTCCAGTTGATCGATATCCGCAACCCAGGCGAGACCGCCGGTGGCGTCATCCCGGGGGCCCGGCTCATTCCCCTGCCGGAGCTGCCCAAGCGACTCGATGAGTTGGCGACGGAGGCGCCCGTGGTCCTCTACTGCGCCGGGGGCTGGCGCTCCAGCGTGGGGGCCAGTCTGCTGCGGGCCAACGGCTTCCGCGACGTGTCCGACATTCTCGGCGGCTACAACGCGTGGGCGCAGCGCCACGCGACCGCCAGCTGACCAGCCACCCTCCACACTCGCCCCAACCAGAACCCCGGAGACAGCCATGCCCACCCGTGACCTCACCGAGGCCGACTTCGAGTCGGCCATCGCCGACAACGACATCGTGCTCGTCGACTTCTGGGCCGCCTGGTGCGGACCGTGCCGCCAATTCGCGCCGGTGTTCACCGCCGCGTCGGAGCAGCATCCCGAGATCGTGTTCGGCAAGGTCGACACCGAGGCCGAGCAACGACTGGCCGGCGCCGCTCAGGTCACCTCGATCCCGACGCTCATGGCGTTCCGCGAAGGCGTGCTGGTGTTCTCCCAGCCCGGCGCCCTCCCGGCCGCGGCCCTGCAGCAAGTCATCGATGGGGTGAAGGGCCTGGACATGAGCGAGGTGCACGCCCAGGTGGCCAGCCAGCGCGCCCTGCTCGACAAGCCGCGTGAGATCAGCCTCGAGGACTTCGCGGCCGCGCTCGCCGACGGCGCACCGGTCATCGACGTTCGCGAACCGATGGAATACCGAGCCGGCCATGTGCCCGGAGCCGTCCTCATCCCCCTGGGTCGACTCGGCGAGAAGCTCGACGAGGTGCCCACGAGCGGACGGGTCAACGTCATCTGCGCGTCCGGGAACCGAAGCATGCAGGCCACCGACTTCCTCCGCTCGCGCGGCATCGAGGCCTACTCTGTGGCCGGCGGCACCGGAGCCTGGCAGCGCTCCGGCCGCCACATCGTGATCGGCCCACTCCCGACCTCGTGAGCCGGCCGGCCTAACGCCGGAAGGTCACGTGGACGACGCCACTGTCCGGGTCGGTCTCGCTGGTCGCGGCGTAGCCGCGCTCCAGCCCGCGCAGATCGGCCCAGAGGGACTCGCCCTGCCCGAGGATGATCGGGGTGATCGCGACGTGGAGGTCGTCGACGAGACCCGCGGCCAGGAACTCGCGGACCGTCGTCGGGCCGCCGCCGATCCGGACGTCACCGTCGCCGGCCTGCTCGACGGCGGCGGCCAGGGCCTCCTGCGGCGTGGCGTCGAGGAAGTGGAAGGTGGTGCCGCCGGCCATCGGGAGCGACGCCTTCGGCGTGTGGGTGAGGACGAACACCGGGCAGCCGAACGGCGGGGTCTCGCCCCACCAGCCCTACCAGGTGGGGTCGTCGGGGAAGTTGTGCAGCCCGAACATCCCCGCGCCCATGATCTCGGCGCCGATCCCCTCGAAGTAGCGGGCGGCATACGCCTCGTCGACGCCGGTCGTGCCGGCGCCGGAGGTGTCGCCGAGGACGCGGGTCCGGAACGTGCGGGTCCCGACGTAGGCCGCGGTGAGCCGCCCCCAGTCCGCGCCGAACGGATTGTCCGGCGTCTGGTCGGCGGTCGAGGCGTAGCTGTCGAGGGAGATGTTGAGATCGACTCTGACTCTCGTCACGCTGGTTCCTCCTGAGCGGCGGGGAGGGTGTTTCCGGGCAGGCTACGCCCCCGGGTCAGGAATCGGCCGGGCGCAGGTCGCGCGCCTCGAGGTAGTAGCGCTTGTCGGGGGCCTCGCCGAGCGAGAACGCCTTGCGCGGCAACGCACCGTGCTCGGCGACGTGGGCGAAGAGCCGGTCCTTGTCCAGCGCCGGCAGGAGGATGGCGAGATTGCCCGGGCGGGTGCCGAGGTCGGCGGCGACGTCGGCGCCGTGGATGTAGTCGGCCTCGATGCCCTCGGCCACCAGATCATCGACGACCGCCTGGACGATCGCCACAGCGAGGTCGGCGCCACCGGAGGCGGTGACCACCCACGTGCCGTCGGGGTCGACGACGCCGAAGCGCGGCCCGGTGCCGTCGGACTCCAGGGCGCGGACGGCGGCCTCCGGGTCGGGGACGGGGGTGGCGGCATACGACGTGGTGTGGGCGGCCAGCACCCGCTCGACCCGGTCGTGGGTCACCCCGAAGAGCACCCGGTGGATCGGCTCGAAGGTCAGCCCCGGGTCGTAGACGTTCTCCAACTCGACCAGGGAGTAGCGAGCGGGGTGGTCGGCCCGGTCGGCCTCCGGGACCGACGCCTTGAGCTCGTCCCAGCGCTGCTTGGCGGCGGCGAAGCTGTGGTTGCCGTCGCCCATGACGAACAGGACCGGGTTGTCGGGGTCGAGCCGGTCGCGCAGGCGGGCGAGCGCGTCGGCGAGCGCCGCGTGCTCGGTGGGGTCGGCGATCGCCCACCCGGTGACCTGCCCGCCGCCCGCCATGAGGGTCACGTCGTAGGCCGGGTCGGACTCGGCATACCGCTGGGCGAGGGGTGCGATGACATCGTGGTCGGGATCGGCGAAGAGCACCATCGTGTGCGGGAGTTCGAGGACGGCGCCGCGCCGGATCGCCGACCGCTGGGCGACCCGCTCGGGGATGGTGCCCTCGGTGGCCCGGATGAGGGTGCGCGAGTCCGCGCTCCAGTCGTACTGGTCGAGGTCGAGGGCGACCATCAGACCCCAACGCGTGGTGCCCGAGCCGGTCGTGCGCCGGACCAGGACGATCGTGTCGGGGAGGCGGGTGAAGGCGCCCGCATCGAGGTAGCCCGCCATGGTCGCGTTGATCGCGGCGATCCGGTCCTCGGTGTCGGGCCGGCCGAGGTAGACCTCCGGCAGCACCAGCCGCAGCGTCGAGCGGGCGTCACCGACCTCGGCCTCGACGCCGGCCCAGTAGTCGGGCTGGCTGGTGAACTGATCGCACGCGACGACCGCCCAGGTCTCCAGCGCGGTCCCCGGCCCCGGCAGGAGCACGTCCCCGACCCGCATACCGAGCGCCGCCAGGCGGGCGCCGGCGCCGTCGGGGGCTGCGATCGGGTCGGCGGGCTGGGGCTCGGCGGTCTGGGGCTCGGCGGTCTGGTCGGGCGCGGTGCTGGCCATGCCCGTCACTGTCGCACACCCCTTCGGACGGTGCCGCCGCGGTCCACCGCCCCCGGGTGCTCCAGTCGGCGGGCACAGACACGCCGTATGCCGAGCCCGCCCACGGCGTGTCTCTGCCCGCCGACGTGAGGGATGGGTGCCGTGCGCGGGCGCGGGGCGGGCGTCAGCCGGTGGCCAGGACGGCGCGGAATCGGTAGGTCAGCGGGGAACGCTGCGGGAACCCGGGCATGGGGCCGATCGTGCTGTCCACCACGTCGAAGCCGGCGTCCCGGGCGAGGGCGACCGGGTCGCGAGTGAGGTGACAGCCGCCGCATACGCACCGTTGGAGCGGCTCGAGCCGGCGCTGCCAGGTGGCGACGGTGCGGTCGTCGCTGCGGCCATGTTCGAGCAGATGGAGGCGGCCGCCCGGCCGCAGCACGCGGCGCATCTCGGCGAGCGCCAGCCCGGGGTCGGGAATGGTGCACAGGGTGAAGGTGCACAACACCGCGTCGTATGCCGCGTCCCCCTCCGCCAGTCGCTGGCCGTCGAGCCCGTGCCGATGGACCGGGGTGGTCGTGCTCTCGCGGCGCCGCTCGGAGAGCCGCCAGGCGACATCGGACGGCTCGACCGCGGCCACCGAGGTGACCCCCTCGGGATACCAGCGCACGTTCAGGCCGCTGCCGAAACCGACCTCCAGGACGTGGCCGGCGAGGTCGCGGCAGACGAGCGCGCGTTCCTCGCCCACGTCCGGGCCCTTGAGTGCGGAATCCGTCATCCGCGGCACGACCTGCTCGCCCCACCACCCCATGAGCGTCATTGTCCCCGCTGACGGTGGCGCATGTCACGGCGGTGTTTGAGGATCGAGAGCCCGAAGACCGCCAGGCCGCCGAGCGCGAGGGCCGCGCCGACCAGGCTCGGTGCGGTGTAGCCGTGGCCGCGGGCGATCACGACACCACCGAGCCAGGCGCCCAGGGCGTTGGCGATATTGAGCGAGGCGTGGCTGCTGGCAGCCCCCAGGGTCTGGGCCGAGCGCGCGACGGTGATCAGCCGCATCATGACCGCGACCGCGAGGCAGCCGGCGACCGCGGACGCCAGGAAGATCAGGGCCACCGCTGCGACGAACCACCGGGCCGTCAGCGCGAGGGCCACCAGAACGACCGCCATCGCCATCGAGGACAGGACGATCGAGCGCAGGATCGACCAGTCGGCCAACCGCCCGCCGACGGTGTTGCCGAGGAGGCCGCCGAGGCCGAAGGCGAACAACGCGATCGGGACCATCGCCTCGGTCGCACCACTGACGTCCGTGATGAGCGGGGCGACGTAGGAGTACATCGCGAACATCCCGCCGAAGCCGATCGACCCGGCGAGGAAGGTCAGGGCCACCTGGACCGAGCCGAAGGCGCGCAACTCGTTCCAGACCGACGCGCCATCGGGCGGATCGCTGTGCGGGACGAAGACGGCGATGAGCGCGGTCGCGGCGAGGGCGACGACGGCGACGGTCCAGTAGCCGCTGCGCCACCCGATCGCCTGCCCCATCCACGTCACCAGCGGGACGCCGACCAGGTTGGCGATCGGGATGCCGAGCATGACCCGGCCGACGGCGCGCCCGGACTGGCCGGGCGGGGAGAGGTCGATCGCGACGAGGGAGGCGACGCCGAAATAGGCGCCGTGCGGCACGCCGGCCAGCACCCGGGCGACGAGCAGGGTCTCGTAGGTCGGGGCCAGCGCCGAGAGCACATTGCCGACGACGATCGCGGCGGCGAGCCCGAGCAGGAGCCCCTTGCGCGGGCGCGGGGCACCCCACGCGGCGAGGACCGGCGCGCCGACGACGACACCGACGGCATACGCGCTGATGGCGTATCCGGCCTGCGGGATGCTCGCGTGCAGTCCCTGCGCGATCTGCGGGAGCAGACCCATGGTGACGAACTCGGTGATGCCGATCCCGACCCCGCCGAGGATCAGGGCGATCGTCGCGAGGAGGGTATGCCGATTCGGCTCGGTCGGGCGGTCAGACGGCACGGCGCCATTGTGCGCGGCTGGCGGTTGTGGTGGTCGAGCCGTCCGCGCCGGGACGAAGGTCGGAGTCGGGCTGCCCTGGGCAGCGCTGCCGTCGGCAGCGCGGGCTACCGCGGGCCGATGGTGCCGCGCATGCTCGTGGTCATGAGCGACGATCACGCACCACCGGTCGGCCGGGTTCTCGATGAGGACTTGTATGCCCGGTTGTTCGAGCGGCGGGTCCTGCTGCTCGGCGAGCCACTGGAGGACTGGAACTCCAATCGTCTGTGCAACGGGCTGATCCTGTTGGCGGCCCAGGACCCCGCGGCCGACATCCGGATCCTCATCAACTCCCCGGGCGGGTCGGTGCCGGGGATGCTCGCCATCCGCGACTGCATGCGGGCCATCCCCTGTGACGTCGTGACGGTCAACCTCGGCATGGCCTACAGCGCCGGTCAGTTCCTGTTGTCGTCCGGGACGAAAGGCAAGCGGTTCGCGATGCGGCACTCCAAGGTGTTGCTGCACCAGGGGTCGGCCGGGATCGGCGGGACGGCGATGGACATCGCGATCCAGGCGGGCAACCTGCGGCATACGCGGGACACGGTGCTGGAACTGGTGGCCGCGGACACCGGTCAGGACGTCGAGACCATCGAACGCGACTCGCGACGGGACCGGTGGTATGACGCCGAGGCGGCCCTGCGCTACGGCTTCGTCGACCATGTGGTCGCCGAGATCGCCGAGATCCTGCCGCCCTCGCGCACCGCGATGATCGGGATGCGCCCATGAGCACCTACACGATCCCCTATGTCACGACCCGCACCAACAATGGCGAGCGCACCGTCGATGTGTATTCGCGGCTGCTGGCCGAACGGATCATCTATCTCGGCACGGCCATCGACGACGGCGTCGCCAACGCGGTCATCGCCCAACTGATCCACCTCGAGGCCGAGGGACCCGAGCAGGCGGTCCAGATCTACATCAACTCACCCGGCGGGTCCATCCCGGCGATGCTGGCCATCTACGACGCCGTGCAATACGTGCGGTGCCCGGTGCACACGATCTGCTTCGGCGAGGCGGTTGCCACCGCGGCGGTCCTGCTGGCCGGCGGGGCCGACGGGCACCGGGCGATGCTCCCGCACGGGCGGGTGGTGATCCACGCGCCGGCCGCCGAGGGACGAGGCAGCGTTCCCGATCTCATCCTGGAGGCCGAGGAGGTGGAGCGGGTGCGGACCATGCTCGAGCGGATCCTCGCCGCCCACACCGGCCGGACGCCCGAGCAGATCCGCGAGGACACCGAACGAGACCTGATCCTGACCGCGACGCAGGCCCTGGAGTATGGCGTGATCGACGAGATCGTGGACCGGCGGGCCAGCTGATCGCGGGCCCGGACCGCGGGATGGGTCAGGTGGGGTCTCAGGCGGCCCGGCACTGGGCGGATGACGTCAAATGCGTCGCGGCCCGGCGGGCGACCTCGCCGACGGTCAGGTCCAGCGCGCCGGCGACGGCGCCGAGGACCTCCGAGGACGGGTCCTTGCGACCGCGTTCGATCTCGGAGAGATACTGCGGCGCGATCCCGGCCCGGGCCGCCACGTCGGCGATCCGCTCGCCGCGATCCTGCCGAGCCGCCCGCACGACGGCGCCGGCCGATTCGCGCCACAGCGGCTCGGGCTCCTTGACTCGCTGAGGGAGTCGCACCACGTCACCCATGGGGCAACCATAGGCGGCTTCCGGGCGATCGGCACCGGGATTGGTTACGTCCCCACACGGCGATCATGTCAACCCCGGCTCCCGGTCAGGACCCCGGGAGCATTCGGAGAAGCTCAGCGGACTGACGACTCGCGCGTGGGATCACGGCGAGCGTGCAGCGCGAGACGCAGATCAACCGGTCCTCGTCGTCGGTGATGTCGATCTGCCAGACGTGCGAGGTGCGACCGAGGGCCACCGGGCGAGCCACGCCGGTGACCCAGCCGGAGCGGACCGGACGCAGGTGGTTGGCGTTGATCTCCATGCCGACGCATGACGCGCGGTCGGGGTCGACGACGAAGGTGGCGGCCCAGCTGGCCAGGGTCTCGGCCAGGACCACGGACGCACCGCCGTGGAGGATTCCGGTCGGCTGATGCGTGCGGGCGTCCACGGGCATCCGGGCGGTCAACTCATCGGTGCCGACCTCGACGAACTCGATGCCGAGCCGGCCGATCAGGCCGGTCGAGGAGAGGTGATTGGCGAGGTCGAGGGACGGGCAACCGTGCCAAATAGCCTGGGGTTCAACGATGGTGGGCATTGAGCGCTCCTTGGTTGGCGGCATACGCGGCGGTTGAGATGACCATGGTCGGCCGGCGCTCGGGGGCGCGTCAGCGGTGGAACTACCGCACCTCATGGCACCGGCGCCAAGTGCGGTGATTCCACGGCTGCGCTCAGGCGCGGCCCGAAGCACGATCGGTTGTCATGACTCGCCGACCGTTCGCCCTCGCCCTGTCCGCCCTCGGCTGGGCCGGCTTCACCCTCGTCATGCTCTGGGCGATGCTCTTCCTGGCGGGGGTGGTCGTCCGACCCACCGTGGACGGCCCGGCCCGTCTGGGTGCGGTCGCGTCGGCGGCGATTGATCTCGGGCTGCTGCTCCTGTTCGCGCTCCAGCACTCGGTCATGGCGCGGCCGGGCGTCAAGGCGGTCATGCGTCGCCGGGTTCCGGTCCAACTCGAGCGCACCGTCTACGTCCTGGCCACCGTCGCGTGCCTGGCACTCTGCCTCGGGCTCTGGCAGCCGTTCGGGGGGACCGTGTGGCGGATCGACGGCCCGGTCACCGGCGTCGTCTGGGGCGTCTGCGCGCTCGGCTGGCTGCTCGCCATCGCCTCGACGTATGCCGTCGACCATTTCGAGTTGACCGGGCTGCGGCAGGCCGGGTGGGGCGCACCCCGCGGGCCCGCCGACGGGGACCTGCACGTGCGCGGGCTCTACGGGCTGGTTCGCCACCCGCTGATGACCGGTCTGCTGATCGCGTTCTGGGCCACGCCGCGCATGGGCGCCGCACACCTGCTCTTCGCCGCGGCGGGCACGGCATACATCCTCGTCGGGGTGCGCTTCGAGGAGCGTGACCTGCGGCGGAGTTTCGGCGCGGCCTACGAGGCGTATGCCGCCCGCGTCCCCGCGCTGATCCCTCGCCTTCGGCTTCGCCCGCGGGCCGCCTCAGCCGTCCGCGTGACTGACGAACCAGGCCGCGACCTGGGCGCGTGAGCGGAAGCCGAGGCGCAGCCGGATCCGTTCCACGTGCGACTCCGCGGTCCGCTCGGTGATGGTGAGGGCGTCCGCGATCTCACGGTTCGACTTCCCTTGTGCAACAAGGGAAGCGACCTCCAACTGGCGCGCCGTGAGGTTCGTCGCCGCCGCCCGCCGCAAGGCGGGCAGCCCGAGGAAGCCGCGCACCTGCGCGACGATCGCCGCGGTGTCACCGAACGCCGGCAGGTGGGAGCGACCCGACAGTTCGACGAACCGCGACCCCGGTATGCCGCCGGCGAGCGCCCGGCCCTGGGCGATCGGGGCGGCCCGGTCACCGGCCCGGTGCAGGACGAGCGTCGGGGCCCGCACGCGGGCGAGGTCGGCGGCGATGTCGAGCGAGTAGGCGAGCCCGAGGAGGGCGGCGGCCGTCTCGGCCGAGGAGGACTCCCGCTGGTAGGTCGCGAGGGCCCGCCGGGTCGCCGCGTCCGCATCGGGCGCGAAGATGTCGGTGAGCAGGTCCGAGCCGAGGCCCCAATGCCCCTCGATCAGGCCGAGCACATGCCGCCGGCTGTCCGGATCGCCGAGCGCCGCCCCGCTCACCCAGCCGCCGTAGAGAACGAGCCGGTGCACGGCGCCGGGGTGCTCGGCCGCCCAGCGCGCGGCGACCGGGGCGCCGAGCGACCAGCCGAAGAGCTCGAGCCGGTCGGCACCGACCTCCCGCACCACCGCGTCGACGGCGGCCAACTCACCGGCCATCGTCCGCGGGCCGGGGTGCGGGTCGGACAGGCCGCAGCCGGGCCGGTCGTAGCGCACGAGCGATCGCCCGGCGGACAAAGCCTGGTGGAAGGCGCGTTGCGGGGCGATCGCCCAGTCCAGCTCCAGATGGCCCAGCCACCCGGGGACGACGAGCAGCGGCGGGCCCGAGCCGGTCACGGCATACGCGACCCGGCTGCCGTCGGCCAGCCGGGCCGACCCCCAACGGTGACCGTCCACCCGAGGAGTCAACCGCATCGGGTGCCGCTCGTGCCCGGTTTCGGTGTCCCGGGCGCGAGCGTCGATCACGACGAGGGGATGATGTCGACCGAGATCTCCACCGCCGGCTCCGATCCGCGGTTCTCCAGCCAGTGCCGGGTCTGCCGGTCCTCGGGCCAGCCCAGCCCCGGACCGTAGTCCGTGGTGACGCCGTCGCGGTGGTCGGTGATCGTCCCGTGGATCACATAGACAAGGCCCGGACGGCCCACGTGATCGTGCAGCGGGCCGAAGGCGCCGCCCGGCTGGATCGTGATCCGGCGCATCCGGAGCTGGTGCCCGGCCAGGCCCTCGACTTCGCGCCCGAGGTCGATCGTGGCGAGCGACTCGACCTCGACGCCGTCGGTCGCGCGCCCGGTGTCCTCGGAATGGGTCATCGATGTCTCCTTGTCCATGGGTCGCCCGGCGTGGGCTCCGATCGCCGCGGCCGAGGTGTGGCCCGCTCATCCGCGTCCTGGTGAGGAGCCGCCCGGCGGGCTGGTGATACCAGAGCCGTCCCTGGTCACGACCGTGGTGGGGGACTGCCAGCCCTGCTGCGGCTGGTGCAGCGCGTGTCCGGCGCCGATGGTGACGGCCGCCTGCTGGACGAGGCCAACACGTTCACCGGGATATTCTCGACCGGCCGCCCCGACCGGGCAGTATCAGCGCGGGCGATCCCCGCTCTTTCGGGGCAGACACGCAGAGGGAGGCGAGATGAGCGACGTCGAGGGCACGCGCACCTTCCAGGCGTCGGCGGACGCCTACGACCGGTTCATGGGCCGCTACTCGCGGGAGTTGGCTGAGCCGTTCGCGGCGTTGTGCCTGCCCACCGACGGCGGGCGTTTTCTCGACGTCGGGTGCGGCCCGGGCGCGCTGACCGCCGTCGCGGTCGCCCGGCTGGGCCGGGACGCGGTCGCCGCCGTCGACCCGGCCCCGGGCTTCGTGCAGGCCTGTCGGGCGCGGCATCTGGGCCTGGACGTCCGTCAGGGGCCGATGGAGGCGCTTCCCTTCGCCGACGGCGAGTTCGCTTCTGCCGCAGCGCAACTGGTGTTCCACTTCGTGTCCGATCCCGCGCGCGGGGTCGCGGAGATGCGGCGGGTGGTCCGCCCCAGCGGGGTCGTGGCCGCGTCGGTGTGGGACTTCGCCGAGGGGATGGAGATGCTGCGGGCGTTCTGGGACGCGGCGCTGTCCCTCGATCCCGACGCGCCGGACGAGGCCCGGGTGCTGCGCTTCGGCCGCTCCGGCGAACTCGCCGACCTGCTCACCGGCGCCGGCCTGCTGGACGTCGAGGAGTCGACGCTGACGGTGGGCACGGCATACGCGAGTTACGACGAGTTGTGGTCGAGTTTCCTGGCCGGCATCGGGCCGGCCGGGTCGTATGCCGTGGGCCTGCCCCCCGAGCGCCGCGACGCCCTGCGCGCCGCCCTGCTCGACCGGCTCGGCCGGCCGGTCGGCGGCTTCCGGCTGGGCGCCGTCGCGCGCGTGGCCCGCGGCGTGGTGCCCGGCTGAACCGGCCGCTCACCCGGTGAGCGGCTCGCGGCCGACGACCAGTGGGGCGAGGACCTCGGGCTCGAACTTGGCCGCAGTCCGGGCGTCGAGTCGGGCCCCGAGAGCGTCGAGGACGGCGCTGAAGAAGAGTCGCACCCCGACGACATAGGCGAGGTCGGCGATCTCGGCGTCGGTCAGGCCGTGAGCGCGCAGCTCATCGATATCGGCCTGCTCGATGGCGGCGGGGTCACGCGCCACGGTCGCGGCGAATCGGTAGACAACGGCGTCCTCGGCGGCCAGCGCACTCCCACTCGGGTCGGCTGCGATACTCCGCACCGTCGCCTCGTCGTCGCAGGCCTCGCGAAGGAAGTGGGAGTGAGCGACGGTGCAGTACGTCGATCGTCGCGCGTGGGCGGCCGCGATGGTCGCGATCTCGAAGCGCCGGCGCGGCAGGCCGGCCTGTGCGGCGGCCGCCAACACCGACCAGGCCTGCGCCACTTCCGGTTTCGAGGCGAAGCACGCGGCGTAGTCGGGGACGAAGCCCCACCGTTCCCGCTGCCCGGCGAGATACGCGGCGTATGCCGCGGCCGACTCGGGGCCCGGGCTGGTGTCGATGAACATCCGCCTCGTCACCTCGCCCTAGAAGCTGAACGTGGTCGCGCCCTCGTCGCCGATCCACTCCCACAGCTGGACCGATCCGGCCTTGGTGGCGTTGGGGAGCAGGCTGGCGACGTCGAGGCCCTTGGCGTCGACGCAGATGCCGCACGCGATCATCGCACCGCCGGCCGCGGCATACCGCTGCAGGAGACTGTCCAGGGGTGGGCAGCCGTCGCACGCCACAGCGCGCGCGACGCCCGAGACGGCGAGTCGGGTGGCCTCCTTGGTCAGGAACATCATTGTCGGGCGCCCGGATTCGGCCGCGCCCACGGCAACGAGGAACGCCACCGTCACCTTCTCGGGGTCTTCCAGACCGGTTGTCAGACTGATTGCTGCCTTGCCCATGTGGTCCTCCTTCGAACCAGCCGACCTGGTGCCGGCCCTCATCCGAGGCTAGGAATCTCCGGTTCCTCGCGCGAGGGTGCTGCCACCCAATTCCGCGAGCCGGAGAGGCGAGCCCGGTGTCGGTCAACGCGTATCCGAGGGTGCGCCGAGCAGGCTCGCGACCGCACCGGCCCGTGCCGCAGGGCCGGCCAGGCCGAGCTTGGCGTAGACCCGCTGGAGGTGCCGTTCGACGGTCCGCACGCTCAGGTGCAGGCCGGCGGCGATCGAGGCGTTGTCCAGGCCGCGGGCCGCCTCACGCAGGACCTCGACCTCGCGGGCCGACAGGGCGCTGAGGTCGGCCGGCCTGAGCGCGGGCGCGGCCGCGTCCTGGGCGAGGAATCCGGTGACCTCGCGGAGGAAGACCTGCCAGGCCGGTTCGGCCTCCAGGAGAATGTGATTGTTGCTCTCGAGCGGGACGAGCCGGGCACCCGGGATGCCGGCGGCCAGCGTTCGCCCGTGCTCGAAGGAGATCATCCGCTCATGACGTGAGTGGGTGACCAGCGTGGGCACGTCGATCGAGGCGAGCAGGCGGCTCGCGTCGGCCTGACGCCTCTCGACCCGCGCGGCGTATGCCGTCCGCGCCGACACCGCCCGTTGGAACAGGTCGTCGACCCAGGCCATCTGCTCCTCGGTCGCGTCGGGGATCATCATCGTCGTGAAGACCCGCCGGAACAGCGGGTCCTTGCGGTCCCAGCCGGCGCGGATCATCGCCCCGAAGGCCGCTTCGAGGTCCCGGTCGTCGTCGGTGACATGCAGGTGGGGCGCGGCATGCGTGCTCGCGCAGACGAATCGCGTCACCCGCCCGGGATTGGCGTGGATGTAGTGCAGCGACACCGGCCCGCCCTGCGCCATCGCGACCAGGGCGAACCGGTCGAGTCCCGCATCGTCGACGACCGCGGCGAGGTCGTCGACTCGGCGGGCGATGGAGAAGTCCGTGACGTCCCGATCGGACATCCCGTGCCCGCGCTCGTCGAAGCGGACCACGGTCGCCACCTGCCCGAGCCCGACGAGGTAGTGCCGCCAGACCGGGCTGCGCCAGTCGAACTCCAGATGGCTGAGCCAACACGCGTCGAGGACCACCGGCGGGCCCTGCCCGTGCACGGCATACGCGATCCGCACCCCGTCCGAGGAGGTGCAGAACCGGACCTTCTGCGAGGCCTCCAGTTGGGCGGCAGACCGCATCGGATCAGCGTATGCCCGCGTCGGCGGCGGCGTGACCGAAATGACGAAAGCCGACGAATGCCGCTCCGCCACAACGAATCCATGGGTGAGGGCCCGGGCGGCGCGGCCCGCCGCTTGGCGGCTCCTCAGCCGCCCCCGCCTTCGGCGGGTTGATAGCTGCCGGCGATCCAGGCTCGGGTTGGTGACGCCGAGGCCGTTCCAGGCATCGATCGCGAGCAGTAGTCCGATCACCGCGGCGATCTCCGGCTCCGTATGATGCGCCGCCAGGTCCGCGAAGACCGCGTCGGGCATCCGCCCGGAAGCCAGCGTGACGAAGGCCTCCGCGAAGGCTAGCTCCGAGCGCTCCCGATCGTTGAAGAACGGGGTCTCGCGCCAAACCGGCAGGGCCGCAATGCGTTCCGGGCTCTCGCCGGCCGCGAAGGCGTCCTTGGTGTGCATGTCGACGCAGTAGGCGCAGCCGTTGACCTGCGAGGCGCGCAGGCGCAGGAGGTGGGCCTGTCCCTCGGGGAACCCGACCGCCCGCAGCGCTCGGGTGGCGGTGTTGTCGAGGTGGGTGACCGCCTTGACCAGGGCGGGGTCGACGACGTCGAGATCGATCCGTGCGGTGGGTGCGGTCGTCATGCCGACATCTCCGCCCGTGCCTGCGCGGCTGCGATGAGCGCGCTCATCTGGTCGGCGAAGTCGGCGCTGATCTGCGGCCCGATCTGCGGGCCGGCCGTGTCGGCGTCGGGTCCGGTGATGACGAGCGTATGCCGCACCCGCGTGCCGCCGTCGACCCGCGCGAGGTCGTGGGTGAAGTCGAGGATGAGGCCGCCGAAGCGGGTGCGGTCGGCATACCGGGTCGGTGGATCGAAGGCGGTGATCGTCGAGGTCAGCGTGTCCTGGCCGGCGGGTGTCACGTCGACCCGGGTGCCGACGCCGAGCGGCCCGTGGGGTGCGAAGGCATCGCCGCCGGGCAGCGTCAACGCGCCGCGATGGATGTCGGCGAGCACCGCCCAGATCGGCTCGATCGGGGTCGTCGTGAGTTGCTCGTGGCTGGTCGTCCACATGGGGGTGGTCTCCTTCGGTTGGTCGGTCTCGGACTGCTCGGTCTCGGGTGATTCCGGTGTGCCGGCCAGGGTCGCGAGGACCCCAGCGGTCGTGGTGACGGCGGCGAAGCCACCGCCGTGGAGCGAAACGGCGCTCGCCCGCAGCAACTCGTCCGCGGTGAGTCGCCAGGTCTGGCCGTCGATGGTCGGCCCGGTCAGGTCGAAGGTGCGGGTCGAGTCGATCGGGACGGTCACGGCATACCCGAGGTTGCCGGCCATGCGCGCGGTGGTCTCGACGCACATGTTCGTCTGGATGCCGCAGACGACCAGCTCCCGTATGCCGGCGCTCGCCAGCCACGCGTGCAGGTCCGGCGAGCCGTAGAACGCCGAGTTCACGGTCTTGGTCACCAGCAGATCGGCATCCGCGAGCGGTAGTCCAGAGTCGAGGCGGTTGCCGGGGTGCCCGGGCCGCAGCGGGCTGGCCGGCTTGGGGCTGTCGTGCCGGACGAGCACGATGGGCAGGCCGTGGGCGCGGAAGGCGGCCACGAGGGCGAGGCAGTTCTCGCGGGACGTGGTGCCCGGGTTGGTGGGACCCCAGGCGGGGTCGTCGAAACCGTCCTGGAGGTCGACGACGATCAAGGCGGTATGCCGCGGGCCGGGCCCCGGTGCCGCGGTGGTGGTTTCGGTGGTCATGCCACCATTCCAGCCTGGCCCGGCGGCGCTGACCAGTGGCGCGAACGACACTGATCGATAAGATCTCGCCATGCGTGTCGCGGTGCTGATCGACTCCGGATCCCGGGCGCACGACATCGCGGTCGCCCTCGAGGTCTTCGCCGACCGGACGGCATACGGCCTGCCGCCGACGCGCGTCACGGTGCACGGCGCCGGGCCGGCGGTGCGGCTGGGGTCGATGTCGGTGCACCCGGACGCGACGTTGGGCGAGGTGGCCGCCGACCTCGTCGTCGTGCCCGGCCAGTCCCGGCCTGGCACCCCGGCCGAGCCGGAGGTGCTCGACGCGATGACCCGGGCCGCCGCCGACGGCGCGCAGGTCGCGAGCCTGTGCACCGGCGCCTTCGTGCTCGCCGCGACCGGCCTCCTCGACGGCGTCGAAGCGACGACGCATTGGCGCTGGTGCGACGCGCTCGCCCGCGCCCACCCGGCCGTCCGGATCACCCCGAACGTCCTGTATGCCGGGTCCGGCCAGGTCTGGACCTCCGCCGGTGTCTCGGCCGGCACCGACCTGCTCATCGAGCTGATCCGCCGCCGCCAGGGGGCGCACGTCGCCGCCGAGGTGGCCCGCTCGATGGTCACGCCGGCATACCGGCCCGGCAGCCAGGCGCAATACGTGCCGCCGGTCCGCAGCGCCGAGCCCGGGCTCCTGGAGCAGGTGCAATTGGCGCTGCTCGCCGACCTCGCCCGGCCGTGGGCCCTCGCCGACATCGCGCGTGCCGCGCACCTGACCGAGCGCACCACCTCGCGGCACTTCCGCGACGAGACCGGCCTCGGCCCGGTCGCCTGGCTGACCCGGGCCCGGGTCGTGGCCGCCCAGGAGTTGCTGGAGACCACCGACCTCACCGTCGAGGCGATCGCCCACGAGGTCGGCCTTGGGTCGGCGGACCTGCTGCGCAAGCACTTCCGCCGCCAGTTCGGCGTCTCGCCGACAGGTCACCAGGCGGGTATGCGGCGGCGCCCCTGACGAGGGTGGCTCACGTCCCGTGAAGGCTCAGCGACGGGGCATCGGTGAAGATGCCGTCGCCCGAGAGGAGGGGGATCGACTTGGCGATGGCACAGGCGGCAATCCAGCGATCAGCAACGTGGTTGCTCTGGGCGATGCCCAGGCCGCGGGCACGCGCCTCCACCGTCACAGTCACCGTACGCATCCAGGACGTCTTCGTCCACGTGGACTGTTGGGGTCGCATCCAAGCGCTGGATGACAGCCAGCATTCTGCTCTCACCCCAGTTGGCGACCCTTGCGCCGACAACTATTTCGGCACGCGTTTGAAAGGCAATCACGACCCGTCGCCCGAGCACGGCTGCACGCCAGGCGTCGAGCGGGTGGCCTTGTTTCCGGGCCGTGTCGTCCGGCGTCACGTAAAGGGCGCTGTAGACGTTCGTGTCCAAGAGGACGGCCTGCTCGCTCGCCATGGTCTAGCGCATTGCCTTGAGGAACGCCTCGACCTCGGTGTCGGTCAGGCCGGGAATGCCTCCTGGCGTGGGGCCGGGCGCGCTGGCCAAGATGTCGGTGAGGGAGATGCTTGGTATGACTCGCTGATCACCCACCGGATCTGTCGCCAGGACGACGTCTGCGTCGTTGATCTGGGTCAGCCTCCCATTGCCGTCGAGGCCTGGGACTCCTGTGACGGTCACGTACTGACCGACGAATCTGCCGACCTCCCGGTCGTTGGGCACCTTGAGCAGGGCGACCTGGGTGCCGATGTCGTCCTCCACCTGAAGGCGGTGGGAGTGGAGGTTCACGGCGAAGAGCCTCCCGGTGAAGGTGACCTCGTGCGACGGCTCGTCTTCCGTCGCCGGATTCCAGGTGTCCCGGTGAATAGCCTTCGTCTTGAAGGTCCTGCGGACTTCTCCGTCCACTTTGAACTCAACCGACGGTGCGGTCTGCTTGAGAGCGGCGACCAGCTTGCCCGCGGCCCTTGCCAGCAAGTCGCTGACCCACACGGGGCGCTCGTCGGCGCCAACACTGTCGATTAGCTCGGCGAACCGGCGATCGACAGCCTCCTCGTCGGACAGATCGAAGGCCAGGGCGCCGGCACCGGAGTCGCGCTCGGCGATGATCGTCGTACTGCCCTTCTCCAACCCGATGCGCAGGGTGGCCACCCGTTCGAGATCTCGGGAGGGGCGGCCTCGTGCTGCGGACTCGGTCTCGAACCGGCCCAATCGGGTGGCCATCTCCTGCATGCTCCCGACAATCTCGACAAGCCGGTCAGCGTCGATGAACCCCTCCGGGGTGTCCATGCCATCAAGATGCAGCTCGAATCGTTTGGCCACGGGGATCACCATCTCTCGTGTCCGTCGACGTTTCCGTCATTCTGTCGCAGACCGCCGACACGCGTCTCGGCGTCAGACCGGGCGGGCCAGGCTGCGGCCGGCGGCGACGACGGCCTCGCGGGACGCGCGTGGCGTCCAGCCGAGGACGTCCCGGGCGTGAGCATTCGAGGCCCTCCTGGCGTAACCGAGATCCGGTGCGACAGAACGCAGCTCGGGATTGAAGCGGGCACCGAGACGGATGAGGACGTCGGGCAGGCGTCGGGTCGGGACCTTGCGCGCGGCGCTCCCCAACTCCGCGTGCAGGATCGAGGCGACCTGACTCATCGGCATGGCCGGGCTGGAGCTGATCACGAACCGTTGCCCGGCGGCCGCGGGCGTCTCCATCGCGAGGACGTGCGCGCTCGCGACGTCCCGGACGTCGACGATCGGCAGGAATACATTGGGGATGCCGGGCATCGCCCCGTCCAGCAGGCGCTTGACGATGGCGTTGGCCCCCGACACCTCCCCTCCGAGGGCGGGCCCCATCACCGCGACGGGCAGGATGGTCACGAGTTCCGGTGTCGGGGCCGCCTTCGCGAAATCCCAGGCCGCCCGCTCGGCGAGCGTCTTGCTCTTGCCGTAGGCATCGACACCCGGCCCGTCGACGACCGTCCAGTCCGCCTCGGTGAAGACATGGTCGTCGTGCGGATGACCCCAGGCGACGGCGTGGAAGGCCGAGGTGAGGACGACGCGGCGTATGCCGGCGTCTCGGGCGGCCTGCAGCACCCGGAGCGTCCCTTCCCGGGCGGGCACGATGACGTCGTCCTCGTTCGCGACGTGACCCGGTGCCACCGGGGAGGCGACGTGCAGGACCGCATCCACGCCGTGCATCGCGGACGCCCAGCCGTGGTCGGACAGCAGGTCGGCCACGACGAACTCGAGCCGCTCGCCGCCGGTGAGCCCGGCTCCGGTGAGGGTCGCGCGGACGCGGTCCTCGCGGGCGAGTGAGCGCACCGTGGCTCGGACCGAATGCCCCGCGTCGACGAGCCGGAGGATGCAGTGGCCCGCGATGAAGCCCGACCCACCCGTCACGAGAACCGTTGCCATGCCCGAATCATGGCACTCGCCCGCTCGGTCGTCCCCAGTCAGCGGCCAGCGGACGAGCGCTCACCGAGGGCGGCCAGGACGCCGTCCACTTGCACGCGCAGGAACTCCGAGGCGTCCACGGTCCGGATCGCGTCGAGTCCCAGATTGCGCTGCAGCAGAACGAAGGCGACGAGGGCGCCCATGAATCCCCGGGCCATCAGATAGCCGCGGCCGTCCCCGCCCTCGGCGTCGAGTCGCCGGCCGAGGCCGGTGGCGGCCGTGTCGACGAATGCGGCGAACCGGTGGTCGTCGGCGAGGTGGTCACCGGAGAGCAGAAGCCGCAGGATGTCGCTCTCGGCCTCGATGGCGCCGAGAAAGGATCCGCCGAGCGCCGTGAGCAGGCGATCGAGCGGGACGATCGCGGTGTCGACGCCGGGAGGCGGGCCCAGGGTGGCGAAGCGATCGATCGCCGCGTCGACCAGGCCGGTGAGCAGCGCCTGCTTGTCGGGGAAGTGCCGATAGATCAGTGCGTCGCTGATCCCCGCCTCGGCCGCGATCTCGCGCGTCGTCGCGGCCTGGAAGCCGCTGCGGCAGAAGCACTTCCGTGCCGCGGCCAGGATCTGAGCACGCCGCTCGGGCGCGGCCATCCGCTGCCGGGAAGCCGCCCTGGCGGTCTCGACGGCCGGAGTCACCGGCGTCGCCGAGCGGCGAGGCCGGCCCGGATCTCCGAGAGCAACCACAGTCCGCCACCGGCGTTCGCCAGTCCCACGGGGATCCAATCGAGCAGGGTGTGCGGGCCGAACCCGTCGGGGGAACTCACGGCCAGGACGATCGCGACGACGGTCGTGGCCTTGATACAGCCTGCGACGATCGTCAAGGCGACCCGGGCCGGGTTCCGACGCCCACCGAGTAGTGCCAGCGCAGCGACGGCGACGACGACGAGCGGGATCAGGTGGGCGCCGGTGACCAGCAGCTGGTCCGTGCGTGAGGTGCCCGGCCACGGGTACTGGCCGCCGATCCAGCCGAGACCGGCGGCCATGGTCAGCACGGCGAGCAGCGGCAGCCGCTCGGGAGCGGCGTCTCGCGCCGGGTGAGTCGGTGCGACTGCGGATGGTGACGCGGTGATCGGAATGGCGGTCATGTATGTAAGTGTGCGCCCACTTACCAGCCCCGTCAAGCGGGCCGTTCGAGTGACGTGCGGCGTTCCGGCCGACCGCCTCGCAACGGGTCAGCTCGGATGGCGCTCACGTGGCGTCGTCAATCCGATCGAGCAGGAGGCGCAGGGGCGCGGGCACCCGTTCCGGCGGCAGCGCGGCGGCGAGGGCGCCGGCCAGGAGTTCCTTGCGGCCCGAGGCCACGCCGCAGAAGCGGTGCAGCACCTCGTGGATCGGGCGATCCACCCACTGCGGCTGCTGCCGGAGGGTGTCCAGCTTGTCGCCGAGCCCCAGGCTGGCGATGACCTCGATCGCCCCCTCCACACCGAGCGCGCGCAGCAGCTCCTCCTCGAGATCGCGGTCGCAGACGAAGAAGCCGTATGCCGCGAGGTCACTCGCGTCGCGCACCGGGTGACCCAAAGCGGCGAGCGCCCGCTCGACGAAGCCGGTCTCCCCGGCGTCGCACAGGCCGAGGACGACGGGGCGGGGGTGCGCGGCATACGCCTCGGTCAGGGCGCGACGGATGTTGGTGACGCCGGCGAGGGAGCGCACCTGGACGCCGGCGAGTCGGATGCCCCTGGTGGCGGCGAGCGCGCGGACCGCGGCGACATCGCTGGGGCCCTCGACGAGCACGACGACCCCCACGGTGGGCCGATCGACCCGCAGCAGCAGGTGGAGCGGGTCGTCCATCGGGTTCTCCGGAGTGACCTCGCCCCGGCCGACGACGCGGAAGCCGGCGCGTTCCAGGGCCCGCCACGAGCGACGGTTCGCCTCGACGACGCTGACGACGACCGAGCCGGCGTCCGGCAGGTCGGTCCACGTGCGGGCGACGAAGGCGGCGATCATCGCGGTGCCGCGGCCGTGGCCGCGCCGCTCGCCGACGAGGTAGTCGATGGTCGCGGCGCCCGCCGGGACCTCGCCGAGGATCTCGAAGTCGGCGAGGTTCTCCGCGTAGTCGGTGACGAGGGAGCGCTGGATCAGGCCGGCCGGCATACCGTCGAGCAGGGCCAGCCAATCCTCGTTGGGCTCCGCGCCGTCGACGCTCGGCCCGAAGTCGCGCTCCATCGCCTCCTCGCCCCACTCGTGCTGCCACCAGCGCTCGACCTCGGGCTGGGCGAGCCAGGACGCGATCAGCGGGAAGTCCGCGCGGGTCACGCGCCGGAAGCTCCAGACGTCGCTCACCCGGTCATTCTCGTATGCCGTCAGCCCGTCAGCCCGTCAGCCGTCAGCCTCCGGGCGAGCGGCGACCGTTTGCAGGCTCACCGGTCAGCGGGCCTGATCGTCGCGCCGGCGACGGATGTCGGCGATGAGGTCGGGCTCGGCGCGGAAGGCGATCGCGGTGACCTGGCCGTCGACGATGGTGAAGTCGAAGGCGACCCGCGGTAGGCCCCGATCGAACCACGCGGCACCCGGCCGGTCCTCGACGAACACCGGCAGCGCCGCCTTGGCCGCGCCGTTGAAGAAGGTCGCGACCTGGGTGCGGCCCTCGATCCGGGTGGGCGTGCCGAGGGCCGCGGCGGCGGCGTCCCCGGTGATGACGGCGTCGGGGGCCAGCAGTTCGAGGAGCCGGTCGAACTCACCGCCGCGCGCGGCGGCCAGGAAGGCGTCGACGACCTCCCAGTCGGCCAGCCGGTCCTCGGCGGCGGGGGCGGATACCTTGGCGCGGGCGCGGGAGGCGAGTTGCCGCGCGGCCGCGGGGGAGGTCTGCAGCAGCTCGGCGATCATCGGGAACTGGAAGCCGAAGCTGTCGTGGAGCACGAAGGCCACCCGCTCGCTGGGCGTCAGCCGGTCCAGGACCACGTGCAGCGCGGCGGCCACCGTGTCGGCCAGGGCGGCGTGCTCGGCCGGATCGGTCGGGACGGTCGTCGGCGCACCGCCGCTCGTGCCGAGGTCGAGGGCGGCGTCGAGGGTCGCGTCGTCCGTCGGCACCGGGGTCCTGGCCTTGAGCCGGTCGAGGCACAGCCGGACGGTGACCGTGGTGAGCCAGGCCGGGAGGTTGGCGATCGGCTCGCTGGTCCCGTGCAGGCGCAGCCACGCCTGCTGGACGACGTCCTCGGCCTCGCTGGGATCACGCAAGACCCGCGCGGCGAGCATCACCAGCCGCGGGCGCTCGGCGGCGAAGGCGTCGGTCGTGTCCATCTGTGTGCTCCTGGTCGATGGGGCTGGTCACCCATTCGACGACTCCGCCGGTCCGAGTGTGACAAGCAGTCCGAGTGTGACAAGCAGGGGCGCGGCTGCCTCCACGTCGGTCAGCCGAAAAACGTGCGCGCGGGCCACCACGTCGGTCAGCCGAAATCGTGCGCGCGGGCCACTTCGTCGGCGAGCCGCTTGGGTGCCTGAATGCAGTAGCTGATCGTCAGTAGCTCCGCGACCTCGACCCAGTCGGTGGTGTCCTCGTCCAACACCATCCCGATGACGTTGCGGCCCCAGTCCGTGCGGAAATAGGGCGACCCGAGGTGCTCGAAGGCCCGCACCTCGTCGGGGTCACCACGCAGGGTGATCCGGAACTGCCCGTCCTCGCCACCGAAGACATGCGCGACGGTCGCCCCCGAGACCCGCCATCGCAGCCCCACCCAGGCGCGCTCCTCGGTGCACTCGGGCAGCGCCGCCACGATGCCACGCAGGCGCTGGAGGGTCGCCTCGGGGACCTCGGGGCGTTCCGGCACCCGCACAGTCTCGCTCGCGATCGAGGGTGGAGCGGGGGTCAGGTGGCGAGCAACTCCCGCAGGTTGGCGTCGACCTCGTCGAGATAGGACTGCTCGAAGCCGAAGAGCCCGAAGTGCCCGGCGATCGAGTGCAGCACCCGAAGCTCGCTGCCCGGTGTCAACTCCTGCTCGGCGGCGCAATCGCGCGGCGGGAAGAACATGTCCTGCTCGATCGGCATCACGAACATGCGCGCCGTGATCCGGCCGAGCGCCGCCGCGAGGTCGCCGTCGGCGTTGCGGGCGACGTCGCCGCGCTGCCACTTCCAGCCCATGGTGAGCAGGGCGTTCGGGTCCATCATCCCGAAGAGCAACCGCATGAAGCCGTTCTGGAAGTCGTCGTAGGTCTCGAACCGCATCCCCTCGACCAGCGGCGGTATGCCGCGCCAGAACTCGGTCTTCCAGAAGTCCGTCGTGTAGCCCATGGTCGCCCAGATGTCGGCGTGCCGGTGCAGGCCGGCCTC
>JBDIAJ010000002.1:0-56862 GCA_039812345.1 Nostocoides sp. | reverse complement strand
TTGAAAACCGCTATGGCGGCAACGTCATCGTGGGTTCGAATCCCACGCCCTCCGCACCTGTTGTCACTCTGACAACAGGCGTCGGAGCCCGACGAGCTGAACTCTTGGCCGTTCGGTCTACCCTTCTGGTATGGATGCCGTGCGCCAGGAGTTGCACGACCTTGTCGACCGAGTTCCGGACGACAAGGTGGATCGTGCTGCTGCAGAATTACGGTCACTGGTTCGTGACCGCGCTGCGAGCTGGCCACCGGCCTGGTTTGGCATCGGAGACGGCTCGGCAGACGACGTCTCCGAGCGAGTGGACGAGCATCTGGCCTCGGGGTTCGGCCGTTCGCGCGGCTGATGCTGATCGATACCGGGCCGCTCGTGGCCGCGGCTTTGATCCGCGACCGGCGACCGCCATCACAGGGAGTGCGTTGACCTGTTCACCGCGGCCCATCTCGCAGGCGAGCCACTGCTCGTTCCTGCGCCGGTGGTCAGCGAGGTTGGCTACCTCATTGAGCGGGAGGCAGGCCCGCGCGCTGAGGCTGCTTTCGCTCAGTCCTTGGCTGAGGAGCAGTTCGAGGTCATCGACCTCCTCCCAACCGACTGGTCCCGGGTGGCCGAGCTCCTGCGAACGTACGCCGACCTACCGCTCGGCATCGTGGACGCCTCCGTGGTTGCCGTTACAGAGCGCCTGAAGATCGTCGAGGTCGCCACGCTGGATCGCCGACACTTCACGATTGTCAGGCCGAGTCACATCAGTGCGTTCGCACTGCTGCCGGAGTGACCAGGTGTGAAAGTTGTCCCATGAGGCCCGCACCTGTTGTCACTCTGACAACATCGGCATTCTCGTCTGGCAGGGGCGCTGGTGGGAAGGCATCCTGGGTCTGCACCGTCTTTGCAGACGACATCTGGAAGAGCGGTGAGTGGGCCGAGGGCGATGGTTGGCAGTCATGCTCCGGATCGGGGGTACCGACCTCAGATGATTCGCGTGTTTCTTAGTAGGAAGCGCTTGCACGAGGGCGACGTGGAGATAATCCCGGCGTTTGACCCAACGCTGCCAACCGGGTTCGCAAGCTACACCGCGGACGAAAAGCGCACCGTGGTTACGTTCTTCACGCGTTGACCCAAGCCACGGCGCCGCCTTCTTGCGATTCCCCGGATGACCGAGGTGTGAAAGTTGTCCCATGAGGCCGAGTGTGGGGTTTTGCGCCGAGACTCACTATTCGGTTCCTCATTCTCGTACCGTTACCCCACACTCGCCGCAGTGGCGCCACGCCTGACCACCCCGGACCCAACCCGACGCTTACTCGGCGCAGGGGATGGCCCTACGGGGTGGCGGTGCCGGACTGACGGAATGAAGAAGCTCCTCAACGATCCGGCGGACGTGGTGACGGAGAGCCTGCGGGGGTTCGCCGCGGCATACGGAGACCGGGTGCGGGTCGACCTCGCGCACAAGCTCGTGCTGCGCGCCGACGCGCCACGCGCTGGGAAGGTCGGGCTCGTCTCCGGCGGCGGCTCGGGTCACGAGCCGCCGCACGCGGGGTACGTCGGGGTCGGGATGCTCGATGCGGCGTGCCACGCCCTGCGCACCTGATGTCGATGCGAGACCATGACTGCTTGGGTCCTCACGCCGCAACGTTTGGAACCCCGGCGTCAGCTGGATCGCGTGCTGCTGGCACCAGTTCACCATGTCCTGCATGCTTGTCCATTGGGTAAGCGGTACCGAATGCGGCTACCGGCGGTACCATGGGTGAGTGGCGACGAATCTGAGGCTCAGCGCCGATCTGGCACTCGCCCTGCGGGAAGAGGCTCAGCGCTCGGGACGCTCGCAACAGGACATCGTCCGGCACGCGCTTCGGCGTGAGCTCGGCCTGGTTTCCGGCGAACGTGAACTAGAGCATGCCATCCGTCGCGGGATCGTCGCAGCACCCACACCCTTCCAGGACGTGGAACCGTCCTCGGTCCTGGCCGCCGGTATGACCACCGCCGACCTGCTCGATCGTGAGGACCGTTGAGCGGGCTGTACGTCGACACGAGTGCGCTGCTCAAGCGGATTTTCGCGGAGCCCGAGACGCAGTTCGTGCGAACACTCCTGCGTGACCGGGCGTCCGTGGGTGGACTTCTCGCCTCGTCGGAACTCACGTGGGTGGAGGTCGCACGTGCCGCCCGTCGAGGCGCAGTCGAGGACGTGGAGCACGCCGTGGATGCCGCCTGCTCCGGGGTGGCGCCGGTACCGCTGTCCGCAATCGTGCTTACCCGCGCGCGAACGGTGGGACCGTCGGGCCTACGCACCCTCGACGCGATTCACCTTGCGGCGGCGCTGGAAGCCGGAGTCAGTGAATTGCTCACCTTCGATCATCGGCTGGCCGAGGCGGCCACGTATGCGGGTGTGAAGGTTGTCCCATGAGGCCCGCACCTATTGTCACTCTGACAACACCAGCCCCACAGCCCATCAGGTCCAAGCATCCACTCGGCCCGAGTCGAGCAGCTGTTCGGCGGCACGGACGGCGGCACCACCGACGCTGAGCGCATCGTCGACGTCTTCGTCGTGCGCAGCGACCGTATCGGAGTCCGGGTACTCAAACCTACTGCGGTTACGCCTGATGCGACCGTAGGACCGGAAGGACGAGCCTGGCCCGCCGAACTGCGCGCTGACAGCGTCCTGAATCGCGATGTGGCCGCCCCGAGAGGTTGCGCGTAGCCCTTGGGCGGCCAGCAAGGCAGCCGCGGAATTGCGAAGCGCGTCGTAGGCGAGTTGGTCAGGCGCCGGTCAGGTCGGCGTGTTCTCGAGCCCGACGGGCCATTTCGATGTGTTTGGCCGCTTCGGCAACCAGTCGTGCAGCGAGACCCAGGTCGGTGGGGACCGGGTCCAACTCGCCCGACTCGAGCAACCCCGAGATCTCTCCGCGTCCCACTGCCCATGTCATGACAAACCCTCCTGGTCGCCGCGTACCGCGCGCAACTCGATGAGGGGGCGCGTGGCGAGATCCTGATGGAAGCCGTCGGTGCCGTTGCGCCACCAGGCGAGAGATCGAACGGTGACATTGACCGGACGGGCCAGGCGACGCTCGACACGCTCGGTGGCGTCGTCGAGGGCGTCGCGATCGGGTCGACCCACCACGAGGACGTCGATGTCTGCGGGTGGGCGGCCCTTCTCACCCGCCCATCGGGCGGCCCATGAACCGAAGATGTAGAGCCCCTCAACGAGGTCCAGCTTGTCGAACTCATCGGAGACCACATGTGGTGGGCCGAAAGCGCGAAGCATGAGCTCTGCGAGGGGTGGTACAAGCGGTGAGGACACATCCGCGCTGAGTAGGCGGACGTTGCCGACTCTGCGGGACTTGACGACTCCGCTGAGCTCAGCACGGTCTGCTTCGCGCTGAACAGTCGACAGCGAGGCCACTGTCCGATTGGCCAGCTCGGTCAGCGACCACTCGGTCTCGGGTGACAGCAGCACCAGAGTGAGTACTTCTGCTTGGGCCGCCGACCTGAGCAGGCTCAGGAGGGGTGGGGCTGAGACCTGCATTGACGCAATATACCTTGCGTGTTTGGGGATCAAGGGTTTGACGGTGGTGTGACGGTGGTCCCCTGATCGCCGAGTGTGGCGTTCTGCGCCGAGACTCACTGCGTGGTTCCCACTCCCGTACCGGTGCCCCACACTCGCCGTTGTGGCTCCAACGCGCGACCACCTCGGACCCACCTGACGGATACTCGACGCGGGGGGTGGCGCGAGGGGGTGGCGGTGCCAGACTGACGGAATGAAGAAGCTCCTCAACGATCCGGCGGACGTGGTGACGGAGAGCCTGCGGGGGTTCGCCGCGGCATACGGAGACCGGGTGCGGGTCGACCTCGCGCACAAGCTCGTGCTGCGCGCCGACGCGCCACGCGCTGGGAAGGTCGGGCTCGTCTCCGGCGGCGGCTCGGGTCACGAGCCGCTGCACGCGGGGTACGTCGGGGTCGGGATGCTCGATGCGGCGTGCTGCGGCGAGGTGTTCACCTCACCGGTGCCGGACCAGGTCCTCGCGGCGACCGAGGCGGTCGACGGGGGCGCCGGGGTGCTGCACATCGTCAAGAACTACACCGGCGACGTCATGAACTTCGACATGGCGGCCGAACTGGCCGCGGACGCCGGTCGTGAGGTCGCCAGCGTCGTCGTGGATGACGATGTCGCGGTGCAGGACAGCCTCTACACGGCGGGGCGGCGCGGCGTCGGGACGACGGTGCTCCTGGAGAAGATCGTCGGTGCCGCCGCCGAGGACGGACGCGACCTCGCGGGCTGTCGCGACCTCGCCCGACGCGTCATCGACGGCGGACGGTCGATGGGGATGGCGCTGACGTCGTGCACGGTTCCCGCGGCGGGGAAGCCGACCGTCGACCTCGGCGAGGGGGAGATGGAGGTCGGGATCGGCATACATGGAGAGCCGGGACGAGTCCGTATGCCGCTCGCGCCCGCCCGTGACATCGCCCGACATCTCGTCGAACCCGTTCTCGCGGACCGCGATTTCACCGGTGGACCGGTGCTCGCCTTCGTCAACGGGATGGGCGGGACGCCGCTGCTCGAGCTGTATCTGATGTATGGCGAGATCGCCGCGCTCCTCGACGCGGCCGGCGTGCGGATCGCGCGCAGCCTCGTCGGGAACCACATCACCTCGCTGGAGATGGCCGGCTGTTCGCTCACCCTGCTGAGCGTCGACGACGAACTGCTCGGGCTCTGGGACGCGCCGGTCAACACTTCGGGCCTGCGGTGGGGCTGCTGATGGAGACGATCACGACCGCGGCGGTGGGGGCGTGGATGGCCGATTACGCGGCCGTGGTGCGGATGCAGGCGGGCTATCTGACCGACCTCGACGCGGCCATCGGCGACGCCGACCATGGCAGCAACATGGACCGGGGAATGCGGGCGGTCGCGGCCCTCGACGCCAGCGAATTCGATTCGCCCGCGGCGTATCTCAAGAAGGTCGGGATGACCCTGGTGAGCACCGTCGGCGGGGCGAGCGGGCCGCTGTATGGGACCTTCTTCCTCCGCCTGGCCCCGGGGATCGCCGGTGCCGCGGGCGCGGCGGCGGCCGAATTGGGCGCGGGTCTCACCGCGGGTCTCGCCGGCGTCGTCGACCGGGGCAAGGCCGATGCCGGCGACAAGACGATGGTGGATGCGCTCGGGGCGGGCGTGACGGCATACGAACGCGCCGTCGCCGAGGGTGGTGACCTGCGGGCGGCGCTCGCGGTGGCGGTCGAGGGCGCGCGGATCGGCCGGGACGCGACCGTGCCGTTGGTGGCGCGGAAGGGGCGGGCGAGCTATCTCGGGGAGCGCAGTGTCGGACATCTCGACCCGGGGGCGGTCAGTATGACGCTGCTGCTCGAGTCGGCGGCGCGCACGCTCGGCGCATAGGCGCGATGGTCGGCATCGTCGTCGTCTCGCACAGCCGTCCGCTCGCGACGGCGGCGGTCGCGTTGGCGTGCGAGATGGCGGGGGAGCGCGCGCCGCGGGTCGTCGTGGCCGCGGGGCTGGACGAGTCGACGCTGGGGACCGACGCGGCTGCGGTGGCCGACGCGATCGAGGAAGCCGCCGCGGGAGGGGACGGTGTGCTGGTGTTGGTCGACCTCGGCAGCGCGGTCCTGTCGGCGGAGATGGCCCTGGAGTTCGTGGATCCGCTTGTGGTGCAACGGGTTATGATCACGCCGGCGCCGCTCGTGGAGGGGTTGGTCGCGGCCGTCGTCACCGCGGCCATCGGCGGCGATCTGGTGCGGGTGGAGGCCGAGGCCCGCGCCGGGCTGGTGCCGAAGCAGACGCACCTCGTGGGGTTCGGCGGCGCCGGGGCGTCAGGGGAGGGCCCGGAGTCGGAGGTCGTGGCCGGCGTGGAGCCGGCCTCGGCCGGGGTGGCTGCCCGCGCGCGGCTGCGGGCGCCGGCGCCGCACGGGCTGCACGCCCGCCCGGCCGCCGCCCTGGTCGGGGCGCTCGGCGGGTTCGTGGCGCGGGTGACCCTGACCGACCCGGCGTCGGGGCGCCGAGCGGATGCCCGCAGCCTCGGGCAGTTGCTGGCGCTCGGTGCCACGGGAGGCGCGGAGTTGGACCTCGACGTTGTCGGGCCGGATGCGCCCGCGGCTCTCGCCGCGGTCGTCGCCCTGGCGGACACCGGATTCGGCGAGGCGACGGCCGGCGCGCCGGGCCTGCCCCAGGGCGTGGAGTCCGGTGAGGCGGGCGCGGAGTCCGGCGCCGTGGAGTCCGGCGCCGTGGAGCCCAGCGAGCGGGACATCGCTGTCGGGCCGGTCGTGCGGGGGGAGGAGGATGTCGCGGGGGTGGGATCGGCATACGTCCAGGGCGGGGTGGGCGCCGAGCGGGACCGCAGCGCGGCCGCGGTGACGCGGGTCGGGGAGCATCTCGCCGGGCTGGCGGAGGGCCACCCGGCGCTGGCCGCTCAAGTGGCGCTGCTCGGCGATCCTGACCTGACGACGTCGGTCGCCGCGGACCTCGCCGCCGGGGCGTCGGCGCCCGACGCGTGGACCGGTCGGTTGGACGCCGTCGCCGCGCGGATCGGCGCGCTGCCCGATCCCTATCTGCGTGAACGGGCTCAGGACGTGCGTGGCATTCGGCGGCTGCTGCTGTCCGCGTTCGCCGGACGCCCGCTGGAGACGACGGCGGAGGGGCCGCCGGGCATTCTGGTGGTGCCCGAGCTCGATGCCGCGACGGCCAGCTCCCTCGACCCGACTCGCGTCCTCGGGGTCGTGACGACGGCCGGCGGAGGCACCGGGCATGGGGTCCTCGTCGCGCGAGCGCGCGGCATACCGGTGGTGACGGGGCACGCGGAAGCCGCCGGCCTGGACATCGGGACCTTGGTCGCCCTCGACGGGGCGCGGAACGCGCTGATCGTCCGTCCGGGAGCCGGGGAACTTGCGGATCTTCAACGGCGGCAACGTGATCGGGACGAGTCGCGGGCGGCGTTGGTCGAGTCGGCGACGGGCACGGCATACACCCGGAGCGGCGTGCGGATCGCCGTCGAGGTCAACGTCTCGGCGATGGAGGATGGCGACCGAGCACGCGACCTGGGCGCCGACGGCATCGGCGTCGTCCGGAGCGAGCTGCTCTTCGCGACCGCGACGGAGGCGCCCACCGCGGCCGAGCAGGCGCGTGTCTATCGCGAACTCGCCACGACCGTCCCCGGACCGATCACGATCCGGACCTGGGACGCGGGGGGCGACAAACCGCTGCCCTTCCTGCCCACACCCCGCGAGTCGAATCCGTTCCTCGGAGTGCGCGGCATACGGCTCACGCGGCTGGTGCCGGAGGTCTTCGCCGAACAGGTGCGGGCGATCTGCCTCACTGCCCGCGAGGCGCCCGTGCGGATGCTCGTGCCGATGGTCACCGACCCGGCCGAGGTCGCCTGGGCCGCAGGGATTCTCGCCGAAGTGCGGGTGTCGGTCGACGGGTGCCCGACGGTGCCGTTGGGGATCATGGTCGAGGTGCCCGCGACGGCGCTGCGGATCGCGGACTTCGCCGACCTGATCGACTTCGTCAGCATCGGGACCAATGACCTGGCGCAGTACACCCTCGCCGCCGATCGCGGAAATGCCGCGGTCGCCGGGCTCGCCCGGCAGGATCACCCCGCCGTGCTCGGGTTGATCGCGCACGTGTGCGCGAGCCTGCCGGGCGTTCCGGTGGCCGTATGCGGCGCGCTCGCCGCCGATCCCGCCCTCACCGGTGCGCTGGTCACGATGGGCGTGCGGGAGTTGAGCGTCCCGCCGACCGCCGTGCCCGCGGTCAAGGCCGCGGTCCGGACGATCGCGTGAGAGGGCGGGGTCGCCTGGCCGTCAGGGGGCGATGACGATCTTGTGCACCGTGCGATCGGTGGTGAGGGCCTTGAGGGCGAGGCCGTAGTCGTCCAGGCAGAAGCGGTGGGTGATGATGCCGTCGGTGCGTGCTCGGCCGCCGCGAAGGGCCCGGATCGCGGCCGCGAACGAGGTGATCTCGGCGAACGAGCCACGGATCGTGATCTCGCGACGGAAGACGTCGAAGGGATGGAACCGGACGACCTCGTCAGCCCGCGTCACGCCATACACGAGCACCGTGCCGCCGTTGCGCGTGAGCGGGACGCACAGGTTGCCGATCACCGTCGAACCGGTCGCCTCGATGACGTAGTCGTATCCATCCGTGCCGCTCGCGTCCCGGAGCGCGGGAACCGATGCCGACGGGTCCGTGCGGTCGAGGAGAACGGTGTCGTCGACGCCGAGGGCGCGGGCGGTGTCGAGCTTGAACGCCGTCGGGGCCGCGACGACGACGCGAGCCAGCCCCCCGGTCTTGAGGAACTGCGCGAGCAGCAAGCCGGTCGGCCCGGCGCCGAAGACCAGCGCGGTGGAGCCCGGTCGCGGCGCCAGGGATTCGAGGCCGTGCATGGCGCAGGCGGCCGGCTCGGTGAAGACCGCCGTGTCGGGCTCGAGCCCGTCGACCGAGAACACGAGGGTGTGGTCGACGACCGCGTACTCGGCGAAGAAGCCGGGGAAGTTGCTCCCCATCCCCTTGAGGCCGCTGCAGAGGATCGGCCGCCCGGCGAGGCAGTAGTCGCACTCGCCGCACGCGACATTGGGGTTGACGCTGACCTGTTCCCCGACGCGGAAACGGTCGACGCCGGCGCCGAGCCGGTCGATCGTGCCGACCAGTTCGTGGCCGGGGATGAGGGGGAACTCGGCCATGAAGTCCCCGTGATGGATGTGCAGGTCGGTCCCGCACACCCCGACCTGGCCGACCTTGATCCGGACCTGCCCGGGGCCGGGCTCGGGGGTGGGGATCTCCCGAACGGAATAGGACTCGGGGGCGTCGTAGACGACGGCCTTCATGGCTCTCCTTCGCGCTGTCTGGGTGGCTCCGGGGCATGTCACCGGTGTCATGGTTGGGTGCACGCTGAGGTTAGAGCATGGAGGGGTGCCGTGTCACCCGGGTGCGCCCGGGATCTCACGATGCGTATCACCGGTGTCATCCGGCGCCCACGCCGGGGTATGCCGTGCGCGGCACCGGACCGCTGTGTGGCGCGAGGCGAGTGCGCGAGGGCGCGCGCGAGGGGACGGCGCGCGGGCGGGTGAGGCGACGGCCCGACCGGCGCGGTCCGTTGGGAGAATGCCCACCATGCCCACCATGCGCGATGTCGCCCACGCCGCTGGGGTCAGCGCCAAGACCGTCTCCCGGGTGTTCAACGACGACCCGCACGTCAGCCCCGAGACGCGGCAGCGAGTCGAGAGCGCGATGCGCGACCTGAACTACGTCCCCAACCTGCTGGCGACGACCTTCCGGGCGGGTCGCTCGGACGTCCTCGCCGTCGCGGTCCCGGACATCCTCGACCCCTTCTTCGCCGCGATCGCGAACGCCGTCGAGGAGCGGGCGACCGCCCGGGGGATGTCGACGCTGATCACCTGCCTCGACGACGGCGACGGGGAGCGGGCGATCCTCGAATCCATGCTCAGTCGCCGGCTCAGCGGGTTGATCCTCGCCCCGGTCGGGACCGACCACGGATGGATGCGCCGCTGGCGTGACCACACGCCGCTCGTCTTCGTCGACCGGCCGCCCCGCGGGTTGGCCGCCGACTCCTTCCTCGAGGACGATCGCGGTGGCTCGGTGCTCGCCACCGCCCATCTGATCGACCACGGGCACACGCGCATCGCCTTTCTCGGGGACGCCGTCGACGCCGCATCGAGCGCCCGGCGCATCGACGGGTATGCCGAGGCGCTCGACCGCGCCGGCCTCGCGTTCGACCCCGACCTCGTCGTCGCCGACATCTCCGGCCGAGACGGGGCCGAGGCCGCGCTGACCCGCCTGCAGCAGCTGCCCGCGCGGCCCTCGGCGGTCTATTCGTCCAACGCCCGCGTGACGATGGCGGCCGCGACCGCGCTGTCGCGGCGGCGGCTCGCGGTGGTCGGCCTCGGCGACTTCCCGATGGCCGATGCGCTGACGCCGGCGCTGAGCGTCATCGCCCAGGACCCGGCTCGTCTGGGCGGGTTGGCCGCCGACCGGGCGCTCGCGCGCCTCGCCCCCGGCGGGCCCCGGTCGTTCGTCAAGAAGGTCCTTCCGGTCCGGCTCGTCGAGCGAGACTCATGCCGGATTCCACCGAGCGGCGGGTAGTCTCGCCGGCGAGCGCGTCGATCGGGCCGGAGCCGGGCGCCGGGTGGTGGCCGGCCGCGACGGCGACCGCCAGACGCGCTCCGCGCCGACGTGTCGGACGCGATCCCGACCGCCATGACTCCGCCACGGAGTCCCGCACGTCCCCGCCGACGGCTTCCGCTGCGCAGAACAGGTCAGGGGCACTGGGCGGAAAACTCACGTCCGGTTGGGCATGATGGGGCGGCAAGGGTCGGGACGACGAACGGGGAACGCCATGTGGGGGAGTGCGCGGCATACGGGCATGGGACGGGCGTTGGCGGTGGTCGCGCTGGTCCTGACCGGGCTGTTCGGGGTCGCCGGCGGCGCGAGCGCCGGGGACGACGGGCGGGACGGGCGGCTCATGCGGTGGGAGGGACACGATCGCTACCAGGTGTCCGCGCGGGTCTCCAACACCTTCCCGGTCGGGGTGGCGCGGATGTTCGTCGCCTCCGGCGAGGTGTTCACGGACGCGCTGTCGGGCGCCCCTATCGCCGGGCGCGACCACGCGCCGATCCTGCTCGTCCGGCGCGACAGCGTGCCCTCGACAGTCCGCGACGCGATCGTCCGACTCCAACCGCGCAGCATCGTCGTCCTCGGCGGTGAGGCGACCATCTCCCCCGGTGTGTATGCCGATCTGGCCGGCCTGACCTCGGGCCCGATCGTCCGCTGGTCGGGATCGGATCGGTATGCCGCGTCCGCGGCGATGAGCGCCGCGTCCTTCTCCCCCGGGGTCGAGCGGGCGTTCGTCGCGTCCGGGACGGCCTTCCCGGACGCCCTCGCCGGCGCCCCGGCGGCCGGGTCGACGCCCGGCCCGATCCTGCTCACCGCGCCAGGCGCGGTGCCCGCGGCCATCGACGCCGAACTCAAACGCCTCGCGCCCAAGCAGATCGTCGTCCTCGGGGGGACGGCGACCGTCTCCCCGGCGGTCGAGGCCGCCCTCGCCGCCGACACCACCGGGAGCGTCGTCCGTTGGTCCGGTCCGGACCGGTTCGCCACGGCGACCGCCATCTCCCGCAACGGATTCCCCGACGGGTCCGACACGGTGTTCATCTCGTCCGGCTGGATCTTCGCCGACGCCCTGTCGGGCGCGCCGGTCGCCGGGGCGCGGCACGCCCCGACGCTGCTCGTCGACACCAACACCATCCCGGCGACCGTCGACACCGAACTGCGCCGCCTGCACCCGCGGACCATCATCGTCGTCGGCGGGCGCGCGAGCGTGACCGACGAACTCTTCGGGGAGCTGTCCGACTACCTGGGCTGAGCACTCCTACAGTGGCCCCATGACCGCCACCGCCGGAGGGCCGCGCACCGTCGCTCGGGCCGTCGTCGACGAACTCGTCGACGCCGGTGTCACCCACGCCTTCACGGTCCCCGGGGAGAGCTTCCTCGGTGTCCTGGATGCGTTGCGCGACAGCCCGATCCGGGTCATCGCGACGCGGCACGAGGGCGGCGCGGCATTCATGGCCGAGGCCTTCGGGAAGCTATCCCGCCGCCCCGCCGTCTGCCTCGGGACCCGGGCGGTCGGCGCCGCGAACCTCGCCATCGGCATCCACACGGCGGCGCAGGACTCGACGCCGATGCTCGCGCTCGTCGGCCAGGTGCGTACGAGCGACCGCGGGCGCGAGGCGTTCCAGGAGATCGACCTCGCCGCCTTCCTCGCCACGCTCAGTCCGTATGCCGTGGACCCCGGCGCCGCGGCCGACATCCCGTCCGCGGTGCGAACCGCGTTGCGGCACACCGTGACCGGTCGACCGGGTCCGGCCTGCGTGGCCCTCGCCGAGGATCTGCTGCGGGCCCCGGCACCCGAGCGAGCACCGGCCGAGACCCGGAGCGAGCCGTCGGAGCCGGTGACCGCCGAGCAGGCGCGCGCCGTCCTCGACCTGATCCGCGGGGCCGAACGTCCGGTGCTGCTGACCGGCGTCGACGTCCTCGCGACCGGGTCGACCCCGTTGGCGGTCGCGCTGGCCGAGCGCGAGGCCCTGCCGATCCTGACGATCTGGCGGCGGCCCGACAGCGTCCCCAACGATCACCCGCACTACGCGGGCATGACCGGGCTGTCCAGCCTTCCGGGGACGCAGGCGGCGCTGGCCGAGGCCGACCTGTGGGTCGTCGTCGGCGACCGCCTCGACGAGAACACCGTCGCCGGCTATCGCCTCCCCGGCGCCGGCACCGACGTCGTGCACGCGTGGCTCGATGCCGGCGGACTCGAACCGCGGGGGCGGGGGATCGGCATACGGACCGGGGTGGGGGCCTTCCTCCGGGCGCTCATCGACGCGTCCATGGCCGACCCGCCCGACCCGGCCCCCGCCCGCCGGGACCGGGTCCGTTCCCTCCGGGAGCGGTGGGAGCGGGAGTCCACGCCGCGGCCGCGCCCGGTCGCCCCCGGGTATGCCGATCAGTTCGGTGTCGCCGCCGTCCTCCGATCGCTGCTGCCCGCCGGGGCGATCACGGTCACCGACGCGGGGAACTTCAGCGGGTGGCAGGCCCGGTATCTGCGCTGGTCCGAACCCGGTACCTTCCTCGGACCGGTCAGCGGCGCCATGGGGTATGCCGTGCCCTGCGCGATCGGCGCCCGCCTCGCCCGCCCGGACCGGCCGGTGGTCGCCTTCGTCGGCGACGGCGGGTTCCTGATGACGGCGGCCGAACTCCAGACCGCCGCGCGGGAGGGGGTCGCGTTCACCCTCGTCGTGTTCGACAACGAGCGCTACAACACGATCCGGATGCATCAGGAGCGCCGGCATCCCGGGCGGCCGGTGGCGACGACCCTCGGGCGCAGCGACCTCGCCGAGGTCTCGCGCGGGCTCGGCGCGTGGGCGGAGGAGGTGCGCTCCGTCGAGGAGTTCGCGGCGTCGTTTCCGCGGGCGTTGGCCCACCCCGGGCCCGCGGTGGTCGTCGTGCACTGCGACCCGGAGCAACTGGCCGTCGCCGACGCCGACGCCTAGTCCCCCGGGCGATCAGTCCTCAGCCGAGCCAGCCCGCTCCGGCGGCGGAGGCCGACGCGCTCTCAGCCTTTCGGCGACGCCGAGGATGACGAGGCCGATGCCGATGACGGAGACGAGGACGACGAGGAAGACGACGAAGACGACGACGACGAGGAAGACGACGAGGGTTTCGGCGCCTGCTCGAAGACGGCATAGAACTTCGCCGCCTGCGAGGCCGAATAGGGACCCGACTCCCCGCACAGCAGCAGGTCCCCGGAGCGAGAGGCGAGCAGGACCTGCCCCGTGTAGAGCTGGGCCTCGACGAGCGCGTCATCGAGTTCCGCGGGCGTCGTCGACGTGATCCGGATGAGGTCGGCCGGCCCACCGCGGAACCAGTGCAGGGCGCGGTAGTTCGCCACCCCCGCCGAGTCGAGCTCAAGGGTGCCCAGCACGGCCGTGGTCGCCCGGTTGAGCCGCGCGTCGGTCAGCTCGGGGCACTTCTCCAGCTTCTGGGTCGCCGCCGACTCGATGCGCATCGACACCGCCGTCAGCGGCGGGGACTCCTTGCTCAGCGCCGCCCGGACCGACGGGACCAGCAGGCCCAGCGTGGCCAGCGCGGCGAGGATGAGCACGCCCAGCAGCAACGAGACGGAGTTGTGCCGGGAGCGCGCGGGGGATGAGGAGGAGCGTTCGGACATGACGGCCGGTCAGTCTACGCGGCCGGCCCGATCGGCGGATGACCGCTCACGCCCGGCGCGCCTCGAGGAAGCTCGAGATCCGCTCGATCGCGTCGGTGAGATCCTCGACATTGGGAAGGATGACGAGCCGGAAGTGATCCGGCTTCGGCCAGTTGAACCCGGTCCCGTGGGTGATGAGGATCTTCTTGGCCCGCAGCAGGTCGATGACGAACGCCTCGTCGTCGTCGATGCCATACATCCGCGTGTCGATCCGGGGGAAGCAGTAGAGCGCCCCCTTGGGCTCGACACAGGAGACCCCCGGGATGGCGTTGAGCAGCTTGTAGGCGGCGTCCCGCTGCTCGAGGAGCCGTCCGCCCGGGAGGATCAGTTCGGTGATCGACTGATACCCCCCGAGGGCGGTCTGGATGGCGTGCTGCGCGGGGACATTGGCGCACATCCGCATGTTGGCCAGGAGGGTCAGGCCCTCGAGGAAGTCCGCCGCCCGCTCTCGGGGCCCGGTGACGACCACCCAGCCGGAGCGGAACCCGGCGACCCGATAGGCCTTGGACAGCCCGCTGAAGGTGAGACAGACCACGTCGTCACCCGCGGCGAGCGCCGCGTGGTGGTGGACGGCGCCGTCATACAGGATCTTCTCGTAGATCTCGTCGGCCATGAGCACCAGCTGATGCCGCCGGGCGATGTCGACGAGGCTGGCGACCATCTCCCGGCTGTAGACCGCGCCGGTGGGGTTGTTGGGGTTGATGATGACCAGGGCCTTGGTTGCCGGCGTGATCCGGGACTCGATGTCCGCGAGATCGGGCATCCAGTCGTTGTCCTCGTCGCAGAGGTAGTGGACGGGAGTCCCGCCGGCGAGGCTGACCGCCCCGGTCCACAGCGGATAGTCCGGTGCGGGGACGAGGATCTCGTCGCCGTCGTCGACGAGTGCCTGCAGGACCATCGTGATCATCTCGGAGACGCCGTTGCCGATGAAGACGTCATCGACGTCGACGTCGCGCATCCCCTCGCTCTGATAGAAGCTGGCGACCGCCGTTCGCGCGGAATAGATTCCGCGGGAGTCGCTGTATCCCTGCGCCTGCGGCAGGTTGTGGATCATGTCCTGGAGGATCGCGTCTGGGGCCTCGAACCCGAACGGGGCCGGATTGCCGATGTTGAGCTTGAGGATGCGGTGTCCCTCGGCCTCGAGCCGCTGAGCCTCGACCAGGATGGGTCCTCGGACGTCGTAGCGGACGTTCTGGAGCTTCCTCGACTGACGGATCTGGCGCATGGGGGGATTGTCCCCGACGCCGCCGACACCCCGCGACGTCATTTCACGGCCGCCATGTCCGGCACCGTTCAGATCCCCGTCGTGGCGCGGGGATAGGCGACCTCCGGGTCCGTGAGAACGTTGACGAGATAGGGCACACCGGAGGCGAACGCCCGCTCGAACGCCCCGCGCAGCTCCCGCGGCGACGCCACCGTCTCACCCGCCCCGCCGAGCGCCCGGACGACCTCGTCGTATGCCGTGTGCGGCGCCAGATCGGCCAGCGCGTCGTAGCCGTAGAGGGTCCGCATCGGGTGTTTCTCGAGCCCCCACGCGGAGTTGTTGCCGACGACGATCACCACCGGCAGCCGGTGCCGGACGAGGGTGTCGACGTCCATGAGGGACATGCCCGCGGCGCCGTCCCCGAGGAGGATGACGATCTGCGGGTCCGGGAAGGCGGTCCGCGCGCCGACCCCCGCGCCGACCCCGGCGCCGAGGCAGCCGAACGGCCCCGGGTCGAGCCAGCGGCCCGGTCGCGCCGGTTCGACGAACCGGCCCGCCCACGAGACGAAATCGCCCCCGTCCCCGATGACGATCGCGTCGTCGGCGAGGAGCGGGAGCAACTCGCCATACACCCGGGCCGGGTGGATCGGGTCACCGTCGGCCGCGAGGAGGTCGGCGTCCACCGCTGCCGTCGCGGCCCCGGCGTCCGTCAACCGCTCCCGCCAGGCGGCCCAGTCCCCGGCCGCCGCCCCCGCGCGGATCCCGTCGAGAATCGACCCCAGATCCCCGTATGCCGATCCCGCCAACGGGCGGTGTCGGCATACCTGCTGCTCGCTGTCGGCGAGGTGGACGACCTGGGCGGCGCCGCGGGGGCCGAAGACGCCGTAGCCGAGACGGAAGTCCAGGGGGGTCCCGGCGACGACGACGAGATCGGCCTCGCCGGCGGCGACCCGGCGCGCGCGGGTGGCGAGCAGCGGATGGCCGCGCGGGATCACCCCACGCCCCATCCCGTTGGTGATGACGGGGATGGCGAGGTCCGTGGCGAAGGCGAGGGCAGCGTCCTCGGCACCGTCGGCCCAGACGTCGCTGCCGACGATCAGCACGGGCCGTTCGGCCCGGGTGACCAGGTCGGCGATCGCGGCGATCGCGTCGGGGTCGGGGGTGCGGTCGACCTCCGGTGCCACCCACGGCGTCTGGGGTTGCTCGGGGAAGAAGGCGAGATCGATCGGGATGTCGAGGAAGACCGGCCCCCGGTGGGCCGACCCGGCGAGCGCGAACGCCTCGTCCATCGCCGCCGCGGCACCGCGAGGGTCGGCGATCGTCCAGGCCCGCTTCGTGACCGGGGCGAACAGGGGCGGCTGGTCGAGTTCCTGCAACGACCCGCGACCCCACGTCGCCAGCGCGGCACGGCCGCCGAGCACGACCAGGGGCGCCCCGCTGAAGTGGGCCTGTGTGATCGGGCTCAGGGCATTGGTCACCCCGGGGCCGGCGGTGAGGACGGCCAGGCCGGGCGTGCGGGTGAGCTTGCCGACCGCCTCGGCGGCGAACACCGCGCTCGCCTCGTGTCGGACGTCGACGAGCCGCAGCGGCAGACCGCCCCGGACGGCGGCGTCATAGACGGGGAAGATGTGCGCGCCCGAGAGGGTGAACGCCGCCCCCGCGCCCCTCTCGATGGCGGCGCGAACGAGAGGCGCGCCGGTCTGGGGCGGCCTGGGGGCGGGAACGGGTGCGTGCATACCCCGTACGTTACTCGTCGGTATCCGGCTCCGTGGGGCTGTCCCCGCTCTCACCTAAGGTGGGCGCCATGAGCAGCGCGACGACGCGTGCGCCGGACGGATCCCTGCCGCGGTCCGTCCGGATCGGCTACGCCCTCGGCTCGGTGGCGACCGGGTCGTTCGCCACCGTGCCCGGGTTGCTCCTGCTGCCCTATCTCACCGACCGGCTCGGGGTCGGCGCGGCCCTGGCCGGCGCCATCGTCCTGCTGCCGAAGGCCTGGGATGTCGTCCTCAATCCGATCGCCGGCCGGATCAGCGACCGCAGCACCCACCCCGACGGGCGGCGGCGGCCGTTCCTGCTGCGCGCCGGGGTCGCCCTCGCCGTCCTCTTCGTCGCCCTGTTCAGCGGGCCACACGCGCCGATCGGGGTGGCGGCGACCTGGGTCGTCGTCGCGTTCGTCGGCTGCGCGAGCGCCTACGCCTTCTTCCAGGTGCCCTATGTCGCGCTGCCGGCGGAGCTGACCCCCGACTATGCCGAGCGCACCCGGCTGATGACCTGGCGGGTCGCCGTGCTCGCCCTCGCCATCCTCGTCAGCGGCGGACTCGCCCCGGTGGTCCGGGACGGACTGGGGCCGACCTGGGGCTATCGCGGTGTCGGGGTGTTCGTCGGCCTGCTCATCCTCGCCGGCGCCGTGGGGGCATGGCGGGGGACCGCCGGCGCGTCCCTCGACACCGCTCCGCCGGCGGGCGCGGGTCTGGGCGAGCAGGTGCGGCTCGTCGCCCGTCACCGAGACTTCCGACTGCTCCTCGCCACCTTCGTCGTCCAGGCGCTCGCGACCGGGTGCATGCTCGCCGGCGTCGACTACGTCGCGACCTGGGTGGTCGGGCGCACCGGGGCCGCGACCGTTCTCTTCCTCGCCTTCGTCGCCCCGGCGCTGCTCGTCTCGCCCGCGTGGCAGGCGATCGGGGCGCGGGTCGGCAAGAAGGCCGCCTATGTCGCCTCGTCCCTCGTCCTGTTCGCCGGCGCGCTCGGGGTGTATGCCGCGCGCGGCCCCGCCCTGGTCCCGCTCGCCCTCGCGGTCGCCGTCGTCGGGATCGGCTATGCCGGAGCGCAGATGTTCCCGCTGGCGATGCTCGCCGACGTCGCCGCCGTCGACGCGGCATCCAAGGGCGAGAACCGCGTCGGGGTGTTCACCGGTGTGTGGACCGGCGCCGAGACCCTCGGTCTCGCCCTCGGCCCGGGCCTGTATGCCGTCGTGCTCGCCGCGGGCGGCTATGTCTCCTCCACCGGGGGGACGGTCAGCCAGTCGGCATCCGCGGTGACGGCCATCGGGCTCGGCTTCTCGCTCGTCCCCGCCGCCCTCGTGGTGCTCTCCCTCGCCTTCCTGCGGGGCTACCGGCTCGATGAGGCGCACGTGCGCGCGGCGGGAGGACTCGGCATACGACCCGAGGAGGCACGACCCCCATGACCGGACCGACCACCGCCGCCGACGTCCTCGCGCGACTCGAGGCGCTGCGGGCGCGGGACCTGCCGGTCCACGGCGGGCGCACCCTCGCCTATGTCTACGACAGCGGGGTCGCCGAGGCGGACGCGGCCGGCCGCGCCGCCCTGGCGGCCTTCGGGGGCACCAACGGCCTCGACCCGACGGCCTTCCCGAGCATCCTCGCGATGGAGCAGGATCTGGTCGCGTTCGCCCGCGACCTCCTCGACGGACCCGACTCGACGGTCGGGGTCGTCACGTCGGGCGGCACCGAATCGATCCTCCTCGCCGTCCTCGGCGCGCGGGACGGCGCCGATCCGAGCACCCGCACAGGGCGGTCGCCGACGATGGTGCTCCCGCGCACGGCGCACGCCGCCTTCCGCAAGGCGGCCCACTACCTCGGGGTGCGGCCGGTCGTCGTCGACGTCGACCCGCTGACCTTCCGCGCCGACCCGCAGGCCATGGCGGCGGCGATCGACGACTCGACCGTTCTCGTCGTCGCCTCCGCGCCCTCCTACGCCCATGGCGTCCTCGACCCCGTGCCGGCGATCGCCGCCGCGGCGGCCGCGCGGGGGGTGCGCTGCCACGTCGACGCCTGCATCGGCGGGTGGGTGCTGCCCTTCCTCGACGAGCCCGGCACGACGCCCTGGACCTTCGCTGTCGACGGAGTGACGAGCATCTCGGTCGACCTCCACAAATACGGCTACACCCCCAAGGGCGCCTCCCTCCTGCTCCACCGGACGCCCGCGCTGCGCCGCAGCCACGTCAGCGCGATCGCGGACTGGCCCGGGTATGCCGTGCTCAACCCGACGACCCAGTCAACGCGCTCCGGGGCTCCGGTCGCCGCGGCCTGGGCCGTGGTCCAGGTGCTGGGCCGCGACGGCTACGCCGCGCTCTCGCGCGCAGCCCGGGAGGCGACGCTGGCGGTCGCGGCCGGCGTGGGCGGCATACCGGGCCTGCGGGTCCTCGTCGCACCCGACTCGACCCTGCTCGCGCTCGCGACCGAGCGACCCGCGGACGTCTTCCGGATCGCCGACGCCATGGCCACCCGCGGGTGGTTCGTCCAACCCCAGCTGTCGTATGCCGATTCCCCCGCCACCCTTCACCTCAGTCTCTGCGCGGCGACCGCTCCGCTGGTGCCCGAGTTCCTCGCGACCCTCGCCGAGGTCGCCGACGCGGTCCGGTCGGCCCCGGCCGCGGCACCGGATCCGGCCCTCGCGGGCCTCCTCGCCTCGCTCGACCCGGCGTCGTTGACCGATGACGTGCTCGACGGGCTCCTGGCGACGGCCGGGCTCGTCGGAGGCGGTGGTGGGGTGGAGGTGCCGTCCGGGCTGGCCGAGGTCAACGCCTTGCTCGACGTCGCGCCCGTTCCGTTGCGGGAGGCGCTGCTGCTCGGGGTGCTCGATCGCCTGTCACGACCTCCGCGCCGGACCCCGGCTGACCCATCGCCGGGGTGAGCGGACCGGCGGAGCTCAGTCCCCCAACGGCTCGGCGGGCGCGATCGCGACGGTGGCCCCGTCGACCCGGGTCACGCCGAGCGCGGCATCCAGCGCCGCATCGTCCAGCGGTCCGTCGTGTGACCTGATGGCCGAGACCAGGCCGGCCACGAGTGCGGTCTCCGCGACGGCCGAGTCGTCCACCATCTCCTGGAGGTCCTCTGCCATGGCAGGACGATATCGACGCGATCCCCCGATCCGCACGCGAATCGAGTGCTTGAAAGTGCGCGAACCCCCGGCCGTCTAGCATTGACCTCGTCCCGTTCACCCGCTCGCCACCCGGAGGCCGTTCGTGGGACTGCGACTCGCTCGTCGCGACCCGAGCTTCTATGACCAGTTCGTGGCCTGCTCGGGACTCCTCCTCGACGCCTCCCGGGCCCTGACCGGGGCACTCGGGAGCGAGCGCAAGGGCCGCTCCGACGCGGTCGCCCGGCTCCGGGACCTCGAGCACCGGCACGACGAGGCCCGCCACGAGATCGTCCGGCTCGCCGGGTCGGCCTTCGTCACCCCGTTCGAGCGCAACGACATCCACGCCCTGTCCACGGCGCTGGACGACTGCATGGACCGGATGGCGTCCTCGGGCGACCTGATCGACCTGTTCGCCCTGACCGACCTGCCCAAGGGCGTCGGCAAGCAGGTCGAGATCCTCGGGCGGATGTCCGAACTCACGGTGCGCGCGATGCCGGCGCTGATCGACCTGCGGCACGCGGTCGACTACGTCGTCGAGATCAATCGGCTCGAGAACGAAGCGGATCGGATCCACCGCCGCCTGTTGGCCAAGTGCCTGGACGCCGGCCCCAAGGAACTCGCCCACCTGCTCAAGGTCCACGCCGTGGTCGACGAGCTCGAGCAGGCCGCGAACGCGTTCGAGAACGTCGCGCACGTCGTCGAGGGCATCGCGCTCAAGGAAGCCTGAGGCGGTGCCCGCGCTCGCCGTCGTCCTGGTCATCCTCCTCGCCCTCGGATTCACCTACACCAACGGCTTCCACGACTCCGCGAACGCCGTCGCCACGTCGATCTCGACGCGCGCGCTGACGCCGCGGATCGCCCTGGCGATGGCCGCGTTCGCCAACTTCCTCGGGGCCTTCTTCGGTGGCACCGTCGCCCGGACCGTCGGCAGCGGGATCATCGAGGCGCCCAGCGGGCACCGCGGCCTGGCCATCTGCGCAGCGGCGCTCATCGGGGCGACGACCTGGAACCTGCTGACCTGGTGGCGAGGCCTGCCCTCCTCGTCCTCGCACGCCCTCATCGGCGGGCTCGGTGGGGCCGCGCTGGCCGCGGGCAGCCCGGTGCACTGGGCGGTGGTGGTCGACAAGGTCCTCCTGCCGATGGTCCTTCTGCCGGTGGCGGGTGCCGCCGGCGGGTATGTCGTGATGCGCGCGATCGTCCGCGGCTTCCGTCGATCGCAGCCGGCCCGGGTGATGCGCGGCTTCCGGCTCGCGCAAACGGTCTCGGCCTCGGCGATGGCCTTCGGGCACGGCATGCAGGACGCGGCCAAGGCGGCCGGCGTCATCGTCCTCGCGCTCACCGTGGGGGACACCTCCTCCGATGCGGCCCGCTCGGTTCCGTGGTGGGTGCTGGCCCTCTGTGCGCTCGTGTTGAGCGCGGGGACGTATGCCGGGGGGTGGCCGATCATGCGCACCCTCGGCCGGGGTCTGGTCCACCTCGATTCCCCGAAGGGGTTCGCCGCCGAGGCGACCGCCGCGGTCATGCTGTATGCCGCGACCGCCCTCCGTGCCCCCGTCTCCACCACGCACACCATCGCCTCGGCGATCATCGGAGTGGGTTCGAGCCGGTCGCCCAAATCGATCCGCTGGGATGTCGCCCGGTCGATCGCCGGTGCCTGGCTGCTCACCTTTCCGGCGGCCGGCGTCATCGCCGCCGTCGTCTCGATGCTCCTGACCTGACTCCGCCCGTCGCGCGGATCACGCGGCGCGGCGCCGAGAATCCGCCCCCGGTTCACCCGGCGTTCACCCGGGAGGGGAGTTCGCGTCATACGGCCTTCCTACCGTCTGCCCCGTGCGAGCACCGCGGCTCGCCGCATCAACGCAAACCCCGTACTTCGAGAGGTACACCGATCGTGAAGATCACCCAGAGCGCCCGCATCGCCGCCTTCGCGGCCGTCGGCGCCGTCGCGCTGGCCGGCTGTGGCTCCAACAACAACGAGAGCACGAGCAGCAGCTCGACCTCGGGCGCGACCAGCGCGACCGCCGCCGGCTCGGATTCGAGCAGCGCCGCCTCGGACTGCCCCACCGGAACCCTGAACGCCGAAGGCTCGTCGGCCCAGAAGAACGCCGTCGACGTCGTTGTCGCCGCCTACAACGAGAAGTGCCCCGACCTGACCATCAACTACAACCCGAGCGGCTCCGGCACGGGGATCAAGCAGTTCAACGCCGGCCAGGTCGACTTCGCCGGGTCGGACTCGGCGCTCAAGACCGTCGCGACCGATGGCGTCGTCGAGGTCGACGCGGCCAAGAAGCGCTGCGGCTCCGACGCCTGGAACATCCCCATGGTGGTCGGCCCGATCTCGGTGTCCTACAACCTCCCGGGCGTCGACAAGCTGATCCTGACGCCCACCCTCCTCGCCGGCATCTTCCAGGGCGAGATCACCAAGTGGAACGACCCCAAGATCGTCGCGGCGAACGCGGGGGTCACCCTGCCCGCGACGGACATCAAGCCGTTCTTCCGTTCCGATGAGTCGGGCACGACGGACAACTTCACGAAGTACCTCAAGGCCGCCGGCGGCGACGCCTGGAAGGCCGACCCGGGCAAGGTCTGGACCGGCAAGGGTGAGGGCAAGGAGAAGTCGTCCGGTGTCGCCGACGCGGTGAAGAGCACCGAGGGTGGGATCACCTATGTCGAGTGGTCCTACGCCAAGGACAACTCCCTGTCCATGGCCCAGATCGACAACGGCTCCGGGCCGGTCGAGCTGTCCGCCGACTCGGTCGGCAAGTTCATCACCGCGGCCAAGCCCGACGGTCAGGGCAACGACCTGCGGCTGAGCCTGGACTACGCGACCAAGGAGGCCGGCGCCTACCCCATCGGCCTGGTCACCTACGAGATCGTGTGCTCGAAGAACTCCGACGCCGCGAAGCAGGCGTCGATCAAGTCCTTCCTCACCTTCTTCGCGCAGGCCGACACCCAGAAGTCCCTCGAGGACATCGGGTACGCCCCGCTCCCGGCCGACCTGGAGACGAAGGTCACGGCCGCGATCGCCGCGCTGTCCTGACCGCTTCCCGCGCCCGGCCGGCTCCCGCTCAGGCGGGGCGGCCGGGCGTTGGAGCACACGGCATACGCAGACCCCGGCCCGGACACAGGGAGGAACACGATGCAGACGAGCACCGCGACCGCGGAGCAACTCGACGGGGACGGGCCGTCCCCGCTCGCGTCGGACGGGGTTGGGACCGGTCGCCTGGGTGACCGCCTCTTCGGTGGCGCCGCGCTCGGCTCCGGGGTCGGCGTCGTTCTCCTGGTCACCCTGATCGGCTTGTTCCTGCTCTCCCAGGCACTGCCCGCGCTCGGGCGCGATCAGGCGAACTTCCTGACCTCGACCGAGTGGTCCGTCTCCGGCGATGCGCCACGATTCGGGATCGCGCGGCTGTTGTGGGTCACCGTGCTCTCCTCGCTGATGGCGCTGGCCATCGCCGTGCCCCTCGGGGTGGCGGTGGCGTTGTTCCTCACCCAGTACGCGCCGAAGTGGCTCTCCCGGCCGGCCGCCGCGACGGTCGACCTGCTCGCCGCCGTCCCGTCGATCGTCTACGGGCTGTGGGGACTGCGGGTCCTCGGGCCGATCACGGGCGGACTGCAGGATTGGCTGCGCACCCACCTCGGCTTCATCCCGATCTTCGCGACGAGCTCGGTGAGCAGCATGACGACGATCTTCCTCGCGGGCGTCGTCCTCGCCATCATGGTCCTCCCGATCATCACGGCGCTCTCTCGCGAGGTGTTCGCCCAGACCCCGACGACCCACAAGGAGGGGGCGCTCGCCCTCGGGGCCACGAAGTGGGAGATGATCCGCACCGCCGTCCTGCCCTTCGGCAAGCCCGGCGTCATCTCCGCGTCCATGCTCGGCCTCGGCCGGGCGCTGGGCGAGACCATCGCCGTGATGATGCTCGTCTCCTCACTCCCCAACGGGGCACCCTGGTCGTGGAGCCTGTTCGGCGGGGGCGAGACCTTCGCCTCCAAGATCGCCCTCGGGTCCGGAGAGTTCGACACCCCGCAGAAGACCGGGGCGTATATCGCCGCCGGCCTCGTGCTCTTCATCCTCACCTTCGTCGTCAACGCGATCGCCCGGGTCGTCATCGAGCGCAGGAAGGCCTTCACCGAATGACCACCATGGCCGACGCCGTCACCCTGCGCGAGTCACATCCGGTGGACCTGACCGGGAAGTCGGGATCGCGCGCGCTCAAGAACACCCTCGCCACCGTCGTCATGTGGGCCGCCTTCGGCATCGCCATCGTCCCGCTCGTGTGGATTCTCTGGACCGTCGCCGCCAAGGGGGGCGAGCTGCTGCTGCACGCGACCTGGTGGACCAATTCCCAGCAGGGCGTGACGGCGCGCCGAGTCGGCGGCGGAGCGACCCACGCCATTCAGGGCACGCTCCTCCAGGCGGGTGTCACGGCGCTCATCTCGGTCCCGATCGGCGTGCTGACGGCGGTCTACCTCGTCGAGTACGGCCGTGGCCGGCTCGCCCGGCTCGTCAGCTTCATGGTCGACATCCTCACCGGGGTGCCGTCCATCGTCGCCGGCCTTTTCGTCTATGCGGTCTTCATGACGACGTTCGGGATGCAACGCGCGGCGATCTTCGTCTGCCTCGCCCTGACGCTGCTGATGATCCCGACGGTCGTGCGCTCCACCGAGGAGATGCTCAAGCTCGTCCCCAACGAGTTGCGGGAAGCGGCATACGCCCTGGGTGTGCCGAAGTGGAAGACGATCCTGTCGGTGGTGCTGCCGACGGCCTTCTCCGGGATCATCACCGGCATCCTGCTCGGACTCGCCCGCATCATGGGGGAGACCGCGCCGCTGCTGATCCTCGGCCCTTACACCAAGGCCATCGCCTCGAACCTCTTCAGCGGCAACATGGCGACCCTGCCGACGATGATCAACCAGGACCGCGACCAGGCGGTGACGCTCCCGGCCTACGACCGGATCTGGGCCGCCGCGCTCACCCTCATCATCCTCATCCTGATCCTCAACCTGCTCGGCCGCCTCATCAGCAGCCGCAGCAAGGTCTAGCCGGAAAGCGATCCCGTGGCCAAACGCATCGACGTCAGCGACCTCAACATCTTCTACGGCAAGTTCAAGGCCGTCGAGGACGTGTCCATGTCGATCCCGCCCCGCGCCGTGACCGCCTTCATCGGGCCGTCGGGCTGCGGCAAGTCCACCGTGCTGCGCACGCTGAACCGGATGCACGAGGTCATCCCCGGCGCCACCGTGGACGGCAAGGTCCTCCTCGACGGGCAGGATCTGTATGCCGCGGGCGTCGACCCGGTGGCCGTCCGCCGCACCGTCGGCATGGTCTTCCAGCGACCCAACCCCTTCCCGACGATGACGATCCGGGACAATGTCGCGGCCGGGCTGCGGCTCAACGGGATCAAGGACCGCCGCCGACTCGACGAGACCGTGGAGAAGTCGCTGCGCGGCGCCAACCTCTGGAACGAGGTCAAGGACCGCCTCGACAAGCCGGGCGCCGGCCTCTCCGGTGGGCAGCAGCAACGCCTCTGCATCGCCCGCGCCATCGCCGTCGCTCCCCAGGTCCTGCTGATGGACGAGCCCTGCTCCGCCCTCGACCCGATCTCCACGCTCGCGATCGAGGACCTCATCAACGAGCTCAAGCAGCAGTACACGATCGTCATCGTGACCCACAACATGCAGCAGGCCGCCCGGGTCTCCGACCAGACGGCCTTCTTCAATCTCGCCGCCACCGGCAAGCCCGGGAAATTGGTCGAGATGGACTCCACCAGCACGATCTTCAACAACCCGGGCGTGCAGGCCACCGAGGACTACATCTCCGGCCGGTTCGGCTGACGCCGGGCCGGGCGGGGGCAGGCCCGCGCGCGAGGGTGGGCCCGCCCGAGCGCTGACCCCGGCCGCATCCTCGTGCGCGCGCCGGGCGTCAGTCGCCGAGGGGATGCGGCAGGTGGCGCTCGACCCCGGCGATCCACGCGTCCTCGCCGACCCCGGCCATGTGGACGACGATCATCTCGCCCTTGGCCATCCCCGCATCCATGGCCCGGTGCAGCTCGGCGTGCGGACGGGAGGGGTTCTCGTGCTGCAGAACGCGGGCGAAGATCGCCGGTAGCACCGGGCGGTGACTGCACAACGCGATCGGCCGGGCCCGGCGCATCGCCTTGTCCAGCAAGCGATCCACGCCCGAGGGGTCGGCCTCGAAGGTCTCCTCGGACAGGTCGTCCCGATCGCGCAGCTTCAGCGCGGACGCCGCGGCATACGGCGCCAGCGTGTCCCGGCATCGGGTCGAGGACGAGGTGAGCAGGCGCAGCGGGGCGTAGGAGCGCAGGAGCGGCACCAGCGCCTTCGACTGATCCCGCCCCCGCGCGTCCAGCGGCCGGAGCCAGTCGGGCTTGCGCCAGTTCGACCGGGGCAGCGCCCGGCCGTGCCGGACCACGATGAGCGGCCACGAGTCCAGGGCCCCGCTCCGGTGCGCGGCCATCAGCGCCCGCAACTGCACCCGATCACGTGAGTAGTCGAGCCGGGTGTGGGCGGCGCCCGGATCGAGCCAGGCCACGTCGTCGATCTCGTTGATCAGCCGGCCCTGACCGCCGATGACCTGTGCCGCCCAATAGCGGACCTCCTTGGTGGCCGGCGTGCCGCGCCAGTCGAGGAAGTCGTAGGTCGCCGGCGGGAGCGGCAGGCCGAGCCGGACGATCAGGCCGGTCTCCTCCTCGGTCTCGCGCGCCGCCGCGACGGGCCAGCGCTCCCCGGGGTCGAGTTTGCCCTTGGGCCAGGACCAGTCGTCATACCGCGGGCGGTGCACCAACGCGACCTCGAGCTGGCCGTCGCGCATCCTCCAGGGCAGGGTGCCGGCGGCCGGCACCGGCCTCATCGCGCCGCCTTGCGGCGCTTCTTCGCGTAGTAGTCGATCAGCCGGGCCTGGTAGTCCCGCAGCGGCGCACCGTCGGCGCCGGTGCGCTGGCGCACCCACCGCCCGTCGGCCTCGAGCCGCCAGGAGGCGAACTCGCCACTCATGCCCCGGCCGATGAGCCCGCTGAGGAACCCGATCTGGACCGGGTCCCTGACCCGCAGCAGGGTTTCGACCCGCCGATCGAGGTTGCGGTGCATCATGTCGGCGCTGCCGATCAGCGCGACCGGCTCCCCGCCCCCGCCGAAGGCGAAGATCCGCGAGTGTTCGAGGAACCGCCCCAGAATCGAGCGGACCTCGAGGTTCTCCGACAGGCCGGGCACTCCCGGACGGATGGCGCAGATTCCGCGGACGAGCACCTGCACCGGGACGCCCGCCCGGGAGGCGCGATAGAGGGCGTCGATCAACTGCTCGTCGACGATCGAGTTGACCTTGATCCGGATCGAGGCGGGCTCGCCGGCCTCGGCATACGCGATCTCCTGATCGATGAGGTCGATCAGGCCGCTGCGGACGGTCCGGGGGGCGACCAGCAGGGTGCGGAACTTGGCCCGTGGCGCCAGGCCGGACAACTGGTTGAACAGGCGAGTCAGGTCCTCGGCGATCGCGGAGTCGCAGGTGAGGACGCCGAGGTCCTCATAGAGCCGGGCCGTCTTGGGGTTGTAATTCCCCGTCCCGATGTGGCAGTAGCGGCGCAGCCCCTCGGCCTCCTGGCGCACGACCAGCGACAGTTTGCAGTGTGTCTTGAGACCGACGATGCCATAGACGACATGGACCCCCGCGTGTTCGAGTTTGCGGGCCCACGAGATGTTGTTCTGCTCATCGAAGCGGGCCTTGATCTCGACGACCGCGAGCACCTGCTTGCCCGACTCGGCGGCCTCGATGAGCGCGTCGATGATCGGGCTGTCGCCACTGGTCCGATAGAGGGTCTGCTTGATCGCGAGGACGTGCGGGTCGTTGGCGGCCTGCTCGATGAACGCCTGGACCGAGGTCGAGAAGCTGTCATACGGATGATGAAGCAGGACATCGGACTTGCGGATGGCGGCGAAGACATCCCGGGGCTTGGCCGATTCGGTCGGCGCCAGCGAGACATTGGTCCGGGCGAAGAACGGGGGATAGTGCAGTTCGGAGCGATCGAGGTCGGCGATGATGTTCAGACCGCGCAGGTCCAGCGGCGCCGGGAGACGATAGACCTCGCCCGGGTGCACCCCCAGCTCACGAACGAGCAGATCCATGACCTTGTCGTCCATGTCCTGGTCGACCTCGAGCCGCACGGGCGGACCGAACCGGCGCCGGGTCAGTTCGCGCTCGAGCGCGGTCAGGAGGTTCTCGGCGTCGTCCTCCTCGACCTCGAGGTCCTCGTTGCGGGTCACCCGGAAGGTGAAGCTCTCCTGGACCTGCATGCCCGGGAAGAGTTGCTCGAGATGGGAGGCGATGAGGTCCTCGAGGGCGACGAAGCGGCTCGGCGGGGCGAGTGGGTCGCTGTCGTCCTCGCTCTCGATGGTCACGAACCGGGGCAGCAGCGGCGGCACCTTGACCCGGGCGAAGTGTTCCTTGCCCGTGCGGGGGTTGACCAGCACGACGGCGAGGTTGAGGGACAGGCCGGAGATGTAGGGGAAGGGGTGGGCCGGGTCGACGGCCAGCGGCGTGAGCACCGGGAAGATCCGGGCGGTGAAGTAGTCGCCGAGGTGGGCCTGCTCGCCGTCGGTCAGGGCGTCCCACCGGACGATCCGGATGCCGCTGTGCTCGAGGGCCGGCCGCACGCCCTCCCCGAAGATGCGCGCCTGGGCGGTGGTGAGTTCGTGGCTGACCTCGGCGATCCGCTCGAGGACTTCGCGAGGCTCGAGCCCCGATGCCGATCGGACCGCGAGTCCGGTGGCGATGCGACGTTTGAGCCCGGCCACGCGGACCATGAAGAACTCATCGAGGTTGGAGGTGAAGATCGCGAGGAAGCGGGCTCGCTCGAGGAGGGGGATGCTCTCGTCCGCGGCGAGTTGGAGGACGCGTTCGTTGAACTGGAGCCACGACACCTCGCGGTCGAGGAAGCGGTCCGCCGGAAGGGTGGAGTCGTCCCCCGCCTGCGCCGGCGGAGCCAGCCGGACGAAGCGCCCATCGGGTCCGCGCATGATCGTGCGCCGGGGCGTGGCGGCGGCCGCGATTCCGAGCCGGCCCGTCGTCAGATCCACCTCGGCGTCGGGGATCGACTGCATGGTGACGGAGGTGTCGTCGGAGGCGGCCATGGGGCCATCTTGTCAGGTCTGACCGCGCCCGACGAGCGGCGTTTCCCGCAGGTCCGGGCCGTTATCTCGCTCCGGCGGCGGCCGCGCCCGGCGGCCCGCCGACGGGCTCTCCGGTGTCGGGCGGCTCAGGGCAGCGCATAGAGCGCATCCCTTGCGACGGTGCGGAATCCGAGCCGTCGATAGGTCCGCATCGCGGCCGCGTTCTCCTCATCGACATAGAGGACCACCGCCGTCAGGCCACGCCGGGCCAGGTGCGCCAGACCGGCGCCGGTCAGCGGACCCGCGAGACCGCGTCCCTGATGGCCGGGGGCGACGGCGACGACATACACCTCCCCGGCGGCGACCTCGCCCGCCGGCCCCGAGATGGTCTGGGACGGATCGATCTTGGTCCAGTGACTGCCCGCGAGCTCACCATCGGGGCCCCACAGCAACAGGAGATCCTCGGGCGCGAACCAGTCCTCCCGCATGAGGGCGTCGAGCGCTGGGCGGTCGACGCGGCCCTGCTCGGGATGGTCGGCGAAGGCGGCCGCGTTCACCACCAGCCACGCGTCCTCGTTCCCGGGTCGGAACGACCGCAGGGCGTAGCCGGCGGGGAAGCGCGGAGCGAGCGCCGCATCCGCGGGCCCGAGCGGACGCGCCATCCGATGGAGCGTCCGCACCCGGGACAGCCCGTGGCGGTCGGCGAAGTGGCGCGCCGGCGGCAGGTCCCCGTGCGCCCATACGGTCGCGACGGCGCCCTGGGAGCGCAGCGTCTCGAAGAGGGCACTGCCGAGCCCGCGGCGCCGCCGGTCGGGGTCGACGACGAGTTCCGCCGTGCCGTCGTCGAGCACCGCCCCGTATGCCGCGCACCCGCCCCCCGGGTCGCGCCAGACGAGCGCGGGCGGCCGGCCGAGCCCCATCCGGAATCGTTCCGACAGCGGTCCCACCCCGTCCGCGGCCGTCGCCCGCGCGACCAGGGCGCGCACGGCGGGGAGATCGTCGGGCCCCGGTGCCACCGGGGCCGGGTCAGCCACCGACGTCGGCGGTCGCCTCGTTGACGAAGCGATAGCCGACATTCCGGACGGTCCCGATCAGCGTCTCGTGGTCGGTACCGAGTTTGGCCCGCAGGCGGCGGATGTGGACATCGACGGTCCGCGTCCCGCCGAAGTAGTCATACCCCCAGACCTCCTGCAGCAGCTGCGCGCGCGTGAAGACCCGCCCGGGGTGCTGGGCGAGATACTTCAGCAACTCGAACTCCTTGTAGGTGAGGTCGAGGGCGCGCCCGCCGAGCCGGGCGGTGTAGGACGACTCGTCGATGGTGATCTCACCCGCCGTGATCGGGACGTCCTCCTCGGGGACCGTCTCCTCGATCCGGCTGCGGGCGATGCGCAGGCGAGCCTCGACCTCGGCGGGCCCGGCCGTGTCGAGGAGGACGTCGTCGACCCCCCAGTCGGCGGTGAGCCCGGCGAGGCCTCCCTCGGTGAGGACGGCGATCACCGGAACCGACGTCCCGGTCGCCCGCAGGATCCGGCACAGGGACTTGGCGGCGACCAGCTCGCGACGGGCGTCGACGAGGATCGCGTCCCCCGGTGGGGCGTGGACCAGGGCGGCCGCCTCCCCGGGGAGGATGCGGATCGAATGGGTGAGCAGACCCAGGGCCGGCAACACCTCGGCGCTCGGCGCGAGCGCGTTGGTCAGCAGCAGAAGCCGGGCCATAGAGGGCAGGATAGGGCGTGATGAATCTCCATGACTCGCGTGACCACGCCGCAGCCGCCCCGCCCGCCGTGCCCGGTGGGTCGGTCGAGACCCTTGTGACCGTGCGCTATTGGGCCGGCGCCCGGGCGGCGGCAGGCACCGACGCCGACGCCCTGCCCGCCGGTTCCGTCCGGGACCTCCGGGCCGAGGCGGTCCGCCGGCACCCCGACCTGGCTCCGGTCGCGCCCCTGTGCACCGTGCTCGTCGACGGGATCGCGGCGGCCGAGGACGACCTCGTCGCCGACGACGCCCTGGTCGAGTTCCTGCCCCCGTTCGCCGGTGGCTGAGATGACGGCGACGGCGCCGGTCGCGGCCGGCCGGGGCGGGCGCATCCCCACGGTGACCGTGTGGGCGACGATCGCCGGCGCCGCCCTCCTGGCCCTGTCCGGCGCGGCCGGCATGATCTATGTCGTCCTCGCCGTTGCCCTCGGTGGCTTCGTCCTCGCCTTCGGCCTGCCCGGGGTGATGGGCACGACCAGCGTGTTCCGCTCGATCGGGGTGCTCGCCGCGGCGACCGTCCTCGGCGCCTGGGGAGTCCTCGCGGTGGAGGGGGAGCCGGCGCTGCGCCTGCTCCCGGTCGTCGTCGCCCTCGCGCTCGTCCTCACCTTCCTCGCGCAGCTCACCCGGCCGGACGGCCGGCCGCAGCTGACCCGATGCCTGGCTGGCGACGTCCTCGGCATCACGGCGATCGTCTCGGGTATGGCGTTGGCCCCCATCGTCGATCTGCGGCCCGGCGACGTCGTCGTCGAGGCGGCGATGGCGGGTGTGGTGGCGGCGAGCCTCCTCGACCCCGCCGCGGCCCGGATCGGTGAGAGCTGGCTGCTCCCCGGAGCGCTCCTGCTCGGCGCGGCCGGGTCCGCGGGCGTCGGGCTCGCCGCTCCGAGCGGGGCGGCCACCTGGGTCTACGTCGTCATCGGCGCGGTCGCCGGGGTCGGGGCGTCGGCGGTCCGGCGCGTCCTCGCCGACCAAGCGGCGCCGGGACGCGGGGGGCTGGCGATCGCCGTCGCCGGGCTGCTCCTGCCTGGGCTCGCCGTGTTCGCCGTCGCCCGGCTCCTGCTCGCCTGAAAGTCGAGAGGCCGGTTCAGGGCCGTCTGGGTCCCACGGTGTGCGTGGGCGTGGCGGGTCCAGGGTCGTCTGGGTCCCACGCTCTGCGTGGGCGTGGCCCGGTCAGTAGACGAGCGCCTGCACGTCCCCACCGAGGATCTCCTCGACGAACGCCGCGGCGCCGCGGATCTGCGTGCCCGGCAGCAGGTCGCCGAGGGCGAGGTCACGACGGGCCGCGCACTGCGTGCACACGGTCACGGCCGCGCCGTCGAGCAGCGCGGCGACGAGATCGGTGGCCGGCGCGGCATACGGCAGATCGAGCGCGTCCGCGCGTCCCGGAACGGCCAGCCAGGCGCCCTCCCCGGCGAGCCACAGGCTGACCTCGACGCCACTCGCGAGGGCGGTCGCGGCGACCGTGAGGGCCTGGTTGGCGCGCTCGGGGGCGTCGGCACCGCAGGTCAGCTTGACGACGAGGCGGGTGCTCATGCCGGTCACGGTAGCGGGCGGCATACCCCAGTCGGGCGCCGGACGCGGTGGGCGTCGTTAGGCTGCGGAGGTATGTGGACCCTCGATGACACGATCAACCCGCAGATCGCGAGTCTCGCCTGGCTCGTCGGACGCTGGGAGGGGGCGGGCGTCGTCGGCTACCCGACGATGGAGACCGCACGCAACTTCGGTCAGGAGATCACCGTCACCCACGACGGACGCCCCTTCCTCGAGTGGCAGAGCCGGACCTGGCTGCTCGACGCCGACGGCCAGCTCGACCGCCCGTCGTCGCGCGAGTCGGGGTTCTGGCGGGTCACCCCGGACGGGGAGGCGGAACTGCTCCTGGTCCACCCGACCGGCATCCTCGAGCTCTACTACGGATCGATCGAACCCGCGCGGATCACCCTGCGCACGGACAGCGTCGTGCGCAGCCCGAACGCCAAGGAGTACAACGCGGGGGCGCGGCTCTATGGGCTCGTCGACTCCCAACTCATGTGGGCGATGGACATGGCGGCCATGGGTCAGCCGCTCCAGTCGCACGCGTCGGCGCAGTTGAAGCGCCTTTGATCTCTCGACGGGGGTTATCTGATCTCTCGACGGGGGTTATCTGATCTCTCGACTGGGGTTATCTGATCTCTCGACGGGGGCTCACGGGTTGGCGGCGAGGTAGCCCGCGACGTCGTCCTTCTGCAGGGCCAGGCCGAGCTGTTCCATCTTGCGCTCGTCGACCAGGTCGATGGCGCCGCCGTTGGGCGCCGTGCCATAGCCCGTGAACGGCGCGGTGATGAAGACGATGTCGTCTCCGTGCAGATTCCGCAGCGACAGGGCCTCCGACCGCATGAACTTCGGGGTCATCGCGCGGTCGACGGTGAGATTGCTCGTCGCCGCGTCCATGAACCGGGCCAGCTTGACCGGGTTGAGCAGCACCCCCGGCGTCAACGTCTTGATCATCAGGGCCTTGATGAACGCCATCTGTCGCCGGCCGCGAGAGATGTCACCCTCGGAGAGCTGATGGCGTTCGCGGACGAAGGCGAGGGCCTCGGCGCCATTGAGGTCGTTCCACCCCTTGTGCACCTGGAAGACACCCTGGTCGCTGGCCTCCTCGGCCCACACCCGGACGCCGCCGACGGCATCGGTCATCGCCATGAAGCCCTGGAAGTCGATCTGGGCGGCGTGGTCGATCTTGACTCCGAGGATGTCCTGGAAGGTGCGCACCAACAGCGGCGCCTGCCCATAGGCGTAGGCCGCGTTGAGCTTGTCCTTCCCCTTCCCCGGAATCGAGACATAGAGGTCGCGGGGGAAGTGGATGAGATAGACCTTGTCCTTCTTCTCCGTCACGTGGGCCAGGACCATGACATCGGATCGGCTGAAGGTGTCGCCCGGTCGGGCGTCCGAGCCGATGACGAGGTAGTTCTCGCCCATGCCCGTCACCAGGGGCTTGCCCGCGTCGGTCGTCGTGCTGCCGCCGGTGCCCCCGCTCGTCCCGTCCGTCGGCAGCAGATCGGCCGTCTTGATCGTCCCGAGCCGGGAGTCGAGATACCACAGGAACCCGGCGGCACCGACGACGAGCAGCAACACCAGGGCGAGAAAGGCCGCGAGCACCCGCCGACCGCGGCGCCGCCGTTTGGCCGGCGGCTCCTCTCGGGCGCGTTCTCCCTCGTCCACGAATTGGTCCAGCACCGGCACAGGATACGGGCGCGATCTTCGAGTTCCGCCCGACCCGATGACACACTGGCCGTATGCCGATCTCGACCTCCCCGCTCCTGACCCGCCCGGGCGCGGTGGTGGCCGAGGGCGTCGACACCGGGGTCGCGGCCCACTACGGCGACCCGATGCGCGAGCAGCGGCTCCTCGACGAGGGCCTCGCCTGCGTCGATCTGAGCACCCGCGACGTCGTGACGATCGACGGCGTGGACCGCCTCCGATGGCTGCACTCGATGACGACGCAGCACGTGTCCGAGCTCGCGCCATACGTCTCCCGGGAATCGCTCGTCCTCAGCCCCAAGGGGCACATCGAGCACGACCTCCACCTCGTCGACGACGGGACCCGGACGTGGATCACCGTCGACCCGGGGACCGGGAGCGCCCTGCTCGACTGGCTGACGTCGATGCGGTTCATGCTCCGGGTCGAGCCGGCGCTGCGGACGGAGGAGTTCGCCGTCCTCGGCGAGCCGATCGGGCGCGAGACGACGCAAGGTGATCCGGCCGGCGAGGTGGCCTGGCGCGATCCGTGGCCGGACCTCGTCGGCGACACCGCGGCATACGGACCGGTGGAGCACCCGGCGGCCGGGCGGCAGTGGCGCGAACTCCTCGTCCCGCGCGACCGGCTCGAGGCGGCCGTCGGCGACCGGCCCCTCGCGGGGATCTGGGCGAGTGAGGCGCTGCGCGTGGCAGCGTGGCGGCCGCGGGTCGGGTTCGAGACCGACCACCGGACGATCGCGCACGAGGTCGACTGGCTCCGCACGGCCGTGCACCTGCACAAGGGGTGCTACCGGGGGCAGGAGACGATCGCGAGGGTCCACAATCTCGGGCGGCCACCGCGGCGGCTGGTCTTCCTCCACCTCGACGGCTCCGGGCACGTCCTGCCCGAGCGAGGGAGCGCGCTGCGCCTCGACGGGCGGGACGTCGGCCGCCTGACCAGCGTCGCCCGCCACCACGTCGAGGGGCCGATCGCCCTCGGCGTGGTCAAGCGCACCACCCCCGTGGACGCCGTCCTCGAGGCGGGGGACGTCAGCGCCGCCCAGACCGTGATCGTGGCACCCTGACCGGCGGGCCATGATGGGGGGATGAGCACCCTCATCACCGTGGCGCCCACCGGCGCCGAACACGCGAAGGCCGACGTCCCACAGCTCCCGACCACCCTCGGGGAGCTCGTGGCGACGGCCCGCTCCTGCGAGGCCGCGGGGGCCGCGATGATCCACCTCCACATCCGCGACGCCGACCACCGGCCGACCCTGGACGCCGGGCTGCTGAAGGCGGCCGTCGACGCCGTCCGCGGGGCGACCGACCTCGTCGTCCAGCTCTCGACCGGCGGTTCCGTGCACGACCCGTTGGAGACCCGGCTCACGGTGCTCGACGCCGAACCCGACGCGTGCTCACTGACCTGCGGAACGACGAACTTCGGCGACGACGTCTTCCTGAACCCGTACGGGTTCATGAGCGACCTCTTTGTCCTCGCGCAGGAGCGGGAGATCGTCCCCGAGTTCGAGCTCTTCGACCTCGGTCACGTCGCGTCGCTCGCGCGGCTCATCGACGCGCACGGGCTGCCCTTCGGCGGCCGGGTGCACGTCGACTTCGTCACCGGCGTGCCGGGCGGTATGCCGGGCACCCCCGCCGCGCTCCTCGCCGGCGTCGCGATGCTCCCGCCGGCCGTGACGAGCTGGGCCGCGACGGGGATCGGCCGCGCCCACCTGCCCATCCTCGCCGCCGCGCTCGCCGCCGGCGGGCACCTGCGGGTCGGCATGGAGGACAACATCCTCTATGCCCGCGGTCGTCAGGTGCGCGACAACGCCGAACTCGTCGCCCGGGCCGCGCGGCTGGCCACCGAACTCCAACGCCCCCCGATGACGACGGCCGACGCCCGGACCTTCCTCGGCGTCAAGCGCCGCTGACCCCGGCGTCTCCGCCAGCCTTCCGCCTCGTCGCAACGGATGACCTCCGCGGCGGAGGAGGGCTCTTCCGTGACGACGTCCGCTCAGTCCTGAGTGTCGAGCAGGATCGTCACCGGCCCGTCGTTGACCAACTCGACCGCCATGTCGGCGCCGAAGACGCCGGTGGTGACCGGAACGGCATACGCCCGGATGGCCTCGGCGAGCGCCTCGACCAGGGGCTCGGCGACCGGGCCGGGCGCGGCGCCGTTCCAGGACGGTCGACGGCCCTTGCGGGTGTCGGCATACAGCGTGAACTGACTGACGACGAGCACGGGGGCGCCGAGGTCCTGCACCGACCGCTCCTCGCGCATGATGCGCAGCTGCGCGATCTTGCGGGCGAGGAAGGCGACCTCCGCCGGCCCGTCGCCGTGGGTCGCGCCCGCGAGGACGACCAGGCCCGGTCCGTCGAACGCGGCGACCACCTCGCCGCCGACGCGGACCGTCGCGCGCGAGGCGCGCTGGACGACCGCCCGCACCTCAGAAGCCGACGGCCACGACCGCGCCCACCGGCTCTCCGTGGCCGAGGATCGGTGCCTCCCGCAGGGTGTCGTATGCCGTGCTCTCCACTCCCAGCGCCGCCATCGCCGCCGCGAGGATCACCGGCCGGGCCCGCTGCCCGCCGTCGGCGACCTTGAGGGCCAGGCCGCGCCCGTCGCGCAATCCGACGGCGTAGACCGCCTCGGCGCCGTCCTTGGCGATCGCGCCCGGCGTGCCGCGCATGAGCGCGGTGACGTCGCGTCCGGTCCCGCCGACGTACTCCGGGTGCGCCCGCATCGCGTCGGCGATGCGGGCCTCCGGGCTTCCCGGTTCGGCGGACGCGAGACGACCGAAGGCCCGGGCGAGCCCGGTGAGGCTGATCGCCATGACCGGCGCGCCGCATCCGTCGACCGCGACCGCGGCCACGGGCTCACCGGCGAGGTCCTCGATGGTGGCCCTCATGGCCTGCTGGAGGGGGTGGTCGACGTCCCGGTAGGTCCCGGTGTCCCAGCCCGCGATCCGGCAGGTCGCGAGCATCGCGGCGTGCTTGCCGGAACAGTTCTGGAAGAGGGCGCAGCGCGGCTGGCCACCGGCGATGGCGCGGTCGTGCTCGGTCGCGTCGACCGGATAGTCCGGGGTGTTCTGCAGGTCGGCCTCGGCGAACCCGGCCCCGGCGAGGATCTCCCGGACACCGGCGAGATGGAACGGCTCGCCGCTGTGGCTGGCGCAGGCGAGCGCGAGCAGGCGTGGCGGTAGGTCGAGCCCGTGGCGGACCATGGCCAGGCCCTGGAGTGGCTTGTTGCTCGACCGCGGAAAGACCGGCGAATCGACCGCCCCTCGGGTGAGCAGCACCTCACCCTCCGGCCCCGTGGCGACCACGGACGCGCGGTGCGCGGATTCGCGGAAACCATTGCGTTCGGCATACGCGAGGATCGGTGCCTCGGTCAGGACGGTGGGGTCGCCGGTCACGCGCCCAATCTAGGGGATCCCGACTTTTGCGCCCAACGCGACGAACTCCTCCGCGCAATGGAGGAGTTCCGTTGCGCGGAGGAGTTCGTGGTGCCCACTGGGCCGAGGTGCCGGGTGGCGCCGAGGACCGGTGCGCGCAGGGGTCAGGCGCCGACCTTGGCGGCGGCGTCGCGCGCGGCCTCGGTGACGGCGACGGCGCTCTTGCGGACGCTGGTGGTCGCGGCCTTCGCCTTCGTGCTCATCGCATCCGCCGACTTGCGGGTCGTCGTCGCGGTCTTGCGCGCGGCGGCGCGGGTGCGCTCGGCCCCGGCCTTGAGCTCGGAGGTGGCGAGCTTGGCCTCGTCCGAAACCGACTCGGCGATCTTCTCGGCGGCCTTGCGGGCCTCCTGGGTGCCGGTGGTGAACGTGGCCATGGCCGACTCCTCGATCGCGGCGACCGACTTGCGGGCCGTGGTCATGGCCCCCTTGGCCTGGCTCTCGGTGCTCTTGACCTGGTGCATGAGGTCCTTGGTGGCCTGCTGGTTGCGGATCCGGTCGATCAGCTTCTCGCCACGGGCGGCCAGGTCCTCATAGAACTCGATGGCGCTCTCGATGGCGGTCGCGGTGTTCTCGCGGACCGTCTGCGGGGCGTTCTCGAGCTGCCGGCGGAACGTGGCGAACCGGTCGGTCGCCTTCGCGGGCAGGTCGGAGAGGTCCTGGGCGTTCTTCGTGGCGGACTCCTGCGCCATGGCGCCGGCCTCCCGGACCCGCTCGATGGCGAGGTCCGTGACGCCGAGAGCGGCATAGAACGGGGTGCCGTCGCTGAGCGCGGACTTGAGGTCGAAGACGGGGGTGGTGGTGCTCATGATGCTCTCCTTGCGGTTCTCCGGGTATGTGTCCCGGCGTCGATTTCAGCTCGTTCCGGTTGTCGGCCAAGCTGTTTTCCTGACAACAATTATGCTTGCTGTAGTTAGCAAACGCAAGCCAGAGTAAGCGTTTGTGATGCGGATCACAAGCCGACCGCACCAAGGCGCGACGGCAGACAGCAACGCGCGGGGCCCGGGGACCTGCCGTCACCCGAGCCCCGCGCGTGTCTGTGGGGGCGGCCCGGCCCACGAGGGCCGGGTCTCGCATCACTCGCCGAGTTGCTCCGTGGCCTTCTTGGCCGCGGTCGCGGACTTGCTGGCGGACTTGCGCGCGCTGGTGGTGGTGGCGCGGGCCCGGGTGCGCGTCGCGGCCGCGCCCTCCTTGGCCGTCGTGGCGGTCTTCTTGGCCGCGGTCCGGGTGCGCGTCGCGCCGGTCTTGACCTCGGCGGTCACGTCCTTGGCCTCGGTGGAGACGGTCTCGACGACCTTCTCGGCCACCTTGGCGACCTCGTGGGCGGCCGTGGTGACGGTCGCCTTGGCCGACTCCTCGACCTTGACGGCCGCCTTGCGCGCGGTGGTCGCGGCGCCCTTGGCCTGGCTGCGCGTCGACTTGACCTGGTCCATCAGGTCCTTCGTCGAGCGCTGGTTCTTGATCCGGTCGACGAGCTTCTCGCCGCGGGTGGCCATCTCCTCGTAGGTCTCGGCCGCCCGCGTGGCCGCTTCGGAGGCGGCGTCGCGGAGGGCCGCCGGCGCGTCCTGGATCCGGGTGGCCGCGTCGCGCAACGTCGCCGGCGCGTTCTGAACCTGCTCGACGAGCTTCTCCGCCGCCTCGCGCGCCTTGGCGGGCAGGTCGGCGAGGTCCTGGGCGCCCTTCGTCGCGTTCTCGGACGCGCTGCTGGCGGCCTCGCGCACCTTCTCGACGGCGAGGTCCGTCGCGCCGATGGACGCATAGATCGGGGTGCCCTCGGTGAGGTTCTTCTTGATGTCGAACTTCTTGTGCGAAGCCATGGTCGTTCTCTCCTTCGGTCCGGCGCCTGACCGGACCCTCGTATGACGGGTGATTCGGTCAGTCGGTCGGCTCGGCGCCGGCCTCGGTCGGGTCGGGCGCGGGCGTCGTGGACTTCCGTGCCCGGCGCGCGGTGGGTGTCGCGGCCTTCCGGGCCCGGCTCGCCGGTGCCGGGGTCGCCTCGTCCGCGATGAAGCTGTCATAGACGGCGAGGAGGGAGTCCTTCTGCCGGCTCGTCAGCCGCGGATCGTTGAGGATGACCTGCCGCGTGTCAGGGAGGTCGGGCGCCGGCCGATCCTGCGGGTCGAGCAGGCCGGCGCGGACATACAGCGACTCCGCGGACACCTCCAGGCCTTTGGCGAGTTGCTGGAGGATCTCCGCGCTCGGCTTCTTGAGCCCGCGCTCGATCTGCGAGAGATAGGGATTGGACACCCCCGCCAACTCGGATAGCTGGCGCACCGAGAGCCGCGCGTTCTGGCGCTGCTCCCGGAGGTAGTCACCCAGGCTGTTGCCCAGGTCGCCGAGCGGGTTGCGGGTCATGTCTCCATTATGCTTGCCATGGTTAGCAAATGCAAACCCACGCAAGCAAGACGCCCGGTCCCCGGCGCCGCGGGCACGCCCTACTTCCAGATCACGCCATCGTTCGTGAGGCCCACGTCGGGGATCGTGTCGACTGAGGCGATGGACAGCCCATCGGGCAGGACATAGAGCGTGCAGTCGGACCAGGTGTCACCGGTCTTGGCCGTGAACCGCCCCAGATCGACGGGGTCGGCCACGCATTGCGTCAGATCGTTCAGCGGCGTGCGCCAGTACTTCCCCAGGTTGTTGCCCGCCGCGTCGCGGGCGTTGAAGAGCCCGATCTGGCCAACGGGGACGATCGGGCCGGCGCCGACGTCGACGAAGGCCACGTGGAGGTAATAGGGCGTGCCCGAGGGCGTTGCCCCGAGCCAGGACATCCCCGCGAGGTCGTTCGGGCTGCCCTTGGTCACGGTCACGGTCGCGGAGGCGAACCTCTCGTCGCCGCCGGTGAGTTGGACCACGGCGGCGGTCCCGAGCCTGACGGTCCGGTTCGGCGCCGTGGTGGCCGTCTCGGTGACGGGGACGTTCTTCAGCGCGGTCGCCGCCGGGGCTGCCGCGCCGGTGGACTGAGTCGCCTCGACCGTCGCGCTGCCACCGCCCGCTGTCCCGCCCGTTCCACTCGAGGAGGTCGTCGACGACCCACCGCAGGCGGCCAGCGTTGTCGCAGCCAGCAAACCGGTCACTGCGAGGGTCGTCGCGCGCAAGCCCGAGCGGTTCATGAGTCTCGCCATCCTTCTTTCGATCGCGCCCACGTGGGGCGCGCCTCTCCCGGTCGGTCCGGGCCGTCGCGAGATCCAGAGGGCGGGCGGCCTGGGCCTGATACATCCACGGGTCCGGGTGCCCCCTGCCTCGCAGCGACGCGCGAGGCGCCGCGCACAGCGTCCGCCGAGCCGAGGGACGTATGGTGGCCCCATGTTCACGACGGTGCAGCAGGCTGTCGCGCTGATTCTCGGCGTCGGGGCGCTCGGCCTCGAGGGGTTCGCGTTCGTCGACGCCCTGCGCCGGCGCCCGGACGCCTTCGTCGCGGCCGGCAAGAAGACCAAGCAGTTCTGGTCGATCCTCCTCGGCGCCTGCGCCGGAATCGGCGTCGTCGTCCTGTTCAGCCCGCTGTCGCTGTTCGGTCTCATCGCGGTCGTGGCGGCCGCGGTGTATCTCACGGACGTCCGGCCCGCCCTCGACCAGGTCCAGGGTCGCGGCGGCCGAATGGGCCCGTACGGTCCCTGGTGACCGCCTCGCCCTTCTCGCGGTGGCCGGCGACGAGGTGACCTCATGGGCCGGGTGACCGTGCGCGTCCCCGTCGAGCGCATCACCAGCGTCGATGGGAGTCTCGCCCGCACCCGACGCCCCGACGTCCTCGCCGTCGAGGAACCCCTCGAGATCCGGTCCGCCGGACAGGTCATCACCGTGACCATGCGCACGCCCGGCGCCGACATCGATCTCGTTCATGGGTACCTTCTGGCCGAGGGCATCATCACCGGTGCCGACCAGATCCGGGGCGCCCGCTACTGCGCCGGGGCCGTCGCGACCGGCCCGGACGGGCTCGACCAGAACACCTACAACGTCATCGACGTCGACCTCGATGACCCGACCCGCATCCCCGAGGGCCTCTCCCGCACCGCGTTGAGCACGTCGGCCTGCGGTGTCTGCGGGAGCGCGAGCATCGCGGCCATCGCGGCGCGGATCCCGGCCCGGCTCCACGCGACGGCAGCGACGATCACGCCGGCGACCATCGACGACCTGGTCGCCGCCCTGCGCGCCCGCCAGGCCGTGTTCGACCGCACCGGCGGACTCCACGCCGCCGCCCTCGCCGACACCTCCGGCGCCATCCACGCCCACGCCGAGGACGTCGGCCGGCACAACGCCGTGGACAAGGTCGTCGGCGCCGGCCTGCGAGCCGGCGTGCTCCCAGGCCGAGACGACACCGTCCTCGTCGTCTCCTCGCGCGCCTCGTTCGAGATCGTCCAGAAGGCCGCGATGGCACGCATCTCGATCGTCGTCGTCGTCTCCGCCCCCAGCTCCCTGGCGGTCGAGACCGCCGCCGCCCTCGGACTCACCCTGGTCGCCTTCGCCCGCACCGGACGCTGCAACGTCTACTCGGGATTCGAGCGGGTCCGCTCCTGACCCGCCCGGGCCCGGGCGCGCGCGAGATCCTCCGGGGTGTCGACATCGCTCGCCCACCCGCGCTCGTCGGGGATCAGCACGACGGCGGCGTCGGCATAGACCGACCGCATCGAGGCCCCGGCGGCGGCGACCCGGGCCCGGAGGGCGGGCGCGCGCCATACGGCACAGAGGAACTCCACCCCACCCCCGGTGACGTATGCCGCCGCCTCGCCGTCCGCGACGCCCCTCACCAGGGCCTCGAGCGCCTCCGCGGTGACGAACGGCTGGTCCGCGGCGAGGACGGCGACGAGGTCGCTCTCGTCCGGGAGGACGGCGAGTCCCGCGCGCAGCCCGCTCACCGGCCCGCCGAACGGCGGCTCGTCGGTCACCAGCACCACGCCCGGGGGCACCCGCAGGTCGGCCGGGCCGACGACGATCGTCATCCACCCGGCGCAGGCGGCCAGCACCCGATCGAGGGCGCTGGCTCCGGCGATGTCGAGGGCGACCTTGCGGGCCCCGCCGAGCCGAGTGCCCCGTCCGCCGGCGAGAACGAGGGCGGCGCGCGGCATACGGCTCAGCGTAGGGCGCCGGGCCGACGGACATCTGGGCTCGTCCGCGCCCGTGTCACAATGGTCGGACGCCCATTTCCGCCCTCGTCCGAGGAGTGCTGTTGTCCACCCTGCAAGACCCCCGTGGGGCGATGTTCACCGAAGCCCGCCCCTGGGGTCAGTTCGAGCAGTTCGTCGCCAACACCCCGGTCACGGTCAAGATCATCAGCGTCGACCCGGGCCACCGCCTCTCGCTCCAGTCGCACGGCGAGCGCGGCGAGTTCTGGCAGGTGCTCGACGAGCCGATGGACATCCACGTGGACGGTGCCGAGTGGACCGCCATCGCCGGCGAGCAGATCTGGATCCCGGCGGGCTCGACGCACCGAATGGGCAACTCCGGCGAGCGGACCGCCCGCATCCTCGAGATCGCGCTGGGCACCTTCGACGAGGAGGACATCGTCCGCATCGAGGACGACTACGCCCGCCACGAGGCCACCCCCGCGGGCTGACCCGCCTCACCCGAGGGGGGCGATCGCCGTCCAGTCGACGGTGATCTCGCCCAACCTCCACCGGCCCGTATGCCGCATCGGCCACCCCCGCGCGGCCAGCCCGCCCGCCGCTGCGACGAAGCGCTGCCGCACGCCGTATGCCGACAACGGCGCCGCCCGGCGCCATTCGGCGCCGAGGTCGGCGAGGAAGTCGTTGATCGGCTCCCCGGCCACATTTCGATGGATCAGCGCCTTCGGGAGGCGTTCGGCGATCTGCGTCGGGTCCGCGAGGCCGCGCAGCCGCCACGAAAGCGTCAGCGTCTCCGGCCCGGCGCCGCCGATGCCCACCCACGTCGCCAGGCGTCCGATCTCGTCGCAGGTCCCGTCGACGAACAGACCGTCGGGGGCGAGTCGCGACCGGACGAGGCTCCAGTGCCCGGGGACGTCGGACTCGGCATACTGGCGAAGGACGTTGAACGCCCGGACCACGATCGGGCGAGCGCCGCCGGGCAGGGGGATCTCGAACCCGCCCCGGACGAAGCCGACCCCGTCACCGGCGAGGGGCGCGGCGGCGGCGACCCGATCGGGGTCGATCTCGATCCCGACGATCTCGACATCCCGGCGCACGCGCCGCAACCGGTCCCGCAACTCGAGCGCTGTCACCGGGGATGCGCCGTAGCCGAGGTCGACGACGATCGGCGCCGGCCCCGCGCGGCGCAGGCGCCACGCCTCGGGTCCGGCCAGCCAGCGGTCGCACCGGCGCAGCCGGTTGGGGTTGGTCGTTCCCCGGGTGATCGCCCCGACCGGCGCCGTCCGTCCCACGGACGCAGGGTATGCCGCGGCGCCGACGGATACCCTGGCCGGGATGAGCTGGCCGCGGGACGTGAGCAAAAGCATGGTGGCGTTCGCGCTCGCCATGGTGGGCGCGCTCGTCCTCGCGGGGATGACCTGGATCCCCCCGCTGATCGGCGCCGACAGTGGGGTCCACGTGACTCGGCCGGGGCTGCTGACCGTCGCCGACCTGGCCACGGGTGAGGTGGACTTCCCCGACGGCGCGAGTGTCTCGCTCTATGCGAGCGGGTTCCGGTTCTCCGATGCGGCCGGCACGCTCGTCGACACGGTGACCCGAGGCTCACCGGTGACCGTCTTCACCGGCGACGTCACCGGCACCGGTGGCCACCGTCGGGAGAACCTCACCAGCGTCGCGAGCAATCTGCACATCGAGCACCGGCTGTCCGACGACGAGCTGGCGCGCTACACCGGATACGTCTATGACGACGGCGAGACCGTCAGGCGCCCGGTGACGATCGACATCGCCGAGCGGAACGGGCGCTTCCGGTTCATCGTCGCGGTGCATGGCGTGGACGCCATCGTCGTCCACCTGCGCTTCGACCACAACACGGTCGGCTACGCCCCGAGCGTGCCCGACCGGTCGCTGAGCAATCGGGCCTGGTGGATCCGCAACGTCTGGACCGCCTCGACACCGATCTTCACCACGGTCCGGGGAGTCTCGGTCGCCTTCGGCCCGGCCGACGTCGACCGGGCGCTCGACCTGCGCGAGGTCGGACGCACGGACATCCACATCTGGGCGCCGCGCGTCGAGTTCGCCCTGACGCGCCTGCGACCCCCCGTGGCAGACTCCGAACCATGACCGTGTCGCTGCGACGTATGGCGATGATCAGCCTGCATACGTCCCCACTCGCTCAGCCCGGCGCGGGGGACGCCGGCGGGCTCAATGTCTATGTCCTCGAGACCGCGCGCCGGATCGGCCGGCGCGGGATCGACGTCGAGATCTTCACGCGGGCGACGTCGTCACGGCAGACGCCGCGCACCGAGATAGGCGACCGGGTCGCCGTGCATCATCTCGTCGCCGGGCCCTACGAGGGCCTGGACAAGGACGCGCTTCCCGGCCAGCTGTGTGCCTTCGCGGCCGGGCTCATGCGCGTCGTCGCGCACGCGCCGGAGGGACATTACGACGTCGTCCACTCGCACTACTGGCTCTCCGGTCAGGTCGGGTTCCTCGCCGCCGAACGGTGGGGTGTGCCCCTGGTCCACACCATGCACACGATGGCCCGGGTCAAGAACGCCCACGTCGGAGCCGACGACCGACCCGAGCCACCCGGGCGGGAGATCGGCGAGATCCAGGTCGTGCAGGCGGCGGACGCGCTCGTGGCCAACACCACCGCCGAGGCGGGGGACCTGGTTTCGCTGTATGGCGCCGACCCGGCTCGCGTCCACGTCGTTCCCCCCGGGGTGGACCTCGACCTGTTCACGCCCGGGTCGCGCGCGGAGGCTCGGGCCGCGCTCGGGGTCGGGCAGGACGACGCGCTGGTCCTCTTCGTCGGGCGGATCCAGCCGCTCAAGGCGCCCGATGTCCTGATCCGGGCCCTGGCCCGGCTCTCCCGGGACTCGCGGGTCCGGCGCCGGGTGCGTCTGGTTCTGCTCGGGGGTGCCAGCGGGACCGGTCTCGAGCGTCCGGATGCGCCGCGACAACTCGCGGCCGGTCTGGGCCTGGCCGACCGCGTCGAGGTGCTGCCTCCGGTGGGGCGGGCGCTCCTGGCTCAGTGGTACCGCGCCGCCGATGTCGTCGCCATCCCGTCGCGTAGCGAGTCGTTCGGGCTGGTGGCGATCGAGGCGCTCGCCTGCGGGACCCCGGTCGTCGCCGCGGACGTCGGCGGCCTGCCGGTCGCGGTCGGTCCCGGTGGCGTGCTGGTGCCGGGCCATGACCCGGCCGTATGGGCGGGCGTCCTCGGCGACCTGCTCGACGACCCGGCCCGGCGGGACAGCCTGGTGCGGGCGGGGATTCGGCACGCGGCCGCGTTCGGATGGGAGGCGACGGTGGATCGACTGCTCGAGGTGTATGCCGAGGCGATCGCCACGGCCGGGCTGTCCCGGGCGGTGGCGTCGTGAACGAGGCGCTGCGCGAGCTGGTCGCGCGGGCCGTCACCGACCTCGAGCTGGAGTGGGAGCCGGGGCTGCGCGACGACGAGATCGTGGTCACCCTGCCGGGGGAGAAGAAGCTCAAGACGGTCGTCTCCCTCGTCGCGAGCCGACAGTGGCTCGTTGTCTCGGCGTTCGTCATCCGCAATCCCGACGAGAACCACGCGGGGGTCTACCGCTGGCTCCTCCAGCGCAATGTGCGGCTGCCCGGCCTCGCCTACGCCATCGACCGCTCCGGCGACGTGTACGTCACCGGGCGCATACCCGCGCGGCTCGTGGACGCGGCATACGTCGATCAGATCCTCGGAGTGGTCCTCGAGGCGGCCGACGGGCCGTTCAACGACCTCCTCGCGCTCGGTTTCCTCGGCTCGATGAAGAAGGAATGGGCCTGGCGCGTCTCGCGCGGCGAGTCCCTGCGCAACCTCGAGGCCTTCCGGTCGTTGCTCGAGGGCAGCGAGAACGAGACCCCACCGGGCGGCTCCTGACACCGGCCGGTCGGCGGCGGAGCCGCGCACTAGGCTGGCGGTATGACCTACACGCTCATCCTCCTGCGGCACGGCGAGTCCGAGTGGAACCAGAAGAACCTCTTCACCGGATGGGTGGACGTCGACCTCACCGACAAGGGCCGCGCGGAGGCGGCCCGCGGGGGGACGCTGATGAAGGACGCCGGCCTGCTCCCGGATGTCGTCCACACCTCGGTCCTGCGGCGGGCGATCACGACCGCCAACCTCGCCCTCGACGCGGCCGACCGTCACTGGATCCCGGTGCGGCGCAGCTGGCGGCTCAACGAACGTCACTACGGCGCCCTCCAGGGCCTCGACAAGGCCGCGACCCGGGAGAAGTACGGCGACGAGCAGTTCATGCTCTGGCGGCGCAGCTTCGACACCCCGCCCCCGCCGATCGAGAAGGGCAGCGAGTTCGACCAGAGCGGCGACCCCCGCTATGCCGGCGTCGAGGTTCCCCTCACCGAGTGCCTCGCGGACGTCATCCCGCGGATGATGCCCTACTGGGAGAACGACATCCAGGCTGACCTGCGGGACGGCAAGGTCGTCCTCGTCACCGCTCACGGCAACTCCCTGCGCGCCCTGGTCAAGCACCTCGACGGGATCAGCGACGCCGACATCGCCGGCCTCAACATCCCGACCGGCATGCCCCTGGTCTATGACCTCGGCGATGACTTCATGCCGACCAGGCCCGCTGAGTACCTCGACCCCGAGGCCGCCCGCGCGGCCGCCGAGGCCGTCGCCAACCAGGGCAAGAAGTAGTTTCCGGCGCGCGACCGCTGACCGCCGGGTGGCTGACCGACCTGGCGATCCTGCGGCATACCGGCTCGGACATCGCCGACCGCGGCGACCACCTCGTCATCCACACACCGCGCAACCCGACCTTCCACTGGGGCAATTTCGTCCTCGTCACCGACCCGGCCGCCGTGGACGACGCCGAGCGCTGGGCCGCGACCTTCGCGCGGGAGTTCCCCGGGGCCACCCACGTCGCCCTCGGGCTGCCCCGCCTCCCCCTCGCCGAGCGTTATCTGCGACTCGGCCTCAACGTCGGCACCGAGGACGTCCTGGTCACCACGACCCTTCCCGAGCAGCGTCCCCTCCCCGGTCCGTATGCCGCGCGCCCCTTCGCCGACGCCGCCGATTGGTCCGCGCTCCTCACCGAGAACACGGACGAGAACCGCCGTGCGGGCACCTTTCCGGAGGCCGAGCACGTCGCCTACCTCCGCGCCGAGCAGACGCTGCGCGAGGACATGGTGAACGTCGGTGTGGCCCAGTGGTTCGGCGCCTTCGACGCGGACGGGCGCCTCGCCGCCCATCTCGGCGTCGTCGTCTGCGACGATCTCGCGCGCTATCAGGCGGTCGGCACCCACCCCGACCATCGCCGCCGCGGCCTGGCCGGCCACCTGCTCGGCCTCGCCGCCCGCTGGGCGCACGAGCGCGGCGTCACCGAATGGGTCATCGTCACCGAGACGGTCAACCCCGCCGGACGCCTCTATCGCAGCGTCGGCTTCGCGCCGGACGCCGTCCAGGTCAGCGTCTATCGCCCCACCTGAGCGGCGCCGCCGGTCACCCCGCCTGGTTCGTATGCCGCAGCGCCAGCAGCCGGTCCTCCTCGTCTTCGCGGTCCTCGGCCGCGTCCCACTCCCCGGTCACGAGGAAACTCACCCGGCGCGCCACCGAGACCGCGTGGTCGGCGAACCGCTCGTAGTAGCGCCCGACCAGGGTCAGGTCGACCGCCGCCTGCGTCCCGTGCGTCCACCGGTCGTCCAGGAGGTGGTCGAACAACTCCCGGTGCAACTCGTCCATCGCGTCGTCGTCCCGTTCCAGCGACTTCGCCTCGGCGAGATCCCGCGAGGCGATGACCGATCCCGCCTTGGCCACGATCCGCTCGGCCACCTGCCCCATCTGGACGATCGTCGCGGCCAGTTCGGCCGGCACGGCCGGCTCGGGATACCGGAGCCGGGCGACCTTGGCGACATGCCGGGCGAGATCGCCCATCCGCTCGAGGTCGGAACTCATCCGCATCGCCGTCACCACGACGCGCAGGTCGGTCGCGACCGGGCTCTGGCGGGCGAGCAGGTCGATGGCGTGGAGGTCGAGGTCCTCGCGGGCCCGGTCGATCTCCTGGTCGCTGGTGATCACCGCCTCGGCGAGCCCGATGTCCGCGTCGAGCAGGGCGCGCGTGGCGAGCCCGATCGCCGAACCCGCGAGCCGGGTCATCGCGACCAGGTGATCGGTGATGCGATTGAGGTCCTCGACGAATGCGGTGCGCATGGTGTCCTTCGGTGCTCGGCATACGGCGTCGCGACCGAGGCTCGCATGGCGTGGTGAACGCGCCCCGGACGCCAGGTGAATTCCTGGCGCCGCCGCGCCGATGATGCTCGCCCGCCGGCCCGGAAGCGGCGTCGCCGTCGCGCTCACCGCCTACGCTGGACGCCGTGGATGTCACGACGGCCGCGATCCTCGGGGGGTGTGTGGGAATCGTCCTCGGCTCCATGTCCGTGGTGAGCCTGCGCCTGTCCGAGCGGGAGCAGCGCCGGATGCACGGTCCACCGCCGCCGCCACCGATCCCCGACGGGGCGTCGGCGATCCTCTCCGTCCTCTCCTCGAGCGCCCTCGTTCTCGATGCCGGTGAGCAGGTCGTCAACAACACGCCCACGGCCGTCGCGGACGGGTTCGTCGTCGGCGACCGCCTCACCCACCCCGAACTCGTCGAACTCTCCCGTGCGGTCCGTCGCGACGGCGTCATCCGGGAACGCGAACTCGAACTCCCCCGCGGACTCGGTGGGACCCCGATGTTCGTCCATGTCCGCGCCGCCCCGATCCTCGACGCCCACGTCCTGCTCCTCGTCGACGACCACACCCAGGCCAGGCGGGTCGAGGAGGTCCGCCGCGACTTCGTCGTCAACGTGTCGCACGAACTGAAGACACCGGTCGGGGGGCTGTCCCTCCTGGCCGAGGCCATCCTCGACGCCCGGGGCGACCAGGACGCCACCGAGCACTTCGCCCAGCGGATGCAACTGGAGTCCGCGCGCCTCGGCAAGTTGATCAAGGAGATCGTCGACCTCTCTCAACTCCAGTCCCAGGACATCCTCGCCGGCGCCGAACCCGTGTGCGTCGCCGATGTCGTGGCCGAGGCCATCGAGGTCAGCCAGATCGAGGCCGGCGCCAAGAACATCGCGCTGACGCAGCGCTGCGAACCGGATCTCTGGGTGCGCGGCGACTTCGGACTCCTGATGACGGCGGTGCGCAATCTCATCGGCAACGCCATCGCCTATTCACCGTCGGCCACCGAGGTCGGGGTCGGCGCCCGCGCCGTCGACGACGAGGCGACGATCACCGTGACCGACCGGGGACGCGGCATCCCCGCCGTCGAGCAGGAACGCATCTTCGAGCGGTTCTACCGCGGCGACGCGGCCCGATCCCGCTCGACCGGCGGGACCGGCCTCGGCCTCGCCATCGTCAAGCACATCTGCACCAACCACGGCGGGCAGGTGAGCGTATGGAGCACGGAGGGCCACGGGTCCACCTTCACCATCCGCCTGCCCCTCCTCGCCCATCCACCCGCCATCGGCGCGGACACCTCTCGCGCCCGTCGTCCGGAAGGAAACGCCGCATGAGTTCCCCGAGGATCCTCCTCGTCGAGGACGAGCCGTCCTACTCCGAGCCACTGACCTACGTCCTGAAGAAGGAGGGTTATCAGGTCGCGGTCGCGGAGACCGGCCCGGACGGACTCGCCGCCTTCGAGCGCGGCGGCGCCGACCTCGTCCTTCTCGACGTCATGCTCCCCGGGATGAGCGGCATCGACGTCTGCCGATCCCTCCGGTCCAAGTCGAATGTCCCGGTCATCATGCTCACCGCCAAGGATGGTGAGGTGGACAAGGTGGTCGGGCTCGAACTCGGCGCCGACGACTATGTGACCAAGCCCTATTCCTCGCGGGAACTGCTCGCCCGGATCAAGGCGGTGCTGCGCCGCGGTTCGGAGCCTGAGGAACTGGTGACCTCATCGGTATCCGCGGGCCCGGTCACCATCGACGTCGAACGCCACGTCGCCACGGTGCGGGGTGAGGTGGTCGCGCTGCCGCTGAAGGAGTTCGAGTTGCTCGAGTTCCTGGTGCGCAACTCCGGCCGGGTCCTCACCCGCGGGCAGCTGATCGACCGGATCTGGGGCTCGGACTATGTCGGTGACACCAAGACCCTCGACGTCCACATCAAGCGGCTGCGCAAGAAGGTCGAGACGTCACCGAAGGACCCGGTGCACATCCTCACCGTGCGCGGCCTCGGCTACAAGTTCGAGGCGTGAGGCCCCTCAGGACGGGGCGAGCGCGGCATAGTCCCCGGTCGCCGGGAGCACCGGCACGAGGACCGGGGCGGTGCCACCCGAGGCGGTCGCGACCTGCAGGGTGACCATCGTGCCCGGTTCGCCCGGGACTCCGGTCACCTGGGTCTTGGTGCCGCTCATCGACACATTGGCCTCGCCATATGCGGGGACCGTCGTCTGCGCGGGCGCCGCGCCACCCTGGAAGCCGAAACTGACCGTCTGGTCCTGACCGGTGGGATTGCCGATGGCCGCGCTGATCACCCCCGGGCCGTCCTTCTTGTCGGCGACGATGAGCAGATTACGCACCTTCACCGCACCGACGTCCACGGAGACGCCGTCGCCCGCGTCATACATGACATCCGTCTGGCGAGGTGAGATCACCTGGCACCCGGACAGCAGGAGGCTGCCCGAGGCGAGCGCCGCCGCGGTCACGGCCAGGCGGCGGGGACGACGGGGCGAGGGGGTGGTGAGCGCTGTCACGGGCCTCAGCGTAGCGGCTTGCTCGACGCCGCGGCAGGCACCTCCCGACTCGACCGCGCTTGACGCCTGGCCAGGGCGTATGCCGAATCCGCTCACTCTTCGCCGAACGGCCTCGCGTGCTATCCTGAACGCCGCGAAAGGGGCTAACAACATATGGTGTTCAAGGTCGGCGAAACGGTCGTGTACCCCCACCACGGGGCCGCATTGATCGAGGAGATCAAGACTCGGGTTATCAAGGGAGAAGAGAAGCTCTATCTGAAACTCAAGGTGGCCCAAGGGGATCTGACGATCGAAGTCCCGGCCGAGAACTGCGACCTCGTCGGCGTCCGCGACGTCGTCGGCCAGGAGGGCCTTGACCGCGTCTTCGAGGTGCTGCGCGCGCCGCACACCGAGGAGCCGACCAACTGGTCGCGCCGCTACAAGGCCAATCTCGAGAAGCTCGCCTCCGGTGACGTCATCAAGGTCGCCGAGGTCGTGCGCGACCTGTGGCGCCGCGACAAGGACCGCGGCCTGTCCGCGGGCGAGAAGCGGATGCTCGCCAAGGCCCGCCAGATCCTCGTCTCGGAGCTGGCGCTCGCCGAGAAGACCGACGAGGTCAAGGCCGAGTCCATCCTCGATGAGGTCCTGGCCTCCTGAGCCATCCCACCACCGACGTGACCGACGCCGACCCCGCTCCCGGGGTCGGCGTCGTCGTCGTCGCGGCCGGGTCCGGATCCCGGCTCGGCGCCGGCGTGCCGAAGGCGTTCGTGCGCGTGGGTGGGCAGCGGATTCTCGACCGGGCCGTATGGGGCGCGCTCGCGGTCCCCGCGGTCACCCACGTCGTCGTGGTCGTCCCGGAGGCGTATGTCGACCGCGTGCGGGCCGACCTCACCTCCGCCGATTCCCGGGCCCGGGTCGACGTCGTCGCCGGGGGAGCGGAGCGCACCGACTCGGTGCGCGCCGGGCTGGCGGCGCTCGGCCTGGTCGCCGCGATCGTCCTCGTCCACGACGCCGCCCGCTGCCTGACCCCGCCCGGGGTCTACGAGCGGGTCATCGCCGCGGTCGCCGCCGGCGCACCGGCCGTCGTCCCCGGCCTGCCGGTGGTCGACACGATGAAGGTCGTCGATGCCGACGGCCTGGTCGTCCACACGCCCGACCGGTCCAGCGTCCGCGCGATCCAGACCCCCCAGGGATTCACCCGGGCCGCGCTGGACCGGGCGCACGCGAGCGGGCAGCTCGCGACCGACGACGCCGCGCTGGCGGAGGCATGCGGCATACCCGTGCGGGTCGTCGACGGCGACCCGCTCGCCCTGAAGGTGACCACCCCGGCCGACCTCGACCACGCCACGCGCCTGCTGGAGGCGCGCCGGTGACCACGCGGGTCGGGATCGGCGTCGACGTCCACGCGTTCGCACCGGAAGGCAGCGAGCGCCCGCTCCGCGTGGCCGGGCTGACCTGGCCGGGGGAGCGCGGCCTCGACGGTCATTCCGACGCCGACGTCGCCTGCCACGCGGCCTGCGACGCGCTGTTCTCGGCCGCCGGCATCGGCGACCTGGGCGCCCACTTCGGCACCTCCCGGCCCGAGTATGCCGGGGCGCCCGGCACCGACCTCCTCGCCGAGGCGGCCCGGCTGGTCCGCGCGGCGGGCTACGAGATCGGCAATATCGCGGTCCAGGTCATCGGCAACCGACCGAAGGTCGGCCGTCGCCGCGCGGAGGCCGAGGCGACCCTGTCGGCCGCGGTCGGCGCCCCGGTGTCGGTCAGCGGCACCACGACCGACGGCCTCGGCCTGACCGGGCGGGGCGAGGGCGTGGCCGCGATCGCGACCGCCCTGGTCCATGCGGCCTGACGCGTTCGTTCAAGACGTGGCCCGGCCGGTCCGCGACACTGGGCGCATGACGATCACGACCTGCACCTTCACCGTCCCCTCGACCGAGCCGCTCGACTACCGCCCGGCGGTCACCACGGCCCTGCCGACCGGCATCATGCACATGGTCAAGGAGTATGCCGGCGACGTCACCGGCACCAGCGTCACCGAGTTCGTCGCCTGCTTCGACCCGGCCCGCGGCGTCGGCACGTATGTGGCGATGGAGTCCTTCGAGGGCGTGCTCGCCGGCCGCCGCGGGGCGTTCAACTTCTGGCACGCGGCCAGCACCGACGGCGCCGGTCGCGAGCATGCGTTTGGTGTGATCGTCCCGGCCAGCGGCACCGGCGAACTCGCCGGGATCACCGGCACCGTCGACCTGACGATCGACCCCGACGGCACCCATCACTTCACGTTCGACCACTCCCTCTGAGGCTCGGCGGGCCGGCCGCTCACCGCACGGTCGCCGCCGGGCGCGACAATGCAGGCGTATGCCGTGCCTTCGGCATCACCGCCCGCCCCATGCTCGCCGCGGCGCTCGCGGCGCTCGTCCTCGTCACCAACCGCCCGACCGCCCCAGGAGTCCCGATGACCCCCGTTCCCACCTTCGACCTCAACAACGGCGTCACCATCCCCGTGCTCGGGCTCGGCGTCTTCCAGACCCCGCCGGCCGAGACGGTGGCCGCCGTCCGGGCCGCGCTGGAGGTCGGCTACCGCATGGTCGACACGGCCGCGGCATACGGCAACGAGCGCGAGGTCGGCCAGGCGATCCGCGAGTCGGGCGTGCCCCGCGACGAGGTCTTCATCGAGACCAAGGTGTGGGTCACCGACTACGGCCACGACCAGAGCCTCCACGCCTTCGACAAGGCCGTCGGCAAGTTGGGCGTCGACACCCTCGACCTGCTGATCCTCCACCAGCCGAACCTCGACGACTTCGACGCGACCATCGCGGCCTACCGCGCCCTCGAGACGCTGCTCGCCGACGGGCGGGTCCGGGCGATCGGGGTCAGCAACTTCACTCCGGCCCTGCTCGACCGGCTGCTGGCCGCCGTCGAGGTGGTGCCGGCGGTCAACCAGATCGAACTGCACCCGTACTTCACCCAGAAGGCGAGTGCCGCGGCCGATACCGAGCACGGCATCCTCACCCAGTGCTGGTCCCCGATCGGCGGCATCTCCTCCTATCGCGGGACGAGCGCGGCGACCCCGACGTTCGCCAACCCGACCCTGCTGGAGATCGGCGCCCGCCATGGCAAGACGCCCGCCCAGGTCATGCTCCGCTGGCACATCCAGGAAGGCCGGCAGGTGATCCCGAAGTCGACCCGGCGGGAGCGGATCGCCGAGAACTTCGACGTCTTCGGGTTCGAGCTGTCGGCGGCCGAGCTGGCCGCCATCGACGCCCTCGACACCGGCGAGCGGGGCGGCCCCGACCCCGAGCAACCCCAGCCCGGCTTCCACCGCCTGATCATCCCCGACGCGTGAACCCCACCGGCACGACGACAGAAAAGTCCTCAACGACGGCCGAGGTCAGCCGTGGCCGACTCCACGGTCGCACTGCGTAATCTCATCCTTCGCCGACCCACCGCCGCCGAACCGAAGGACGAACGCCCATGATGGACACCGAGCTCACCACGTGGCTGCTGCTGTGGAATGCGGAGCAGCACCACCACGACGTCGAGGTCGTCTCGCGGATGCCGGACGCGTCGACCCATCGCTACACCTACGCCGAGTTCGGGCCGCGAGCCAAACAGCTGATGAACGCGCTCGATTCCCTCGGACTCGAGACGGGCGCGCGCGTCGCGACGCTGGCGTGGAACAGCTACCGACACCTCGAGGCGTATTTCGCCGTGCCGTGCACCGGCCGGGTCCTGCACACCCTCAACCTGCGGCTGTCGCCGGCTGAGCTCGTGCACATCATGACCGACGCCGAGGACGTCGCGGTCCTCGTCGATGCCGACCTCGTGCCGCTGCTCGAACTCGTCGCGCCGCAGGTGCCCACGCTCGAGCACGTCATCGTCATGGGCACGCCGGAGCGTGCCGTGACGATCGCGGGAGTGACGGTGCACGATTACGAGACGATCGTCGGAGCGGCGTCCTCGGCATACGAGGAACCGACCCTGGACGAGCGCTCGGTCGCCGGCCTCTGCTACACCTCCGGCACCACCGGGCTGTCCAAGGGGGTGGCCTACACGCACCGGTCGACGGTGCTGCACACGATGGCCGCGGCCAGCGCGGCCGGGGTCTCGATCGGGCCGTCGGACTGTGCGCTGCCGCAGGTGCCGATGTTCCACGCGAACGCCTGGGGCATCCCGTATGCCGCGGTCGCCGTCGGCGCGAAGCTGTGCCTCTATGGCGGCGCGCTCGTGCCGAAAGACTTCGTCGACCTCATGATCGAGGAGGGGGTCACCGTCTCGGCCGGCGTGCCGACGGTGTGGATGGGAATCGCGGACGAGCTCGAGCGACGCGGGCCGGGCGCGACCGAACTGCGCCATATCGTCTGCGGCGGCAGCCAACCGAGCCGGGCCCTGATCGAGGAGTATGCCGACACGCTCGGGATCACCGTGGTCCAGGCGTGGGGGATGACCGAGACCTCGCCGCTGGGCTCGGTCGCGTGGCCGCACCATCACCTGCGCCACCTCGCTCCGGAGCAGCTGCGCGAGCGGGTGTGGCGCCATGCCGGCCTTCCGGTCCCGGGCGTGGCCATCTCGGTGCGGGACGAGAAGGGAACGGGCGTGCCCGCCGACGGGGAGTCGATGGGCGCGCTCTACGTCCGCGGGCCGTGGGTGGCCGACGGCTATCTCCACGGCCGGGGAGCGGAGAACTTCACCGGCGACGGGTGGTTCCACACCGGGGACGTCGCGGTCGTGACGCCCGACGGCTACTTCGTCATCGCGGACCGGACCAAGGACCTGATCAAGTCCGGCGGGGAGTGGATCTCCTCGGTCGACATGGAAGCCGCGATCATGGCGATGCCGGCCGTGGCCGAGGCGGCGGTCATCGCCGTGCCGCACGAGAAGTGGGGCGAGCGACCGCTCGCCTGCATCGTCGTCCGGGACGGTCAACAGGTCACCGAGGACGACGTCCGGGAGCATCTCCTCGCGTCGGGCTTCATGGACTGGCAGCTGCCGGACCGGATCGAGCTGATCGACGAGGTGCCCAAGACGGCCGTCGGGAAGTTCGACAAGAAGGTGCTGCGCCGCCGTCTCGTCGACGTGGCCGACGGCCCCGCCATCGGTGCCGACGAATAGAGGTGGGTTGACCGTTTCGTTCAAGACCCGCCCGGCCGGGATCGGGCAGGCTGGGTCGTATGACGACCCCTTCGTTCACCGCCATCGGCCTGGTCGCCGAGGACCTCGCCGCCACCCTGGCCTTCTATCGCCTGCTCGGCCTGCCGATTCCGGCCGAGTTGGACACCGAGCCCCACGCCGAGATCACCATCGGGTCGGTGCGCCTGATGTGGGACCCGGTCTCGACCGTGCGGTCGTTCACCACCTACGACCCGCCCACCGGGAGCCCGCGGATGGCGCTCGCCTTCGACTGCGGTGACCCGGCCGGTGTCGACGAGGTCTATGCCCGCCTGACCGGCGCCGGACACCACGGGGCCCTCGAGCCGTTCGACGCCTTCTGGGGTCAGCGCTATGCGACCGTCCACGACCCGGACGGCAACGGCGTGGACCTTTATGCCGCGCTGCCCTGAGGACAGGCTGATCGAGGAGTGATATCGCGGCCATAGCCGCGATATCACTCCCCGATCAGTCGGGTCGCTCGCCCCGACCACGACGAGCGGACGAGGGCGCCGGGTGGCCGGCCGGTCAGGTCGGCGCACACCCGGGTGAAGTGGGCCTGGTCGCTGA
>JBDIAJ010000001.1:0-57374 GCA_039812345.1 Nostocoides sp. | reverse complement strand
TCCATGAGCTTGGCCACCGGAGGCTTGGCCATCGGGGCGACCTCGACCAGGTCGAGTTCGGCCTCGGCGGCCAGGCGAAGTGCGTCTTCGACCCGGACGATGCCGACCTGCTCACCGTTGGGTCCGACCAGCCGCACTTCTGGGACGCGGATGCGGTCGTTGATGCGAGGCTCGCTGATGTGGTGCTCCTTCTCGTCGGACGGGACTGCGCCGCGGGCGGTGCCCTCAGACGAGGAAACCCCCCGCGACGGCTCGCGGGAGGTCGGTGGCAGTCTGGCTCACACGGCATACGGACGTATGCCGCATCCACCCTCGGCGAACGTCCACAGTCACGCTGTGACCGCCCGCGTCGGGCCAGCGGGGACCCGGTCGCCGAGGCGTGCGCGGGTGGAAGCGACTGCCGTCGGCTTCACTTGAGCATCGAGCCGGCCGGTGGGCAGGCTCGATCGGTTGCCCTCCAGGATATCAGGAGCTCACAGCTCGCCGAACCACTCCACTCCGGCCTCCTGTTCGACATCGAGGGCCATCCGGAACAGGTCGGCGATGACGCCCTCGACCTTGCCGCCGATGAACGGGACCGAGACGGTGATCTCGCCGGCGACCGTCTGGGTGGTCACGCCGTCGGACTCGACGAGGGTGATCGAGCCCTCCATCCGAGCGGGTTTGCCGGGGACGAACAGCTCGAGCCGCGCGTGGTCCCGCGTGCGCCAGATCTCGTGCTGGCGGGTGACGATCTCCGGCCCGACCAGCGTGGCCGCGAACGGCGGCAGTCCGTTGGTCGGGCGGACCAGCTCGACGACGACATCCATCCCCGCGTGGGTGTCCCGCAGGTCGACCGTATGCCGCACCGCCAGCTGCCGCCCCGCCACCAGTTCACGGAACTCGGCATCCGCGATCATGTCGAAGACCTCGTCGTGCGTGGCGTCATAGGACAGGACGTGGCGGAATCTCACGGGCCGAGTATGGCGCACCCGGGCCACCGGTTGACGTCAGCCGACGACGCGGAAGGCGAGGCCGTCGATCCGCGCCCGGAACTCACCGTCGGTGGCCAGCCGCTCGCCGACCCGCGTGACGAGGGCCTCCACGGCCGACCGGTCGAGGCCGGGGATCAGGGTGACGGCGACGCCGAGAGTGCCCGGTGGGTCCGCGGCATACGGTGCGTATGCCGTGATCTCCCCCTCCGCGGCGACCGCGGCCGCGAGGGCGTCGGCGACGAACGGATCCGCCTCGGGGGGCTGCCAGGGGCGCTCCATCGCCAGTGCCCAGACCTGGCTGGAGCGCAGTTCGCGCTCGTGCGGCTGGGCGAGGTCGAGGACGATGACGTCACATCCTTCACTGACGGCGGCCTGGGCGAGGGCCGCCGCGCCCACCGGGACGGGCCGCGCCGCGGGGTTCCAGGCGGCGAGTTCGGCGGTGCCGGTGAAGGCCGGCAGGGCCCGGCGCCCGTCGGGCGCGGTGAGGCTGACCATGGCCATCTCGACGCTCTGATCGTGGACGAGCCCGTCCTCCCCCGTGACCACGTCGACGGCACGGGGCACGACGGCGACCAGGAAGCGCCCGGCGGCGACGGCGGCCATCATCGCGACCTCCCCGACCTCCCCGGCACCGGCGATCGCCGCGACGAGTGCAGGGTCGCTCGCGCCCGTGTCGGCGCCGAAACCGCCCGGCGGAAGCGCACGCGACCTCCACGGCGCCCCGGCGGAGTCCGTCGCCTCGCCGGGGTCGACGCGATGAGGGTGGCGGGCGTGGTCGCGGGGATTGGTCATCCGGCACCGGCCGGGGCGGGCGGGCGGGCGGTGAAGGCCCACGCGGCGGCGAACATGACGATCCTCGAGAAGTAGTAGATCCAGACGAGGAGGATCAGGGAGATCCCGAATGCCTGGAAGGCCGGCTGGTTCGCGGTCGAGGCGAGCAGGCGCCCCGAGAGCTGCTTGAGGATCTCGAACAGCCCGGCCCCGAGGACCGCGCCCGACCAGAGCGAGCGCGCCGGGACCAGATCCCGGGCGACCCGCCGGAAGAGGGTGAAGAAGAACACCGCGCTGACCGCCGCGCCGACCGCGACGGACAGCACCGCCAGCAGCACCCGCACCGTCGCCTGGTCGTCCGGCAGCAGGCCGGACAGGGTCGTCAGCGTCGCACTGAGCGCCAAACTGGACAGGAGGATCAAGCCCAGTTCGACCAGAGAGACCAGGGCGCGCAGATAGCCCGCGACCATCCCCGGCTGATCCTGTTTCGGGATGCGGAAGATCGCCGTCAGACCCGCTCGGAGGTCGGAGATCCAGCTGACACCCGAATAGAGCACGACGAGCAGGCCGATCCCCGCCGCGGCGGTGGCCGTGTGCTCCAGCGTGGCGAGCGAGAGCTGGTGCGGCCCGTCGCCGATCATCCCGGGGAGGATCTGCCGCAGCGCGGAAGCGAGGTCGGCCTCGGCGTCGGGGAAGACGCGGGCGAGGATGCCCACCGCGCCGAAGGCGAGCGCGAGCAGCGGGAAGACCGAGAGGAATCCGTAGTAGGTGACCGCCGCGGCGAGCAGCGAGCCCTGCTCCTCGACGTAGTGCTCGCCGGCGCTCCACACGTGGTCGACCAGGGGAACTCGGCGGCGCAGGCCCTGCGCCCACTCCCGGACGGCCTCGAGGCTCGTCACGGCCGCCCGGCGACGTCGAGCGCCTCGGGGAGCGTGAAGGCGCCCTTGTAGAGGGCCGACCCGATGATCGCCCCCTCGATGCCGTCGGGCACCAGCTTGCGGATCGCGGCGATGTCGGCGAGGGTCGAGACGCCGCCGGAGGCGACCAGCGGTGCCTGCGTATGCCGCGCGACCGCCCGCAGCAGGTCGAGGTTGGGCCCGGCGAGCATCCCGTCCTTGTTGACGTCGGTGACGACGTAGCGCGCGCACCCCTCGGCGTCGAGGCGGGCGAGGACCTCCCAGAGGTTGCCGCCGTCCCGGGTCCAACCGCGGGCGGCGAGGGTCTCGCCACGCACGTCGAGGCCGATGGCGACCCGATCGGCATACGTCGCGATCGCCTGCGCCGTCCACCGCGGGTGTTCGAGGGCGGCGGTGCCGACGTTGACCCGGCGGCAGCCGGTGGCCAGGGCGCGGCGCAGCGACTCCTCGTCGCGGATCCCACCGCTCATCTCGACCGCGATGTCGAGCCGGCCGACGATCTCGGCGAGCAGGTCGGCGTTGGAGCCGCGCCCGAAGGCGGCGTCGAGGTCGACGAGGTGGAGCCACTCGGCGCCCTGCTCCTGCCAGGCCAGGGCCGCCTCGACGGGGTCACCGAACTCCCAGCCGCTGCCGGCCACCCCCTGCTGGAGTTGGACGGCCCGGCCGTCGGCGACGTCGACGGCGGGCAGCAGTTCCAGGCGCGGAGCGGGGGTCATCGGTCCTTCTCGGGTGGCGGGCCGGCGGGCGGGGCGTCGGCCGGGGTGTCGGCGCCGGCCCTGATCTCGGCCCGGTGGGACCACAGGACCCAGGCGAGGCCGACGACGAGGACGAGGGCCACCAGGGCGAGGCGCTGCGCCCACGACATGCGGGTCAACAGCGTCACGACGAGCAACCCGAGCGCCGAACCCACCGTGGTCGCCACCTTCGGTGTCGTCCGGCGGCGGTATGCCGTGCCGCTGCGCCGTGTGGTCGACCGCCGGGACGTGCTCCGGGAGGAGGCGCTTCGGCCGGTGCGGCGGGTCGTCACAGTGCGCTCACCCAGTTCTCGAGCAGGTGCAGTCCGGCATCCCCGGACTTCTCCGGGTGGAACTGGGTCGCCGACAGCGGCCCGTTCTCGACGGCCGAGACGAACCGGGTGCCGTAGTCGGTCGTGGTCACCAGCGGCGACCCAGCGGCCAGCGCGCCGTCGGCGACCGGCAGGTCCCAGGTGAGTGCGGCATACGAATGGACGAAGTAGAACCGCTCGTCGCCGATCCCGGCGAACAGGACGCTGCCCGCGGGGGCCGTGACGGTGTTCCAGCCCATGTGCGGGACCACGTCGGCGGGCAGGCGCGCGACCGTGCCCGGCCACTCCCCCATCCCGGCGACGGGATCCTCGCTCGGCTCGTCGGACCCGTCGAAGAGGACCTGCATCCCGACGCACACGCCGAGCACCGGCCGCCCGCCGGCGAGCCGGACGTCGATGAGCCGGGGGCCGTCGACGGCGCGCAGCCCCGCCATGCACGCGTGGAAGTTGCCGACACCGGGCACGAACAGCCCGTCGCATGCCGCCACGACGGCGGGGTCGGCCGTCAGCGTGACCTCGGCCCCGACGTGCTCGAGCGCCCGCACCGCCGACCGGATGTTGCCGCTGCCGTAGTCGAGGACGACGACGCGCGCCATCAGCTCCGCCCTCCCCGCCGGCTCGGGTGGGCGACCTCGGCGAGGTGGGCCGCCTCCTCGCGCATGATCCCGTCGAACCGGGCCACCGACTCGGGGTCGGGCTCGACGAGCGTCCCGAGCGCGGCGTCCGGTTCGACGAGGAGGTCCCGGCCCGGGAGCCGCAGTGCCTCGTGCACCCCGGCCAGCCAGGTCAGGGCGTCGCGCGGCACCTCGGCGAGCGCCTCCATGACGCCGGGCAGGGCGGACTGACCCGCCCCGGTGACGTCGATGAGATCGACCGCCGTGGCGGACGGCAGCCCAGGCGCCGACACGGGCCCGGCCTCCGGCAACCAGACGACCCACCGCTTGACCGGGCGCCACCCGCGCGGCTGGATGATGACGACGGCGCGCAGCCCGGTGACGAAGAACCCGACCGAGGGGCGCAGGGAGGAGGGCAGCGGGCGGGCGGCGAGCGCCATACGGGCGTCGTCATAGGGAGCGGCGGCCCGGGCGCGGTCGCCGGCCGGGGTCACACCGGTCCACGGGCCGAGGCCGGTGACGTGGACCGAGGTGAGGCCGCGACCGGCCCAGATCCGGATCCGGTCGGGCCGGGCGCGGGCGAGCAGGAGCGCGCCGACGGGGCGGCGGGCGGAGGGGGCGGGTCTCGGCGGCATACGGCTACAGGGCACCCTTCGTGCTCGGTATGCCGCTCACCCGCGGATCCCGCTCGACCGCGGCCCGCAGTGCCCGGGCGACCGCCTTGAACTGCGCCTCGACGATGTGGTGGGGGTCGCGTCCACCGAGCACGCGGACGTGGAGGGCGATCCCGGCGCGGAAGGCGAGGGTCTCGAACACGTGCCGGGTCAGGGACCCGACGTAGTTGCCACCGATGACGACGTACTCCTGCCCGGGCGGTTCACCGGTGTGGACGCAATAGGGGCGGCCGGCGACGTCGACGACCGCGTGGACCAGGGCCTCGTCGAGGGGGACGGTCGCGTCCCCGAACCGGGCGATGCCGCGCTTGTCGCCGAGGGCCTCGGCGAGGGTCTCGCCGAGGACGATCGCGGTGTCCTCCACCGTGTGGTGAGCGTCGATGTGGGTGTCGCCGGTCGCGGTGATGTCGAGGTCGATGAGCGAGTGCCGCGACAGGGACGTGAGCATGTGGTCATAGAACCCGATGCCGGTGATGATCGACGACGCCCCGGTGCCGTCGAGGTTGACCCGGACGGCGACATTGGACTCGCTCGTCGCGCGCTCGCGGGACGCCGTGCGTGGGGTCGTCTTCATGGTCGCTCCCGTCGTGGCGCGAGGCGGTGGTCGTCGCCCAGCTCGGCCATCGCGCTCAGGAAGGCCGTCGTCTCGGCGGGGGGACCCGCCGTCACCCGAAGGTAGTGGGGGATTCCGACATCGCGCACCAGCACGCCGCGGTCGAGGAGGGCGGACCACGTGGCGGCGGCGTCGGCGAGCCCGCCGAAGAGGACGAAGTTGGCGTCGCTGGCCACCGGAGGGAAGCCCAGGGCGGTCAGGTCGGTGGCGATCCGATCGCGCTGCTCCTTGATGGCGCCGACCGTCCCCAACATGGTGTCCGTATGCCGCAGGGCCGCCACCGCGATCGCCTGGGTCGGCGCGGACAGGTGATAGGGCATCCGGACCAGGCGCAACAGCGCGGTCAGCTCGGGATCGGCGGCGAGATAGCCGAGCCGGCCACCGGCGAGGGCGAACGCCTTGCTCATCGTCCGGGTCACGACGAGCCGCTCGCGGCCGGCGAGCAGCGTCAGGGCCGAGGGTGTCCCCGGCCGGGCGAACTCGGCATACGCCTCGTCGACGACGATGACGGCCTCGGGGGCGGCGGCGTAGGCCGCCTCGATCACGTCGAGGTCGATCGCCGTGCCGGTCGGGTTGTTCGGCGAGCACAGGAAGACCAGGGCGGGGTTCGCCGCATCGATCTGTGCCGCAACGGATGCGGCGTCGAGGGTGAACAGCCGCTCCGGGTCTGCGCTGCGCCGGCCGGGCACCCAGGTCGTCTGGCTCGTGCCGGCGATGATCGAGTGCATCGAGTAGGACGGGGTGAACCCGATCGCCGTCCGCCCGACGCCGCCGAACGCCTGGAACAGGTGGAGGAGGACCTCGTTGGAGCCATTGCCGGCCCAGACCTGGGCGGCGGTCACGGGCGTCCCGGAACGGGACAGGTAGCCGGCGAGGGCCTCCCGCAGGGCGGTGAACTCGCGGTCGGGATACCGGTTGAGGCCGGGCAGGACCCGGGCGACCTCCGCGACCATGTCGGTGACGACCTCGCTCGGCACCGGATACGAGTTCTCGTTGGTGTTGAGGGCCGCCGGGACGTCCAACTGCGGTGCGCCGTATGCCGATTCCCCCCGCAGATCGGCCCGCAGCAGTCGCGAGAGGTCGGCTCGGGTCGTCACGGTCACGCCGCCGCCCCCCCGTCACCGGGCACGGCCCCGGGCGCCTCGCCGACCCGCGCGAGGACGGCCTCGCCGTGGGCCGGCAGGTCCTCGGCCTGCGCGAGGGTGACGATGTGCCCGGCGACCTCGGCCAGCGCGGCCCGGTCGTAGTGGACGACGTGGACCCCGCGCAGGAACGACTGCACCGACAGGCCGCTGCTGTGGCAGGCGCACCCACCGGTCGGCAGTACGTGATTGGAGCCGGCGGCGTAGTCCCCGAGCGAGACCGGGCTGAACGACCCGACGAAGATCGCGCCGGCATTGCGGACCCGGGCGGCGACCGACGGTGCGTCGACGGTGATGACCTCGAGGTGCTCCGCGGCATACGCATCGACGACGGCGAGACCCTGGTCGAGATCGTCGACGAGGAGGACCGCGGACTGGGGTCCGGAGAGGGCCTCCCGGACCCGCTCGCTGTGCTTGGTCGCCCCGGCCCGGCGGGTGACGGCCGCGACCACCGCGTCGGCGAGACCGATGTCGTCGGTGACCAGGACGCTGGCCGCGAGCGGGTCGTGCTCGGCCTGGCTGACCAGATCGGCGGCGACGTGGTCGGCGTCGGCGCTGGCGTCGGCGAGGACGGCGATCTCGGTCGGCCCGGCCTCGGCGTCGATCCCGATGCGTCCCTTCAGCAGGCGCTTGGCCGCGGCGACATAGATGTTGCCGGGACCGGTGACGAGGCTGACCGGCTCGCAGACGTCATCGCCGTCGGTGAAGCCGAAGGCGAAGGCGGCGATCGCCTGGGCGCCGCCGACGGCATACACCTCCCGCACCCCGAGCAGTGCGCAGGCCGCGAGGATGCTCGGGTGGGGGTAGCCCGCGAGCGGCCCGGTGTTCTCCCGCTGCGGCGGGCTCGCGACGGCGAGAGAGCCGACACCGGCCGTCTGCGCGGGGACGACGTTCATGACGACCGAACTCGGATAGACCGCGCGCCCGCCCGGGACATAGAGACCGACCCGGTCGACCGGGATCCAGCGCTCGGTGACGGTGCCGCCCGCGGTGACCCGGGTGGTCGTGTCGGTGCGCACCTGGTCGGCATGCACGGCCCGGGCCCGGGCAATGGAGACCTCGAGCGCCGCGCGGACGTCGGGATCGAGTTGCCGCAGAGCGAGGTCGAGCACGTCGGCGGGCACCCGCAGGCGCCCCGGGCGCACCCCGTCATACCGCTGCGAAAGGTCCCGCAGCGCCTCGGCGCCGCCGTCGCGGACCGCGTCGCAGATCGGGCCGACCGCATGCAGCGCGGCGTCGACGTCGAACTCGGCCCTGGGCAAGCAGTCACGCAGCTCGCGCAGGGACAGGGATCGGCCACGCAGATCCAGTCGCTGCATCATGGCGCCGATTCTAAAGCGGACGTATGCCGCGGGCTCGCCGCGCTCAGACCCCGGGCTCCCCCGGCTCGCCGTAGAAGAGCCGGTCGACGACCGCACGGGCACGGCGGCCGACGCGGCGATAGTTCTCGGCGAGTTCCTGGCCCGATCCCGGGGGCAGGCCCATGATCCGCGCAGTGCCGTCGGCCTCGCGCACGTCGGTCGGCACCGACTCGACCGCCCGGCCGCGGAAGAGCATCGCCGCGTCGCGGGTCGCGTCGGCCTGGATCCACGCGTCGGCGAGGGTCGCGTGGTCACCGCTGGAGATGAGCCGGGCCTGGGCCAGCCCGTGCAGCGCCGGCAGCGTCGAGGTCGTCCGCAGGGTCGGATAGGAGTGGGCGTGCTCGAGCTGGAGCAGTTGCACGGTCCACTCGACGTCGGAGAGGCCGCCGGTCCCGAGCTTGAAGTGGAGGCGCCGGTCGGCTCCCCGGGGCAGGCGCTCGGCCTCCATCCGGGCCTTGAGCCGGCGGATGTCCCGGACCTGGGCGGCGTCGAGGCCGGAGGCGGGCCAGCGGATCGGGTCGATGAGGTCGATGAACTTCGCGGCGAGATCGTCGTCCCCGGCGACCGGGCGGGCCCGGACCAGGGCCTGCGCCTCCCAGGTCAGGGCCCACCGGTCGTAGTAGGCCCGGTAGGAGTCGAGGCTGCGCACGAGCGGGCCGCTCTTCCCCTCGGGGCGCAGGTCGGCGTCCAGGCCGATCGCGGGGTCGGGTCCGGGGCGCTCGAGGAGCCGGCGCAACTCCTTGATGATCTCGAGGGCCTGGTGCTGGGCCTCCGTCTCGTCCGCCCCGAGCCGGGGGTCGTGGACGAACATGACGTCGGCGTCGGAGGCGAAGCCGCATTCGCTCCCCCCGAGCCGACCCATGCCGACGATGAGGAGGTCGGTCAGCAGCGGGCCGCCGGTTCGGGCCTGCTCGGCCCGCATGACGGCGTCGAGCGCGACCTGGATGGTGGCGTCGGTGATATCGGCCAGTCCCCGCCCGACGCCGACCGGATCGAGCCCGGCGACGAGATGCGCCACGGCCACCCGGAAGAGTTCGACCTTCCGGATCTGACGGGCGGCCGCGACCGCCTCGTCAGGGGAGCGCTTCGTCGAAGCGGCCACCCGCATGCGGCGTTCGACGTCCGCGCGGCCGCGCGGCGCCAGCCCGGAGGGGTCGCCGAGAATCTGGACCGCCTCGGGCGCGGCCCGGAGCAGGTCGGCGGCGAACCGGCTGCGGGCGAGGGTGCGGGCGAGATACTCGGCGGCCTGCGGTTCGTCCCGCAGCAGGCGCAGATACCACGCGGTGGCGCCGAGCGACTCGCTGACGTCGCGGAAGGCCAGCAGCCCCCCGTCGGGGTCGATCTCCTCGGCGAACCAGCCGAGCATGACCGGCAGGAGGTGGCGTTGGATGGCGGCCCGCCGAGAGATCCCCTCGGTGAGCGCCTCGAGATGGCGGATGGCGCCGTCCGGGTCGCGGAAGCCCAGGGCCCGCAAGCGGTCGCGGGCGGCGGCGGGGGTCAACCGGACGTCGTCGGCGTCGAGCCGCGCGACGGCGGCGAGCAGCGGGCGGTAGAAGAGCCGCTCGTGGAGCCGGCGCACCTCCCGTGCCTCGGCCCGCCAGGCCTGCTCGACGGCGGTCACCGGGTCCTGCCGGTGGCCGAGGGCCCGCCCGAGGCGGCGCAGGTCGGCCTTCGCCGTCGGCATGAGGTGGGTGCGTCGCAGACGCTGCAGCTGGATCCGATGTTCGAGGGTGCGCAGGAGCCGGTATGCCGATCCCAGGACATTGGCGTCCTCGCGCCCGACATACCCGCCGCGGGCGAGGGCGGCGAGGCCGTCGAGGGTCGTCCCCGACCGGAGGCTGGGGTCGGTGCGCCCGTGGACGAGCTGGAGCAGCTGGACGCTGAACTCGATGTCCCGCAGCCCGCCCGGGCCGAGTTTGAGCTGCCGGTCCGCCTCGGCGCTGGGAATGTGGGCCTCGACCCGGCGGCGCATCGCCTGGACGTCGTCGACGAAGTGCTCCCGCGAGGCGGCCTCCCACACCATCGGGCGGACCGTGTCGAGATAGACCTCCCCGATCCGGCGGTCCCCGGCGACGACGCGGGCCTTGAGCAGCGCCTGGAACTCCCAGGTCTTGGCCCACCGCTCGTAATAGGCGCGGTGGCTGGCGATGGTCCGCACCAGCGGGCCCTGCTTGCCCTCGGGCCGCAGCGCCGGGTCGACCTGCCAGAGCGTCCCGCTGGGCGTCGACCGGCTGCAGGCCGTCATCAGGCGGGTCGCCATGGCCGTGGCGACCTCGATCGCCTCCCGCTCGGTGACCCCCTCGGCGGGTTCGGCGACGAAGATGACGTCGACGTCACTGATGTAGTTCAGTTCCCGCCCGCCGGTCTTGCCCATGGCGATGACGGCGAGCCGGCAGCCGCGGGCGGCGTCTCCCGCCTCGTGCCGGGCGATGACGTATGCCGCTTCCAGCGCCGCCTCGGCGAGGTCGGCGAGCGCCGCGGCGGTCACGGGCATGGCGGCGAGGGGGTCGGGTGCGGTCAGGTCGAGGGCCGCGATCCCGAGCAGCCCGCGTCGATAGAAGACGCGCAGCGCATCGTCGGGGGTGAGTCCGTCCGGGGGGTTCTCGACCGCGCCGACGAGTCGGGAGATGCGCTCCTGGACGGCCCGCGGGCGGGCCTGGGCGACGCTGCGCCAGTGCTCCGGATGGGCGACGAGGTGGTCACCGAGCGCGATCGAGGCACCGATGACCGCGAGGAGCCGCTGCCGGCCGACACCGGGGCGGCGAAGCTCGGCGATGAGGGCCGGCAGCTCGGTGCGCAGGGCCGACCCCTCGGCCTCCCGGTCGACGGCACTGCGCAGGGCTTCCATGAGCCGGACCAGGGTCAGCAGGGCGAGGTCGGGGTCCGCGACGTCGGCGAGGGCGTGGAGCAGACCGTCGCTGAAGGTGTCATCGAGCGGGTCGATGAGACCGGCCAGGGCCGGGTCGGCGATCAGCCGGGCGGCCCGGTCGGGGTCGGCGAAACCGAGTCGCGCGAGCGCCGCCCCCGCGCTCTCCGTCCTCGCCGTCGACACGCCCCAACCCTAACGGCCGCGCCAGGTGTCCCCAGTCTCCACCGACCGGCTCCGTCGCCGGTCACCCGCTCGGAGCGAGCCCACGCCCGGGCGCCGACCACGCCTACAGCCGCGGGAGGAGGCGCTCCAACTCGAAGGCGGTGACCTGGTGGCGATAGTCCTCCCACTCCCGGCGCTTGTTGCGCAGGAAGAAGTCGAAGACGTGCTCGCCGAGGGTCTCGGCGACCAGCTCGCTGCGCTCCATCGCGACGATGGCCTCGGAGAGCGAGCTCGGCAGGGGCTCGATCCCCATGGCGCGGCGCTCTCGGCGGGTGAGCGCCCACACGTCCTCCTCTGTCTCCGGAGGCAGCTCGTATCTCTTCTCGATCCCCTTCAAGCCGGCGGCGAGGATCATCGCGTAGGCGAGGTAGGGGTTGCACGCGGAGTCGATGGTGCGCACCTCGACCCGGCTGCTCTGCCCCTTCAACGGCTTGTACATCGGGACCCGGACCATCGCCGAGGTGTTGTTGTGGCCCCAGGTCACGTGCGCCGGCGCCTCGCCGCCGCCCCACAGGCGCTTGTAGGAGTTGACCCACTGATTGGTCACGGCCGAGATCTCCGCCCCGTGCCGGAGGATGCCGGCGATGAACTGCCGGGCCGTTGTCGAGAGCTGATACTTCGCGCCCGCCTCGAAGAAGGCGTTGGCGTCGCCCTCGAAGAGCGACATGTGCGTGTGCATGCCCGAGCCGGGGTGCTCGGCGAAGACCTTGGGCATGAACGTCGCATAGATCCCGCGCTCGAGCGCGACCTCCTTGACGACCGTGCGGAAGGTCATGATGTTGTCGCTGGTGGTGAGCGCATCGGCATACCGCAGGTCGATCTCGTTCTGTCCCGGGGCGCCCTCGTGGTGACTGAACTCGACGGAGATCCCGATCGACTCGAGCATGGAGATCGCCGCGCGGCGGAAGTCGTGCGCCATGCCCTTGGGGACGTGGTCGAAATAGCCGGCCTGGTCGATCGGCTCCGGCGCCTCTCCGGGCACCCAGCCGGACTTGAGGAGGAAGAACTCGATCTCGGGATGGGTGTAGAAGGTATAGCCCATGTCCGCGCACTTCGCCAGGGTTCGCTTGAGCACATGCCGAGGGTCGGCGATGCTCGGCGTGCCGTCCGGCAGCATGATGTCGCAGAACATCCGGGCGGTGCCGGGCGACTCACCCCGCCACGGGAGCACCTGGAAGGTCCCGGGGTCGGGTTTGGCGAGCATGTCCGACTCGAACACGCGGGCGAACCCCTCGATGACCGAGCCGTCGAAGCCGATGCCTTCGGCGAACGCCCCCTCGAGCTCGGCCGGGGCGATGGCCACCGACTTCAGCGTCCCGAGGACGTCCGTGAACCACAGGCGCACGAACCGGATGTCTCGTTCCTCGATGGTCCGCAGGACGAACTCCTGCTGACGATCCATGCGCGCCATACAAGCGCACCCGTGTTACGGGCCTGTTAACCGGACGAGGGCCCCGGGATCGCTCCCGGGGCCCTCGTCTCGATTCCGTATGCCGATGTCAGGCGGCCGTCGCCGGCTCACCCGAGCGGCGGCTCACTTGAAGCTGACCTGCAACTGCAGCGGCCAGCCGCGGCTCGCCTGCGAGAGCACCTTGACCATCGTGCCGGTGCCGGCGACCTGGACCGAGTTCATCGGGTTCCCGGAACTCCAGTAGGCCATCGGGTCGGTGTCGTCGAAGGTCGCGACCCCGGGCCGGGACGGAATCGTCACCGGGACACCGCTCTTGTGGAAGGTGACCGCATCGGTCCGCTCGAGACCGAAGGTGGCGTCGAAGGCTCCGCGGCGGTTGGTCACGGTCTGGCCGTTGCTCGCGACGATCGCCTCGGGGTGGAGGTCCACCGGCAGGGCGAAACCGCCACCCGGGTGGGTGATGGTGTTGTTGTCGCTGTAACGGTCATCGACGTACCAGACCAGCATGCCGTTCTGGAATGGGAACCGCTCGACCCAGTCGGGCTTGCTGTCCGCCCACCCGAAGTTGTAGGGGCCGACCTTGAGGGTGTTGTCGTAGCCGGAGTAGACCCGGTCCTCGACGAGGTAGTAGTTCTGCTTCATCTCGGACGTCGTCCCGCTCATCCGCGTCCAGCCGGAGGTGGTCCACCCGGTGTCGGTCTCGGCGCCGTCCGTGAGGATCGTCGTCGAGCCCTTGGTGATCGCGATGTTGTCGAGGAACGGACCGCCGTAGTGGACGCCGCCGTCGGTGGAGTAGCGGAAGCGGAACTGGATCTTCTTGCCGGCGTATGCCGAGAGGTCCCAGCTCATCGGAACCCACTTGGGGTTCTGGCCGGTGACCGCGTCACCGACCTGGCTCCAGGTGGACCCGCCGTCGGTGGAGGCCTCGGCATACAGGAAGTCGTAGCCCTCCTCGATGTCGGACCAGAGCATGGAGTCGACCTTCGCCGTCGAGGCACCGGTCAGGTCGAGTGCACGGCTCATCGTCGTGGTGAGGTTGTCTCCGGCGCCGCCCCACCATTCCATGGATCCGGCGTATGGCGTGTTGTAGGTGGTCGTCACCTTGCGGTCGGGCAGCAGGATCGCCACCGCCTGGGGCATCCCCTGGCCGTCCTTGTTCGCCGGCCCGAGGATCGGCTGGTAGGTCTTGCCCTTGCTGTACTTCAGGAGCTTGTAGTCCAACCAGCCCAGCAGCAGCTTCTCGTGCGGGCCCATGTAACCGGGCACCGTGCCGATCGCGTTGCCGCCGCGGTTGAGCCACGACCCGGAGGACATGAGCGTCCAGAAGGCCGTGCTGTTGTCGCCGCCCGCGGTGTCGTAGTAGTCGCGCAGGCCGAGGTCGTGACCGAACTCGTGCGTGAACACGCCGAGGCCGCCGTTCTCCGGCTCCGTGGTGTAGTCCCCGACCCAGATGCCGGAGTTGCCGATCTGGGTGCCGCCGAGCTTGTTGAACGAGGGACCGGTCGAGCCGACGAGGTTGGAGTTGACATACCAGCGGTGGCTCCAGATGGCGTCGGCGCCCTGCGCGCCGCCACCGGCCTCCTCGCCTTCACCGGCGTGGATGTCCTGGAAGTGGTCGATATAGCCGTCGGGCTCGTTGAAGTTGCCGTCACCGTCGTAGTCGTAGCGGTCGACCTTGTCGAACTGGCTCAAGTAGGCGCGGATCTGAGCCTTGGTCTTGCCCATCTTGACCTGGTTGGCGTACCACGCGTTGACGCTGTCGGTGATGAACGGCCAGTAGGTCTCGTTGTCCGGCAGGTTGTTGGAGCCGTAGCGTGCCTCGTTGTAGGGGACCTTGACCCAGTCGGCGACATCGCCCTTGGCGAGGAAGCGCCCCTGGGACTGCTTCTGGTAGAAGTCCTTGAAGGAGGTGCCCGCCCCGAACATCATGGTCTTGTAGTGGGCCGTGTTGAAGTCCTTGACCCAGTAGGTCGAGTTGTTGTCGGTCGAACTGCCGTCCCAGTTGCGGTCCGGGGCCGGGATCTGGTTCTTCATCGGCCCGGCCGTGCCGCCGGTCGAGGTCATCGTCTTGTCGCCGAACTGGACGAGGATCGTGAAGATCGACTCCTCGCGGTTCGTCGGGTACCAGACCCAGCGGCTCTTGGCGGCCGGGTCGCCGGCGCGGGCGTTGGGGTTGCCCGCGATCTTGATGACCCGGTTGCTCCCGCTGCCCTGGAGCGTCGCCTCGCCGTCGAGCAGCTTCGAGACCGCCTCCTGGCGCAGCTTCGCCTGTGCGTCGGCGAGCGGGTTGGGCAGGGCGTCGCCACCCTTGCGGATCGCGGCGCCGTCCGTGCCGGCCGGTGCCGGCGACGGCGTCGAACCGGCCTGCGCCGTGGTCGGGGCCATTGTCAGGGCGAGCGCGGCGACCGCGATCCCGGACACGACTCCCACGTGTCGTTTCTTCACTACCTGTCCTCCCAGATCGGTATGTCGGGTCCGCACGGGTGGGCGGCACCCAGGGCAAGGCAAACACGAATCCGACGCGGAGCGGGGGTTAGCACACAACAAATTCCCGAGGATTGCTCGATCTTCCTCCAGATCGGTGTGATATGGGGGCGCACACCGGAGGCCGGGCCCTCCTAGGATGGCCGCCATGACCGCGTCGCCGGCACCCGAGACCACCAACCCCTACGGCACCGGGGCCCAGGCCGCACCTCAGCGGCGGATCCGCATCCCGCACCTGATGCAGTGGAAGGCGAGCGGGGAGAAGTGGGCGATGCTCACGGCATACGACATGTATTCCGCGGAGATCTTCGACGAGGCCGGCATCCCCGTTCTCCTGGTCGGCGACTCGGCCGGCAACAACGTCTATGGCTTCGAGACGACGGTCCCGGTGACGGTCGATCACCTCATCCCTCTGTGCCGGGCGGTCACCTCGGCGGCCAAGCGGGCGATGGTCGTCGGCGACCTGCCCTTCGGCTCGTATCAGGCGAGCCCCCAGCAGGCGCTGGCCACGGCGACCCGGTTCATGAAGGAGGGCCTCGCCCACGCCGTCAAGCTCGAGGGCGGGGCGGCGATGGTGCCCGAGGTCGAGTTGTTGGTGCGGGCCGGCATCCCCGTCATGGGGCACATCGGGTTCACCCCACAGAGCGAGCACGTCCTCGGGGGATACCGGGTCCAGGGTCGCGGGGCGGGGGCGGAGAAGCTCATGGACGACGCGCTGGCCCTCGAGGCCGCCGGGTGCTTCGCCGTCGTCATGGAGATGGTGCCCGCGCCGGCCGCGAAGGCGGTCACCGAGTCGCTCCGCATTCCGACCATCGGCATCGGCGCCGGCCCGCACTGCGACGCCCAGGTGCTGGTCTGGCAGGACATGGCCGGCCTGCGCGGGGGCCGGGCCCCGCGGTTCGTCAAGAAGTACGCCAACCTGCGGACCGTCCTCGGTGACGCCGCGAAGGCCTATGCCGCGGAGGTCGCCGATGGCACCTTCCCCGCCGAGGAGCACTCCTTCCTCGAGTGACCGGGTGCCCTCCCTCGGAGGGCGTCGACGCTCGCCTGAACGACAAAGCGGTCAGGGGAGGGTCAGGATCTCGTTGCCGTGCTCGGTGATGAGGATGGTGTGCTCGAACTGCGCCGAGCGACGCTTGTCCTTCGTCACGACCGTCCACTTGTCCGGCCACATGTCCCACCGGTGCGTGCCGAGGTTGAGCATCGGCTCGATGGTGAAGGTCATGCCCGGCTCGATGACCGTCCCGTAGTGCGGGGCCGCGTCGTAGTGCGGGATGACCAGGCCGGAGTGGAAGGCCGTCCCGATGCCGTGGCCGGTGAAGTCGCGCACGACGCCGTAGCCGAAGCGCCTGGCGTAGCTCTCGATCACCCGGCCGATGACATTGACCGGGCGCCCCGGCGTCGCCGCGCGGATGCCGCGGAGCATCGCCTCCCGGGTGCGCTCGACCAGGAGCCGTGACTCCTCGTCGACGTGGCCCACGAGATAGGTCGCGTCGGTGTCGCCGTGGACGCCGTCGATGAAGGCCGTGATGTCGATGTTGACGATGTCGCCGTCCTCGAGCCGGCGGTCGTCCGGTATGCCGTGGCAGATCACCTCGTTGACCGACGTGCAGATCGACTTCGGGAAGCCGCGATAACCGAGCGTCGAGGGATAGGCGCCGTGGTCGCAGAGGTAGTCGTGGGCGATCGCGTCGAGCGCGTCGGTGGTGACTCCCGGGGTGATCGCCGCGGCGGCGGCCTCCATCGCCCGGGCGGCGAGGCGACCGGCGATCCGCATCCGCTCGATCGTGTCGGTGTCCTTGACCTCGGACCCGGTGAACGGTCGCGGGGCGGGCCGGTCGACATACTCCGGTCGCTCGATGGACGCCGGAACGGTGCGTCGTGGCGAGATGACGCCCGGAGCTACAACGGAGGAGGTCGACGGCATACGGTGGAGTCTAGGCATCCACCTGGGACGCCCATGGCAACGAAGGAGTCGGGATGGCGTTCTGGTACAACGTGGCGACGGGACAGGTCGAGGACGACGCGACCCGCGGCCAGGACACCGATGTCATGGGCCCGTACGACACCCAGGAGGAGGCCTCCCGAGCCCTCGAGATCGCCGCCGAGCGGACGAAGGCGTGGGACGAGGAGGACCGGCGCTGGGAGGAGGGCGAGGACTGACCCGCGCCCCCACCGCTCCTCATCCGCCCAGTCCGGCCACGACCCGAGCCCGGGTGTCGGCCTCGATCGGTGGCACCGGGGCCCCGATCGTCTGACGGATGTCGTCGGCCTCGCCGAGATGCCGGGCGGCGCGCTCCGGGTCGTCGGCGAGGACGGCGAGGAGGGCGAGTTCCTCGAGGGTGCTCGCCAGTCGCCAGCGATCTCCGAGCCGGCGGTGCTCCAGCAGCGCCGCCTCCTGCAGCCGGACGGCGCGCTCCCGATCCCCGCGAAGCCGGGAGACGATGCCTCGCTGGTTGAGGCACCAGGCGATCCCCTCGGGGAAGCCCTGCTCCTGACTGAGGTCGAACGCGCGCGCGAGCACGGTGTCCGCTCGGGCCGGCTGGTCGGCCAGGCGGGCGAGGACACCAGCGTTGATGAGTGCCCAGACAGCGGGCTCGCCACCGCAACGCCGCGCCGCGGCGCTCGCGCGACCCGCCGCCTCGGTCGCCCCCGCGAGGTCACCGGTGAGCCACCGGGCGAGGGTCAGGGCGTTGAGCTGGCCGCACTCCCCCATCGGGTCGCCGGCCTCGCGGAACAGGGCCAATGCCTCGGTATGCCGAGCGAAGGCCGTCGTGTAATCGCCCCGCTCGCGGGCGATGCTGCCGAGCCGGCCCGTGGCCCAGGCCTCGCCGGCGCGGTCGCCGACGTCGTGGAAGAGTGACCTGGCCGCCGCGACGTTCGTCAGGGCGACCCCGTAGTCGCACTGGAGGAAGGCCATCCCGCCGACCGCACCGAGGGCCTGGGCATGCAGATCGCGTCGGTCCAGGGCCGAGTCCGACCGGGCATCGGCGGCGAGGGCCTCCGCGGCCCACGCCCGGCCCTGGGCGTACCGGCCGCGCAGATAGCACCATTCGCGGGTGGCCGCGACGAGCCTCAGGGCGAGGTCGGCCTCGCCGTGGCCGGCGGCCCAGGCCAGCGCCGCGTCGACGTCCTCCGCGACGCCGTCGAGGACCCGCAGCGATCGCGCCGCGTCGCTGCCCCCGAGGTCGGCCGCCGCCTCGCTCGCCGCCGTGATGACGAGCTCGGCGTGTCGGACATGGATCGTGTCCGCATCGGCCCGCTGCGCGAGGATGTCCCGCGCCACCGCCCGGACGAGATGCAGCATGCGGAAGGTGGCCTGACCCTCCCAATCCGGCGCGCGGGCGATCAGCGACGCCCCGATCAACACGGAGAGGCCGCGCCGGGTCGACGCCTCGTCGCGGTCGGCGATCGCCTGCACCGCGCGTTCGCGGAACGGGCCGGAGAAGACCGAGAGCGCGGCGAAGAGGTCCCGCTCGTCGGGGCCGAGGCTGCGGCTGCTCCAGCCGACGACATCGTCGAGGAGTCCGTCCCGCAGGCCCAACCCGTCCCCGAGCGAGCCGTCCGACCCGTCGGCCAGCGTGTGCCGGAGTGCGTCGGCGAGTTCGTGGGTCGAATAGACGTCGGTGTGGGCGGCGACGAGCTCGATGGCGAGCGGCAGACCGTCCACCAGCCGACAGATCCGTCCGATCGCCGCGACGTCCCCGGCCGCGAGCGCGCCGAGGTGGTGCCGGACCATGGACCGCAGGAACAGGGCCGTCGCGGGGGCCGACTCGAGGTCGGCCTCGCTGCGCAGGGCCGTGGGCTGGGCCAGGGTACCGATCGGATGGACCCGCTCGCCGGGCACCTGGAGCCGGCGCCGCGAGGTGGCGAGGATCTTCACGTGGGGGTTCCAGCGGCATACGGACTCCACGAGCAGACGGCAGCGATCGAGCAGATGCTCGGCGTTGTCGAGCACGAGGACGAGCCGGCGGTCGGCGAGGTACCCGACGATCGCGTCGAGGGTCGTCGCTCCGGGTGCGCCCAGGGCGTCGGCGACGGCCGCATACCACCCGTCCGGCTGGCGAATGCCGCCGACCCGCACCCAGCGGACCCCCTCGAGGTCCGCTCCCGTTGTCACCGCCGCGGCCGCGGCGAGCCGGGTCTTGCCGATTCCCCCCGGGCCGGTGATCGTCACCACGCGCGCACCCCGCTCGAACAGAGCCTGGACCACGCCGATGTCCCGCTCGCGGCCGATGAGGGGGTCCGGCCAGGTCGGCGGATCTGCGGGATCGCCGCCGGAGGCGTCCGCGGCCCGCAGGAGGCGGTGCCGGTCCATCTCGGGCAGGCTCATCGCGTCGACCAGCAGCAGCATCGTCGACGGGCGCGGGTTGCGCCGGCCGCGCTCCAGCAGCGAGATGCCTTCGACGCTCATGCCCGCCCGGCGGGCGAGGTCGCCCTGCGTGAGCCCGCACGAGACTCGCGCGCGGCGCAGTTCCTGTCCGATGGTCATCCAGCCTCCGCGGCGTGACGAGCGGTCGGGGGCGGCGCCCCGCCGGGGCGCGCGCCCCCTGCGAGAACGGTCTCACGGCCTGCGGACCCGGACAACGGCCGGACAATGTCCGACTCTGGTCCGTTTTCCCTTTCCCCGCACCGGGCCGGTGCGTAATGTCACTGCCCGGAGGGACGGGGGGATTGCCCCGGCATCCTGGGGGGGACCGATGACCTGGCACGGGACGGGGGGACCGAGCCGGCCATCGCGACCGGCCCTGGCGTACTGGTGGGGGGGCGGCTGATGCGCCGTCAGAGTACGCGGGGGCCGGTCGCGAAGAGGTCGACGATCTCGGTGTCGGGGCAACCCAGGCTTCGGGCCTGGGAGAGATAGAGGGCCCGGCCGTTCTCGTTGAGCAGGCCGTCGTGGATCGGGATGGCCCGGGCCGGCGCGAGCCGGCGCAGGTATCCCGTCATCTCTCGGCTGCGCTGCCACGGCGCGTTGAGTGGGACACAGGCGACGTCGACGGGGCCCGGATCCTCGGCGAGGGTGTCGCCCGGGTGATAGAGGGTGGGCTCCCCCTCGGCGGCGACGACGACGCCGACATTGGCGATGATCGGGAGGTCCTCGTTGATCAGGGCGTGTTTCTCGCCGACGGGCCGCAGGGTCACCGCGCCGACGGCGCGGGTGGATCCATCCTGGGCCACGACGTCATACCCGAGGCCCCGGACGATCTGCGCGGTCTCGGGGTCGGTGAGCAGGAGCGCGCCCGGGTTGGCCGCGAGGAGCGCGGGCAGACGGGACTGGTCGAGGTGGTCGGGATGCTGATGGGTGACGACGATCGCGTCCAGGTCACTCGCCGGCGCGAGGTCGGGGGTGAACACGCCCGGGTCGATGAGGATGCGGGTGTCCGCCAGCTCGAGGAGCAGGCAGGAGTGGCCGAGGTGGGTGATCCGCATACGAGCGACGGTAGCGAACGCGGGGCGGGAAGAGCCGGCCGGTACGCCGGATTCTGTTCCCGGCGCGCGTCACCGCACGCCGGGCGACGGTCATCCATCTGGGCCCGCCGTCGCCGGCGGGCTCGAGCGCCCTACCCGTGTGCTCCGGCGGGCCGCCGTCTGGCGCACACTGTCTGGGCTTGCTCCCGGTGGGGTTTACCGAGCCGACCTGGTCACCCAGGCCGCTGGTGGTCTCTTACACCACCCTTTCACCCTTACCGAGTTCGGCGTATGCCGATCCCGGCGGTCTGCTCTCTGTGGCACTGTCCCGCGGGTCGCCCCGGGTGGCCGTTAGCCACCACCGTGCCCTTCGGAGTCCGGACGTTCCTCGACCGGGTCACCCCGGCCGCGACCGTCTGGCCGACTCTTCCCACGCGAGAGTCTACGTCCCGTCGAGAGGTCACATAGCCCCCGTCGAGAGGTCACATAGCCCCCGTCGAGAGGTCACATAGCTCCCGTCGAGAGGTCATCGACCCGAAGGCCTACGGTGCCGCGGCCTCGACCGCCTCGACCTGGAGGCGCACGACTCCGGTCTCGACGTCGGCCTCGGTCAGTCGTGCGGTGACCACATCGCCGAGATCGACCTTGACCTGGGTGCCCGCCTGGGCGACGACGGCCGGATCGAGCAATTGGAGCACCCAACCACCGTGGGAGCCGTGGTCGACGACGTCGGCCCGGAAGTCCTCGCCGAGATGAGTGGCGAGGACGGCAGCCTCGACGGTGTCGGTGCACAGGCGTTCGACCGCCGACGCGGTGCGTCCGCTCGTCGCCATGAGGTCCGGCAACCCGGGCAGCGCCGCACGTGCCCACTCGGGCACGTCGACGCCGGACGAGATGGCCTCGCAGACGGCCAACCCGAATCGGTCGACGAGCCGCCGCAGCGGGGCGGTGACGTGGGCGTAGTTCGCCGCCAGTGCCCCGTGCTCGGGGTGCGCCGGTGGCGTGCCGTCGAATGCGGCATACGCGCTCCCCCGGAACAGGCTGGTGGCCTCATAGATCAGCGCGAGGTGCTTGGGCTGGGTGCGATCGAGGCGGCGGAGGAAGTCGCCATACGCCTCGTCCGAGGGCCAGGGCACCCCGAGCGCGCTCGCCTGGCGACGGAAGCGGTCGACGGCCTGGGGGTCGGGTGCCGGCAGCGTCCGGAGGATGCCGATTCCCGCGCCCAGCATGAGCCCGGCCGCGGCCATCCCCGTCATCAGCGAGATCTGCGCGTTCCACTCCTCGGCCGGCACGGGCGGCCGGAACGACAGCGCGAAGCTGCCGTCGGGATTCTCGGTGACGACCTGCTCGGGCATCGGCAGGCTGGCCCCGCCGCGGCGGCGCTCGCAGGCGATCCGCGCCTCACCGATCGCCTTCAGCAGGAGGAAGCGTTCGTCTCCGGTCCCCGCGTCGATCTGTGCCTGGACGAACGCGTAGTCGAGCCGGTCGACGCTGCGCACCCGCGCGCGGTAGACCTCCGTGGCGCTCACCTCCCCGTCCGCCCCGAGGTGCAGATCCCAGACGTATGCCGCCCGCACCTCCCCCGGGAGCAGGCTCGCCGCGCCCTCGCTCAGGACTGGCGGGTGGAGCGGAATCCGCAGGTCCGGGCAATAGATGGTCTGCCCGCGCCGGCGGGCCTCGGTGTCGATGGTTCCCTCGGGCGCGACGAACGCCGGCAGGCAGACGATGGCGTAGCGGACCCGATAGCCCTCCCCGTCGCGGGCCAGGTGCATCGCCTGATCGAGGTCGAGCGATCCGGGCGGGTCGATGGTGAAGAACGGGAGATCGGTCTCGTCCCGATCGGGCCAGTCCACAGGCGTTGCGGCCACCGCGTCGGCCTCGGCGAGGACCTCCGGCGGGAAGATCTCGGAGACGGCGAACTGGGCCCGGATCGCCGCGAACCGCGCCCGTAGGGCGTCGTTCCCGAGGACCTCGGACAGCCCGTCTCCGCTGTAGCGCGTCATCCCGTGCTCCGGCATGCGCCCAACCTAACCCGGGCAGCCGACGTGAACCACGGTGGCGCCGATCCGGATCCACGATCGGACGGAACAGGACAGTTGTTTGACACGCGGACCCGGATCAAGTGTGCGATCACAGTCCTGTCAGTAGCGTCCGAACGTGCCGGCCGAATCTGGCCGAAGCCGCCGTCACACCTTCACTGACAGACATTGAGGTTCCCATGGGATTCACGCACGCCAAGGCATCATCGCTGGCTCTGTCCCTCGCCGGGGTCCTGGCCGTATCCGTCGCGACCGCCACCCCCGCATTCTCCAAGGGTGGGGTGATTCCGGTGGCACCTTTCCACGCCTGCCCCGCCGTCGGCGCTGCCCCGTCCTGCGCGATCCTGCTCGTGGTCGAAGACGACGGAACGATCACGATCTATCACGACGACACCGTCGGCCCGTATGACGGATCCGATGACACGCTCGTCGGCGTCACGAACTACTCGGGTAAGCCGGTGACCTCCATCACCGTCAAGGGTGCCGGAAGCGGGCTCGCCAACTTCGACGGTGACGGTCTGTGCACCGTCGTCTCTTGCGCCTGGAATGCTCCGACCGGCTATGAAGGGCCAAACACCTCTTTCGTCACCATTCCGGGTGACCTCGACGATGTGCAGATCGACTTCCCGGACACACTCGCGGACCAGACCTCCACCTATTTCTCGCTGGAGGGCGTCCTGACCTCGGCCGCGTTGACCGCGCGGCCCGGGACCCTGACGGCCAACTTCGTGGCGATGGGCGACTCCTTCTCGGCCGGAGAGGGCAACTCGCCCTATCTCGCCGACAGTGACACGAGCACCGACCAGTGCCATCGGTCGCCCATCGCGTATGCCCCCATGTTGTCCCAATTGCATTGGACGCACCCGGATCCTCCCCAGTTCGTTGCCTGCAGCGGAGCTGTGACCGATGACCTGGTCCACGCCAACTGGGAGGGAAACGGCGCGACGGACGAGAATGGCACCTTCATTCCCGAGGCACCACAACTCGACGCCCTGACGTCCGACACGAAGTTGGTGACCCTCACGATGGGTGGAAACGACATCGGATTCCAGGACGTTCTCGCCGGCTGCCTCGTCAACCCCTTCCAGACGAGCGCCCCGGGGTGCCAGAAGAAGTGGACCAAGACCGTCGCGAGACGTATTCAAGCGCTCCGAGGGGTCGGCACGGTCTACCTCGGCTCCGGAAGCGACAAACACGTCATCCATCCCTATTCCAACATCATCGAACTCATCCGCGCCAAGGCGCCCCATGCCAAGATTCTCATCGCGGGATACCCCGTCCTATTCGACCCGTCGCGAATCCACATCAACTGCACCGTCGGCAGCGCCGGACACTTCCAGGTCAAGATCCTCAAGAGCGACGCCACATGGATGAAGACTCAGGTCATCGCGGTCAACTCTGCGATCAAGGCCGCCGTCGCCGCCGAGACCTCAGCGGGGGACCCGGATGTCCATTACGTCGACGCGGCCACAGCCTTCCAGGGGCACGCGCTGTGCGACACGCAGCCGTGGGTGTACCCGCTGTACATCAAGACGACCAATCCCGCCGACGCCTGGGTCGGCTCCTTCCATCCGACCAAGCTCGGGCAGAACGCCTACGAGGCACAGTTCGCGAAGGCGCTCGGCTGAGACCAGGGGCGATGTGGGATCGCCCACGTCACAGCTCTCAGTGACGCCCGGCCCGGACGCGCGCCTCCTAGAGTGACGGCCGTGCTCATCCTCCTGCCGCCGTCGGAGACGAAGTACCGCCCGACCCGCGGCGCGCCCATGCGGGTGGACGCGATCTCGTTTCCGGAGCTGTGCGGCATACGGGAAGAGGTGCTCGACGGGCTCGTCGAGGCGTCGGGACGGGAGGACGCGATGTCCATCCTCCGCGTTCCCCCGACCCTCGGCGCCGAGGTCGAGGCCAACCTCACCGTCCGCACGAGGCCCGCTCGACCGGCGATCGAGATCTACACCGGCGTCCTGTATGACGCGCTCGACTGGCCGAGCCTGACGCCCGCCGGTCGGCGCCGCGGCGCCCGGCGACTCGTCATCTCCTCGGCCGTCTATGGCGCGGTCCGCCCCGGTGACCGGATCGCGCCCTACCGCACGTCGATCTGCGCCGACCTGCCCGGTCCCGGCCCCCTCGACGAGGTGTGGAAGGCGGCTCTTGACGACGTCCTCACCCCCGCGGCCGGTCCGGGCCTGCTCGTCGACTGCCGCTCCGGTCCGTATGCCGCGACCTGGCGGCCCGCGGGCCCCCTCGCCGCCCGCTGGGTCGCCGTCCGCATCCCCGGGGCGAGTCACCTCGCCAAACACACCCGGGGGCTGGTCGCCCGCGCCCTCTGCGAGTCGGCCGCCGATCCCCGACGCCCGGCCGCGCTCCTCGACCTGCTCCGCGCCGACTTCGACGTCAGCCTGACCCCGCCCGAACGCCCCGGGCGGCCGTGGGTTCTCGACGCCCTCGCCCGCTGACCCGGAAATCCTCCCGCCGAGGTGCAACGGATCCGGCCCCGGCGGCGTGACCAAGGCATGGTGACCGACGTGCAGCCGATCAGCTTCGAGGCCTGGGTGACCCCTCGGCTGCCCGACCTGCTGCGCTTCGCCTACCTCGTCACCGGCTCTGCGCCCGCCGCCCAGGACGCCGTCCAGAGCGCCCTCGCGGGGGTCCTCGCCCGCTGGGCGGCGGTCGCGGACGCCCCGGACGCCGACGCCTACGTCCGGCGCGCCATCACCAATGCCCACATCTCGGCCTGGCGGCGCTTCGGGCGGCGCCAGCATCCGGTCGCCGATCCCCCGCCCATCTCGGCGGTGCCCGATCACGCCGCGACCCTCGCCGAGCACGATGCCGTATGGCGTCTGTGCGCGGCCCTCCCGCCCGCACAGCGGGCCGCGGTCGTCCTCCGCTTCTATGAGGACCTCGACTATCCCGAGATCGCCGCCGTCCTCGGCTGCGCCGAGGCGACCGCCCGCTCGCACATCCACCGCGCCCTCGTCCGACTGCGGACCGAGCTCACTTCCAAGGAACTCCCGTGACGGAACACGACGACCAGGACCTCGAGCGGATCGTCCGCGCCGGCCTCGCCCACCACGCCGAGCACGCCCCGCACGATCTCGGCGCCACCGTGCCCACCCGCCGGACCGGCCAGGTGCGCCGGCGCTGGGTCCTGCCCGCGGCGGTGGCGGCCGCCGCCATCGCCATCCCCGTCGGGGTCTGGGGTTTCGGGCATGGCAGGCCCACGCCCACCCCCCCTGCCGGCGGGGTGACAGGCTCGGCACCGACGACCTCGCCCTCGTCCGGGGCGACCCGGCTCGACACAGCCGACTGGCGGGTCGAGTCCTACGGCGGCATCCAGGTCCGAGTCCCGGCCGACTGGGGCTGGGGTGGGGCCCCGACCGACCCGCTCGGCGACGGACAGGCGATGGACTGCGGCGCGACCCGGGCGTTCGTCGTGCCGGGGGGATCGGCATACGAATCGGCACCTGCGGGAACGCCGTTCGTCGGCCGGCCGGTCATGATGACCGACGCCTGCTCGACCGGCACCGATGTGCACCCCACCGTGGACGCGGTCTGGATCGGTGCCCCGGTCAAGGACGGCACGCAGACGTATGCCGACGGCACGGTCCGCGAGACCCGCACCGTCAACGGGGTCACGGTCACCGTTTTCGCCGCCGACCCGGCGCTGCGGTCGGCGATCCTCGGCACCGCCGAGCCCGCCGAGGTCGACGCCGACAACTGTCCGGCCTCGCCGCCGGCCGTCTCCGCCGACCAGTACCTCCGGGCGGGCAGTCAGGGCACCCTCGGCCGGGTCTCGATCTGCCTGTATCAGCAGAACGCGCAGGGCCCGACCCTGTTGTGGTCCGGCAGCGCCCTCGGGAGCGGCGTCGCGGCATACGACCTGGCGATGACGGCGGCGCTCACGGCGGGTCCGGCGAAGGCGACGAAGGCGGACGACTTCCAGCAGATCTACCTCGGTCGGGACTACGGCCCGGGACCGGCGGACGGCCCGATGCAGCGGTGGGACCGCGTCGACTTCGACGGGCACGGCATCGCGACCGTGGACGCGAAGGGGAAGGTCGTCTCCGTGCCGCTCACCGACGCGGTCGTCGCCCCCTGGGCGCGCGACCAGCCGGGCCTGCGGGCGTATGCCGTGGGCCCGCGACTCGCCGACCCCGCCGGCATCGCCGGCTACTTCCGCGGCATGCTGGGTTGAGGCCGCGCGGGACCCGTGGCGTCACTCGACCGACACGGGCTCCACGGCGACCCCGAGCCGGGCATACGTGCCGGCGGCCCGTCGGTCCGCCGTGAGCAGGGGGAGCCCGTGGGCGAGCGCCGCCAGGCCCACCAGGGCGTCATAGACCGCACCGCCGGCCACACCGGCCGCCGCCAGGCGATCGAGCGCCTCAGCCTGCTCCGTCTCGGTGAGGAAGACCGGGTGCGGGAAGTTGACGCGCAGCGTCCGCCGGGCCATGGGCGGGGACAGGCGATACACGGGCGGCAGGCGGGTCAGCACCGAATACGTCTCGTGATTGGCGTGACCAGCCAGCCCCAGCCGCCGACCCCGCACCCGCGCCATCACCCCCGCGTGAGTCCGATGATCCTGCAACAGAAGCGGAATCGCGGCGCTGGTGTCGAGCAGGAGGTCAGCGCTGGTCGGCAAGGCGCAACGCCCGCACGTCGTCGTCGGTCAGGCTGCCTCCACGGGACGGGATGACCAGGAAGCCACCGTCGTCGACGAGGATGTCGCTCGGGATGGGCTCGATGAGGATCCCGGCACCCTGCACCGACACGCGCACCTCACCGGCGACGAGTCCCACCTGGGCACGCAGTTCCCGCGGTATGACGATCCGCCCCGCCTTGTCGATGGTCGTCTCCATGCCACGACGTTACCATCGGCGTGGTGGCGTCGCCCGTGCCGCGCGAGCCGCGGCCTCAGCCGCCCAGCGTCGCGATGGCCGCGTCGAGGTCGGCGATCACATCCCGCGGATCCTCCAGCCCGACGCTCAGGCGGATGGTGCCCGGCTCGATCCCCAGATCCAGTCGCTCCTCCTCGGGGATCCGCGAGTGGGTCGTCGTCGCCGGATGGGTCGCCAGGGACTTCGAGTCACCGAGATTGTTGGAGATGTCGATGAGGTCGAAGGTGTCGAGCACGCCGAAGGTGCCGGCCTTGTCGGCGTCGAGCGTGAAGGTGACCACCGACCCACCACCGGTCATCTGGCGGCGGGCGAGGTCCGCCTGTGGGTGTGAGGCGAGCCACGGATAGAAGACTCGGGACACGCGCGGGTGCCCCTCGAGGAACTCGGCGACGGTCAGCGTGTTGGCCGCCTGGCGCTCCATCCGCAGGTCGAGCGTCTCGAGCGACTTGACGAGCACCCACGCCGTGAACGGCGACATGACGAGCCCGAGATTGCGGATGACGGGCTGGGCGACCGTCGTCACGAACGCCTTCGAGCCGAGGACGGCACCCCCGAGCACGCGGCCCTGTCCGTCGATGTGCTTGGTCGCCGAATAGACGACGACGTCGGCCCCATGGGCCAGGGGTGAGGAGAACACCGGCGTCCCGAACACGTTGTCGACGACCACGGTCGCCCCCGCCGCGTGGGCCAGCTCCGAGACCGCGGCGATGTCGACGAGCCGCATCGTCGGATTGCTCGGCGTCTCGAAGAAGACGGCCGTGGTCGGCACCGACAGCGCTTCCCTCCAGGCGTCGAGATCGGTCCCGTCGACGAACACCGCCTCCACGCCCCAGCGCGGCAACACCTGGGCACAGATCGCGTAGCAGGTCCCGAACAGCGCCCGGCTCGCCACGATCCGGTCCCCTGCGCCGCACAACCCGCCGAGTGCGGCGAAGACCGCCGCCATCCCCGTCCCGGTGGCGTAGGCCGCTTCCGCCCCCTCGAGCAGGCGCAGCCGGTCCTCGAACATCGCCACGGTCGGGTTCGCGTAGCGGGAGTAGGAGAACCGCTCGATCTCCTCGGTGAAGGTGCGCTCGGCCTCCTCCGCCGAGGAATAGACATAGCCCGACGTCAGGAACAGCCCCTCGGCCGTCTCCTCGAACTGGCTGCGCATGAGCCCGCCCCGCACGGCGAGCGTGTCGCGGTGGAGGTGTCGGTCTGCATGGTCGGCCATGAGGGAAGGCTAACCAGCGCCACCGACAGCCCCCACCGGTTATCCGCCGACTGGACCTCCCACCCCGCCGACCTGCACGAACGTTCAACGAGACGCTCCGGTTGCCGTTGTCGGTGGCGCCCCCTAAGGTGTCCAACGGTCGACACTCGACGAAGGAGTCGCAATGCGTTCACGCAGGTCAGCCGTCGCCGCAGTGACCGGATTCCTGGTCGCGTTCACCGGGATGGTCTTCCCCCAGATCGCGCCCGCTGCGGCCGCGGCCCGGACGGCCACCCTGGTCGGCAGCCTCCAATCGGAACTCGGCTGCCCCGGGGACTGGCAACCCGAGTGCACGGCGACCGACCTGACCCAGGTCGGCGACACCACGGCATACGCCACGACGTTCTCGATCCCCGAAGGCAGTTGGGAACTCAAGATCGCCATCGACCACTCCTGGGGCGAGAGCTATGGCGGACCCGGCGGAGGCAACCTCCCGCTCGTCCTCCAGGGTCCGGCACGGATCACCGTCTCCTATGACGACGCCTCCCACAAGATCGGCCTCACCCCCACGCTCGCCGGAGGGGTCAGCGCGGCCGACAAGGCGATCGCCGGCAACTCCCTGCGCGCCCCGCTGACCCGGGAACGGTTCTACTTCGTCATGACCGACCGCTTCGCCAACGGGGATCCCGCCAACGACCGCGGCGGCCTGACGGGAGGCCCGCTGACCACCGGGTTCGATCCCACCGACAAGGGCTTCTATCACGGCGGCGACCTGGCCGGTCTGATCCAGAAGCTCGACTACATCAAGGGCCTCGGCACGACGGCGATCTGGCTGACCCCGAGCTTCCAGAACCGTCCCGTCCAGGGCAGTGGCAGCGACGCGAGCGCCGGCTATCACGGCTACTGGATCACCGATTTCACCCGGATCGACAGCCACCTCGGCACCAACGCCCAGATGAAGAAGCTCATCGCCGCCGCCCATGCCAAGGGGATGAAGGTCTTCTTCGACATCATCACCAACCACACCGCCGACATCCTCGACAACACCGAGCACACCTACACCTACCGCAGCAAGGCCGACTACCCCTACAAAGACGCCTCCGGGACCCCGTTCGACGACCGGACGTATGCCGGCGGCGACACCTTCCCGGCCATGAACGCCGCGACCTCCTTCCCCTACACCCCGGCGTTCCGCACGGCGGCGGACAAGACCGTCAAGGTCCCGGCGTGGCTCAACGACCCGACGATGTATCACAACCGCGGCGACTCCTCCTTCTCCGGGGAGAACAGCGAGTACGGCGACTTCGTCGGCCTCGACGACCTGTTCACCGAACGTCCCGAGGTCGTCGCCGGCATGGGCGCCATCTACAAGGCGTGGGTCGATCTCGGCATCGACGGCTTCCGCATCGACACCGTCAAGCACGTCAACATCCAGTTCTGGGAGCGATTCGCCCCCGATGTCCTCGCCCACGCATCGGCCATCGGCAAGACGAAGTTCTTCATGTTCGGCGAGGTCTACGACGCCGCCGCCAAGTTCATGAGCCAGTACTCCACCACCGGAAAGCTCCCGGCGACCCTGGACTTCGGCTTCCAGTCCAATGCCGTCGACTTCGCCGGCGGCCGCGAGACGACCGCCCTGCGCGACTTCTTCACCACCGACGACTACTACACCGACACCGACTCCAACGTCTATGAGAACCCGACCTTCCTCGGCAATCACGACATGGGCCGGGTCGCGATGATGCTCGCCGGCAAGGGCTTCGCCGGGAGCGACCTGCTCGCGCGGGTGCGCCTGGCGAACTCCCTGATGTTCCTCACCCGCGGCCAACCGGTCGTCTACTACGGCGACGAGCAGGGCTTCATCGGCTCCGGCGGCGACAAGGACGCCCGCGAGGACATGTTCGCCACCCAGGTCGCGCAGTATGCCGCGGAGGCCAACCTCACCGGGCCCTCCGGCGCCCGGGACCGCTACTCGACGACGTCTCCGCTCTATCGCCAGATCAAGCAGCTCGCGGCCCTGCGCCGCGCCAACCCGGCCCTCGCCGACGGCGCGCAGATCCACCGCTACGCCAGCGGATCCGCCGGCATCTATGCCTTCTCGCGCATCGACCGCGCGACGAACATCGAGTACCTCGTCGTCGCCAACAACGCGACGAGCGCCAAGTCGGCGAACTTCGACACGATGACCCGGGCCATGCGGTTCGCGCCGATCCTCGGCGGCGGCTCCGCGGTCACCTCGAACGCGTCCGCCCGGGTCAGCGTCACCGTCCCGGCCCTGTCCGTGCGGGTGTTCAAGGCCGCGGCCAGGATCCCGGCGCGGACGTCCGCTCCTCCCGTCTACCTCACGAGTCCGTCCGCCGGCGGGGTCGTCACCGGCCGCGCCCAGATCTCCGCGGCGACCACCCAGTCCGCCTTCGCCCAGACCACCTTCGCCTACCGGCCGGTGGGCACGACGGCGTGGCAGCGGATCGGCACCGACGACGCGCAGCCCTATTCCGTCTATCACGACGTGTCCGGCTTCGCACCGGGGACGCTGCTCGAGTACCGCGCCATCGTCAAGGACAGCAGCGGCAACTACTCCGCCACGTCGACGTATGCCGTGACCGGCGCCGCGTCCGCCCGGCTCGCGAAGCCCGGCGCGGCCACCCGCAGCGATGCGCGCGGCCGGAGCCCGGTGACCGCGGTCAACTCCATCGGCCCGGTCACCCAGCCCGACTTCGTCTCGGTCCCCGGCAGCCTGGACTCCGAGCTCGGGTGCACCGGGTCCAATGCGGGCGACTGGCAGCCCGACTGCGCCTACGACCAGATGACCCTCGACCCGAACGACGGCATCTGGAAGGCGACGTTCACGCTGCCCGCCGGCGACTACGAGTACAAGGCGGCGATCAACAAGTCCTGGGACGAGAATTATGGTCTCGGCGCCGTCCGCGGCGGACCCAACATCCCGCTGCACTTCACCGGAGGGACGATCACCTTCTACTACGACCACTCGACCCACTGGATCACCTCCGACGCCCAGGGCCCGATCGTCACGGCACCGGGATCGATGCAGTCCGAACTCGGCTGCCCGGCCGACTGGCAGCCCCAATGCATGAGCCCGTGGCTGCAGGATCCCGACGGCGACGGGACCTACACCTACGTCACCGATCAGCTGCCACCGGGCAACTACGAGTTCAAGGTCGCCCACGGCCTGAGCTGGGATGAGAACTACGGCGCGGGTGGGGTGCCGGGCGGACCCAACGTCCCGTTCTCCGTCAGCAGGGCCGGAGTCGTGGTAACGATCACCTATGTCCTGGCGACCCACCAGATCACCGTGACCACGTCGAGTTCGGGGGCCGCTCCCGATCTGAAGGCGGCCAAGGCCTTCTGGGTGCAGCGGGCGCTGCTCGCCTGGCCCGCTGACGCGATCCCCGACGGGGCGAACCCGAAGCTGTTGAAGTGGCGCCTCCACTTCTCTCCCGACGCGGGGATCACCGTCGACGCCGAGGACCTCCCGGGCAGCCAGAGCCTGCCGCTGACGTATGACGCGGCCGGCCTCCCCGCCGCGGTCGTCGCCGCCCATCCCGAGCTGAAGGGCTACCTCGCCCTGCGGCTCAACAGCGTCGCGGCGCAGAAGGCGAACTCCATCCTGCGCGGGCAGGTCGCCGTGGCGCTCTATGACAACGCCGGCGCGCTGCTCGACGCGACCGGGGTCCAGACGGCCCACGTCCTCGACGACCTGTATGCCGCCGGGGCCACGACCCGCTCGTATGGCGCGGTGTTCGCCGGCACCGGCGGGCCGACCTACCGCGTGTGGGCGCCGACGGCGAAGAAGGTCACCCTGCTCACGTGGCCCGCCTCCTCGCCGGCCGACGCGCCGCTGTCGGCGGCGACCCGGACCGCGATGACGCGGGCGGCCGACGGATCCTGGTCGGTCAAGGCGGGCGCCAAGAATGCCCGCTACCTCTTCGAGGTCGGCGTCTTCGTCCGCTCGACCGGCGCCATCGAGACCGTCCGGGTCACCGACCCCTACTCGGTCGCACTCACCCTCGATTCCACGAAATCCGTCGCGGTGAACCTGAAGGATCCGGCCTTCCGGCCGACCCTGTGGACCTCGGCGACCCAGCCCAGGCTCCCCCGTTTCGTCGACTCGTCCATCTACGAACTCCACGTCCGGGACTTCTCGATCTCCGACCCGAGCGTCCCGGCCGAGCAACGGGGGTCCTACCTCGCGTTCACCGGCACCGGCAACGGAATGACCCACCTGAAGGCGCTGCAGGCGGCCGGCCTCAACACCATCCACCTGCTGCCGACCTTCGACATCGCCTCGATCGAGGAGGATCCGGCGAAGCAGGCGACTCCCGCGTGCGATCTCGCGAGCTATGCGCCCGACAGCGACCAGCAACAGGCGTGCATCGACGCGATCCGCGCCCATGACGGCTTCAACTGGGGCTACGACCCGTGGCACTGGATGACGCCGGAGGGCTCCTACACCTCGACCCCGGCGAACGCCGACGGGGGCAGGCGGGTCGCCGAGTTCCGATCGATGATCGGTGGCCTCCACCGAGCCGGTCTGCGGGTCGTCCTCGACCAGGTGTTCAACCACACCCCGACCTCCGGGCTCGCGTCGACGAGCGTCCTGGACCAGGTCGTCCCGGACTATTACCAGCGGCTCGACGCCACCGGGAAGGTCCAGACCTCGACCTGCTGCCAGAACGTCGCGACCGAGCACGCGATGGGTCAGAAGATCATGGTCGACGCCGTGGTCACGCTCGCCCGCGACTACAAGGTCGATGGGTTCCGCTTCGACCTCATGGGCCACCACAGCCGCGACAACATGCTGGCGGTCCGCCGGGCGCTGAACGCGCTCACCGTCGCCAACAGCGGGGTCGATGGGTCGAAGGTCTACCTCTACGGCGAGGGTTGGAACTTCGGCGAGGTCGCCGACAACGCCCTGTTCACGCAGGCCACCCAGGGCCAGCTCGGCGGGACTCACATCGGCACCTTCAGCGATCGCCTCCGCGATGCGGTTCGCGGCGGCGGGCCGTTCGACGACGACCCACGCAGGCAGGGCTTCGGCAGCGGCGAGTTCACCGACCCCAACGGGGCGGCGATCAACGCCGGAGCCGAGGCGGGCCTGAAGCACGACACCGACCTCGTCCAACTCGGCCTCGCCGGCAATCTGAAGACCTTCACCTTCCGGCTCAACACCTCCGGCGCCCTCACCCGGGGCGACCACGTCGATTACAACGGCTCACCGGCCGGCTATGCGGCCAACCCGGACGAGGTCGTCACGTATGTCGACGCCCACGACAACGAGACGCTCTTCGACTCGCTGACCTACAAGCTGCCGGTGTCGACGTCGATGGCCGACCGGATCCGGATGAACACCCTGTCGCTCGCCACGACGGCGCTGGCTCAGACCCCGAGCTTCTGGCACGCCGGCACCGACCTGTTGCGGAGCAAGAGTCTCGATCGCAACAGCTACGACAGCGGCGACTGGTTCAACCGGCTCGACTGGACCGGCGCGGACAACGGCTTCGGCCACGGCCTGCCGCTCGAGGGCGACAACGGGTCGAAGTGGGACTACATGAAGCCGCTGCTGGCCGACGCCCACCTGAAGCCGACCGCGGCCGAGGTCGCCACCGCGAGCGCGATGGCGCAGGACCTGCTGCGGCTGCGCTACTCGACCCGGCTGTTCCGGCTGGGGTCGACGGCGGCGATCAACGCCAAGGTCAGCTTCCCGGTCAGCGGGACGGCCGCGGCTCACCCCGGGGTGATCGTCATGCGGATCGACGACACCGTGGGCGCCGACCTCGACCCGGCGCTCCGGGGCCTGGTCGTCGTGTTCAACGCGACCCCGAACGCCGTCGCGCAGACGGTTCCCGGCCTCGCCGGCGCAACGCTGACGCTGTCACCGGTCCAGGCCGGTGGCTCCGACCCGGTGGTCAAGACCGCCTCGTGGACCGCGTCCACCGCAACCGCGCGCGTGCCGGCCCGGACGGTGGCGGTGTTCCTCCAGAGGTGACTCGCGCTCGGGCGCGCCCGACGACGCGGCGCCCCGACCCTCGAGGGGCCGGGGCGCCGCGTCGTGCCGTGCGCGTCAGGGCGAACCGGTGGCGAACAACGCCTGGGCGTACGCCTTGGGCACATCGGCCATCGAGCGCACCGCGACACTGACCCCGCCCGTCGCGTCGGCGACCCGCTTGAGCGGCCCGATCCGCCCCTGCGGGTCGATCAACAGGTAACTGATGGTCACCGGCTTCTTGGGGTCGTAGAGCTTCTTGACCGAGGCGAGCAGCTGGTCGATCGTCACCGAGTTCGCCGTCGCCTCATTGGTGCCGTCCGTCAGGACGAGCAACTGGTTGAGGTAGCCCGCGCGATAGTTCCTCGACGCGTGCGCGTAGGCCTGCTTGACGGCGAGGTAGAGCGGGGTCCCGCCGCCCGCCTGTGCGGCCTTGACCTGGGCGAGCACGTCGTCGGAGTGGATGCGGCCGGCCCCGGTCGGGGTGTCGTTGAGCTCCAGCGGCAGCGTCGAATCGATGACGTCGCGCCCCTTGGCGGTGTGGAAGAACCACACCGTGGAGGCGGCCTTGGGCGAGGCGAGCGTGTAGGCCCGCGCGGTCAACTGCTTGACCAGCCCGAGCCGGGAGAGGTTCGAGCCGGGGAAGTCGAGGTTCATCGACCCGGACAGGTCGATCAGCGCCATCGTCGAGCCGTGCGTGTGCATCGTCGTCCACGCATACCGAATGGTCTTGATCGTGTCCGCGTCGAAGGTGGCGGGCGCGATCGGCGTCTGCCCGATCGCGTCGGTCCCGACGGTCGGCGCCGCGCCGTCGGGCTGCGCCAGCCCGCCGCCTGCAGGGCGATCGTCCCCGCGGGGGTGCGGGCATACCCGGCGAAGGCGGTCGCGGCCCCGCCGCCGCTCGAGGTCGCCGCCACGGTCACCGGGACGGTCGCGGCGCCGGCCCCCAGGGGGATGGCGACGAACTGAACCTGGGGGTTGCTCGCGTTGTGGGCGATGACGTCGCGTTCCGTCGTCACGACGGCCGAGGCGGTCCGGGCGAACTCGTCAGGAGTCGCCGCATCCAACAGCGAGTTCGCCTCGTCGACCGACTCGGTCAGTGTCGTGATCTTCTGCTCGGTGTGCACGACGGCGATGTCGGCCGTGCTGGGCTGGTAATAGTTCGGCGCCTTGGTCACCGGCGTTCCGCCGTTGGCGAGCGCGGTGAGGGTCCCGAAGGCGACCGACCCGACGAGGGTCGTGTTCGGATCCGGGGCGGCGATCCGGAACGCGCCCCACTCGGGGTGGCCCATCGTCTTCCACGTCCGCTTGTCGGTGAAGAGGTCCTGGACGACGTTGGGCATCAGCGGGCCCGGCCAGCCGAGCTCGGTCGCCATCTCCTTGGGCATGGCGAGGACGACGGGCGTCGTCGCGACGGCGTCGGTGACCGGCGCATCGGGGACGGTCAACATCACCGCCGCGGACGTCGCGCTCGCCGCGCTCGCCCGGGCCACGGTCGCGGCCGGGCAGGTCTTCCCGAGTGACGCGACGAACGCCGAGTCGAGGGACACGGCATACGGATCCTGTGGCAGGCCGGTCCAGAACGCGAGCGGCTCGGGACACCCGTGCGGATCCCCCGTGCTCGACACCGCGGTGACCGGCGCTGTCGTCGTGCTGGATGTCGCCTTCGATGTGCTCGCGTCGCCACTCCATGGTGACCACGCGAGCAACCCGCCGGTACCCAGGGCGAGCGCGGCGATCCACCCGAACGTCCTCTTTCGCCCTGACATCGGCGCGGCGTGGGCTCCCCTGGAGCGCGCCATCGAACTACCTCTCTCCTCGGGTCGACCGGTGCCCCCCGGACGGTCCGTCGCGCGTACCATAAACCACCCTCCCGTTGTAACAGCATTACGGGAGAATCGCGCGGCGCGACGTTACCGTCTGGTTACCATCGGTCGGAAACGGGTTCAGCGCCGATTGGCAAAGGCGATCGACGCCGCCCCGTTGGGCCACACCTCGACCCCGGTCAGCGACCCCGGGCCGGCGGCCAGGCGCCAGGCCCGTTCCATCCCCAGGCCGAGGATGTCGGCGAGGACGACGTTGATCGGCTTGCGGTGGGCCACGACGACCTGGACCCCGCCGGCCGCCACGCGCGCGGCGAACGCCCGCAGCACCCGCGCCTGCAACTCCACATGACTCTCGCCGCCGGGCCGGGCGTAGCCCGGATCCACCCGCAGATGGCCGAGGGCGAGTCGGTCGCTGCGCGCGAGTTCGGCCATGCTCGCGCCGTCCCAGTCGCCGAAGTTCTGCTCGTCCCAGTCGGCGTCGACGACCGCCTCGACGCCGAGCGCGTCGGCGACGGCGGTGCCGGTCTCGCGGGCGCGGGCGAGGCTGGACGTCGTCACCGTGACGATGGCGGCTCCGACGAGTTCGGCGACCAGACGGCCCGCGTGGGCGGCCTGCTCGCGTCCACGCGCGCTGAGGGACGGGTCGAGTCCGCCGCGCCCGTCGAGGCGGCCGGCCTCGGTCAGGGGCGTCACGCCGTGCCGCACGAGGAGGATCCGGGTCGGCTCGCCGTTCGGGACCGGATCACCGGGCAGGGCGTATGCCGACCCCTCCCCCGCGCCTTCCCCCGCACCCGGGTCGCGGACGACGGTGTGCCCGTCCATCCCGTCGTTGGACAGTCGATCCGCGGCGGCGTTCTCGCTGCGGGGAATCCAGGTGTAGCGGACCGCTCCGCCGGCGGCGACGATCGCCGCCGCGAGGTCTCGCGCCCGCAGGGCCAGCGCCTTCATGTCGGGATGCTTGATCTTCCACCGCCCGGACATCTGCTCGACGACGAGCTTGGAATCCATGGCGACCGTGACCTCGGCGCCCGGATCGACCAACATCGCCGCCTCGAGCCCGGCGATCAGGCCGGAGTACTCGGCCACGTTGTTGGACGCGGTCCCCAGCGGTGCCGCCCGCTCGGCGAGGATGGTTCCGGTCTCGTCCCGGACCACGGCGCCGTAGCCGGCCACCCCGGGATTGCCGCGGGATCCCCCGTCGGCCTCGACGCGCAGGCGTCGGCGAGCCGAGCTCGGCATCCGGCTCAGAGACCCGACTCGGGGGTGCGGACGAGGATCCGCCCGCACTCCTCGCAGCGGAGGACCTCGTCGGGAGCGGCCTCGCGGATCGCGGCGAGATCGCTCGCGTTGACCTCGAGCTGACAGCCGAGGCAGCGCCGCTGCCGCAGCGCCGCGGCACCGACGCCGGCGCGGGTCGCGCGCAGCTTCTCGTAGAGCGCGACGAGCTCCGCCCCGACCTCCTCGACCAGCCCGGCGCGGGGTGCGACGGTCGCGGCCTCGGAGGCGGCCAGATCGGCATACGCCCCGTCACGCTCGGTCGTCGCCGCGGCCAACTGCGCCTCGAGGTCGGCGAGTGCCTGCCGACGCTCGGCCAGGGCCGATTCGGCGCCCTCGGCGCGCTCCATGACCTCGAGTTCGATCTCCTCGAGCTCGCTCTGCCGGCGCGCGAGGGTGACCAGCTCGTGCTGCAGCGCCTGGAGATCCTTCGGCGAGCCGGTGCCCGAGTCGAGCCGGGCGCGGTCGCGGGCGGCGCGGTCCCGGACCAACTGGACGTCGCCCTCCGCGCGGGTGAGTTCCGTGCCGACATCGCTGAGTGCCGTGTCGGCGCGGACCACCTCAGCGCGCGCCCCGGCGGCCAGTTGGGTCAACTCGATGACCCGGGCCGCCGCGGGCAGGTGGGCCCGTTGATGGGCGAGTCTGGCGAGGTCGCTGTCCAGCGCCTGGAGGTCGAGCAGTCGCAACTGCCGGGCCGGCTCGGCTTTCACATCTCTCCTTCGTCCGGTCGGGCAACCCCCCGACCTGTTCGCCTCAACCTACTCGGCGCCGACGACGAAGCTCCATGGATCCGTGCAGATCGTGCTCCGGACGACGTCGACGCTCTCGCCGAGCCCGGCTCGCAGGTCGCTCGCGACCGCATCGAGCCACAAGCTCTCGGTGGCCCAATGGCCGGCGTCGATCAGATAGGGCGTGCCGCCGCGGGCCTCCTCACGGGCCTCGAGCGCCGGGTGGTGACGCAGGTCGGCGGTGACATAGACGTCGGCTCCGCTGGCGCGGACCGCGTCGAAGAGCCCGTCCCCCGCCCCACCGAGCACGGCCACCCGTTGCACCTCGGCACCGGCCGGCCCCGCGACCCGGATGCCCCCGGCCGCCGCCGGCAGACTCTCGGCGACCCGAGTCGCGAACTCCCGCAGCGACATCGGTGCGCGAAGGCGGCCGACGCGACCCAGCGGCATACCCTCCTCGACGGCCAGTGGCACCACGTCCTCGAGCCCGAGCGCGCCGGCGAGGGCGGCGGACACGCCGCGTTCGGCGACATCGGCGTTGGTGTGCGCGACATAGAGCGCGATGTCGGCGACGATGAGGCTGGTCACGGCGGCGCCCTTGGCGAACGTCGTCGCGACCGAGTGCACGCCGCGCAGCAGCAGCGGGTGGTGGGTCAGGAGCAGGTCGGCGCCCGTCGCCCGCGCCTCGTCGATGACCGCGAGGGTCGGGTCGACGGCGAGGAGGATCCGCTCGATCGGTTGTCCCGGATCGCCGGTCACGAGCCCGACCCGATCCCAGCTCTGCGCCGTCGACAGCGGGTACAGCCGCTCGAGGACCGCGACGACGTCGGCGAGGGTCACTGCCATGTGGGCCCGGCCGGTCTCGAACCGACGACATCCACGGTGTAAGCGTGGCGCTCTACCAACTGAGCTACAGGCCCGCTGCGGGCGCGCGAACCACGCGGGCGCCCGTCCGGCGCCATTCTGACAGGGGTTCGGCGTGCCCCCAACCGCCCGCTGGCACACTGGACGTATGACGCCCGCTCCCCTCGCCGTGGGATCACCGGCTCCCGGGTTCGCCCTCGCGGACCAGAACGGACACCCGGTCGAGCTCGCGTCGTTCCGGGGCCGCACCAATGTTCTCCTCGTCTTCTATCCCTTCGCCTTCTCCGGGATCTGCACGGGCGAACTCGGCGCCATCCGGGACGACCTCGGCTCCTACGAGTCCGAGGTCGTCCAGACGCTCGCCATCTCGTGCGACCCGATGTTCACCCTCCGGGCGTGGGCCGACCGGGAGGGCTACTTCTTCCCCCTGCTGTCGGACTTCTGGCCGCACGGAGCGGTGGCCTCGGCATACGGCGTGTTCGACGACACCCGGGGGATGGCGGTCCGCGGGAGTTTCCTCATCGACCGCGCCGGCGTGATCGCCTGGACCCAGGTCAACGACCCGGGCCGGGCCCGGGACTTCGCGGGTTATCGCGAGGCCCTGGCCTCGCTCGGCTGAGGGCCGTCAGCGGCGCGCGCCCTTCGGCGGGACCAGTCGGGTCGCCGCCCAGTCCGGGGCGGCGTTGACGGTTCCGGTCGCGTGGAGGCCGGTCGTGCGCGCCGCCTCCTCGATCTCGGCGGCGTCGACCTCGCCGTCTCGGCCCGGCTTCGGGGTGAGCAGGACGATCCCCGCACCGTCGGCGAGATTGGGCAGCCCGTCGACGAGGGCGTCCACGAGATCGCCGTCCCCGTCGCGCCACCAGAGGATCACCGCGTCGGCGACACCGGTGAAGTCGTCGTACTCGAGGTCGCCGCCGACGAGGTCGCTGATCGCGTCCCGCAGGTCCTCATCGACGTCGTCGTCATAGCCGAACTCCTGGACGACCTGCCCCGGGGCGAAACCCAGCCGGCTGACCGGCCCGCCCGGACCCGTGGGGACTGCAGGTGCGTTCACGACGACGACTCCATCCAGGTGTTGCCCGGGGCCGTCACCGCAGACCGGCCCGCTCGTTCGGACGATAGTGCACCATCCGGCCCGGGTGTCGCTTCCCGAGAAACGGGGCTGCCGTCGGCTCGCCGAGCGGACGAACCACGCGCCTGCTGGTCGTTGACCAGCGCGAGCGCGTCCGCCACGGCGAGGTGATGGACGACCGGAGTGACCGGGCCCTGCGTCGAGTGGAGGGCCACGCTGGCGAGCCCGAGCCGCCGTTGGAGCGGCCCCTGGTCGGCCCCGTGGGACTGGATCCGAGCGTGCGGGACGACGATCGCGCGCCGGGTGAGCGCTCCGTCCCGCAGGACGAGCGCGACGTCGGTGACGGCATACCCGCGACGACGCCAGCTGATCGGATCGAGCAGGCGAGCGGCCCGCGGCACGCCGACCGTGCCGGGGGGTGTCTCGCGAGCCGTCATCGCCTGCGCCACCTCCGGCAGCGACCAGGCCGGTCCCATCACCCGCAGGATGCGCATGACCTCCTCGAAGGTCCCGACGGGGATCAGCGCGTCGTGCTCGGCGTCCTTCTCCGGGCCGACGCCCGCGACGTTGACCCGGATGCGCCACCAGCCGAACGCCCGCCAGAACAGCGGCTGGCTCACCTCGACGGCCTGGATCCGGCCGATCGGGACGGTCCGGGCGCGCAACTCGGTCAGGCCGTGCCGGACCCGGATGACGTCCGGTGAGCCGTGGACCTCGAAGTTCATCCAGCTGGTCAACCGCTTCATCTGGGCGCCGGCGGCGCCGACGACCATCGGCCCGAGCACCGGCAGGATGCCGAAGGCGCCGGAGACGAGGGCGACGATCAGGGCCGGGATGCCGACGAGCAGGAAGGCGGTGCTCGGCGTCAGCGCGGTCGCCAGCCACACCCGGCCGCTCGGGATGGCGGCGACCAGGGCCTCCGGGACGGTGGCACCGGCCTGATCCGGCCCCGGCCCACCGTCGGTCCGTATGCCGACCGGCCCGCTCGCGAGGGACCGCGAGCGGGCGAGCAGCTCGCCTCGCACCTGTTGGGCGACCCGGTCGGTGAGGAAGCTCAGGACGATATTGGAGTCGTGGCCGCCGGCCGCCTCCACCTTGACCGCCGACAGCCCCACGAGCCGGGCCAGGAGCGGGCGGGTGATGTCGACGGCCTGGATCCGGTCGTAGCGGACCTGTCGGTGTTGGCGGAAGACGATGCCGTGCCGCAACTCGACGCTGTGTGGCCCGAGCCGGAAGCGCGCCGCCCGCCAGCTCAGCCATGCCGCGAGCACGGCGACGACGATGACGGTCGCGACGATGGCCGCGGCGATCCGCAGGTGACCATCGGTCGGGTCATCGGGCCGAGTCCCCCAGATCCGGTCCGCCTGCTGGCTGAGGACGTAGCCGAGGACCGCCACCGCCATGACGCCCCCCCGCAGGAGGGGCGTCAGCGGGTGGAAGCGGCTCCAGCCGTCGGCCGGATCGGGCGGGATGCCAAGGTCCGCCGGTTCGGGCGGGATGCTCCCATCAGCCTGGCCGGTCACAGGCCCGCCCGCTGGGCCTCACCGAGCGCGGTGAGCCGATCCCGCAGGCCCTCCGCCTCGGCGAGCGGCAGGCCGTGCACGGATTCGCCGCCGCCGGGCGAGGCGGTGTGGACGGTGACCGACGCGAGGCCGAAGTGACGCGACAGCGGGCCGGAGCCCATATCGGCATACTGCAGCCGCCCGTAGGGGATGCTGACGAGACTCCGGAAGATCCGCCCGCGGCGGATGACCAGCTCCTCCGGGAGCTCGGCATACGTGAAGGCACTGACCTGGCGGCCGACGAGCCACCACACCCACGCGAGCACGAGGACGACGGCGCCGGCGACGATCCAGATCCACGGCGAGACGAACAGCGCGAGCGCGGTCGTGAGCAGGACGAGAGCACCGAGCAGAACCACCGCGACCAGGCGACGCACCGTCGCCAGGGCCGGCGACACCCGCCGCCAGGGCAGCCCGTCGGAGTCGTAGAGCGCGACCGTCATGCCCCCAGTCTGCCGGTGCCGGACGGTCCATGCCTCGACCGAGCCGGGGAGAGTAGGTTGGAGTCACCCTCCTGTGATCCCGGCCACGTCGGCAGGGAAGGATGGGACAGCGTCAGTTCCGCATGCAGTCACTCGCAGAGAGGACCCCCCTCGTGCTCGGTACCGAGAAGGCCGGCCCGATCCTCAACGGCATCCCCACCCACCTGCCGGACATCGACCCCGACGAGACCCAGGAGTGGATCGACTCGCTCTCGACGCTGATCGGGGAGTCGGGCCGGGACCGGGCCCGCTATGTCATGCTCCGCCTGCTCGAGAAGGCCCGGGCGATGCAGGTCGGGGTCCCCTCGCTGACGACGACGGACTACATCAACACCATCCCGGCCGAGCACGAGCCGTGGTATCCCGGGGATGAGGAGGTCGAGCGCCGGTTCCGCGCCTTCGTCCGCTGGAACGCGGCGATCCTCGTCCACCGGGCGCAGCGGCCGGGCATCGGCGTCGGTGGTCACATCTCGACCTACGCCTCCGCGGCGACCCTCTACGAGGTCGGCTTCCAGCACTTCTGGCGCGGGCCGGACCACCCCGGCGGCGGCGACCAGATCTTCTTCCAGGGCCACGCCTCCCCCGGCATGTATGCCCGTGCCTTCCTCGAGGGCCGCCTGAGCCAGGCGCAGCTCGACGGCTTCCGGCAGGAGAAGTCGCACCTCGTCGACGGTCACGCGGTCGGCATCCCGAGCTATCCGCACCCGCGGCTCATGCCGAGCTTCTGGCAGTTCCCGACCGTCTCCATGGGTCTCGGCCCGATGGATGCGATCTATCAGGCCCAGTTCAACAAATACCTCCACAACCGCGGCATCAAGGACACCTCCCAGCAGCACGTGTGGGCCTTCCTCGGCGACGGCGAGATGGACGAGACCGAGTCTCGCGGGCTGCTGCAGGTGGCCGCCAACGACGAACTCGACAACCTCACCTTCGTCATCAACTGCAACCTGCAGCGCCTCGACGGCCCGGTCCGCGGCAACGGCAAGATCATCCAGGAACTCGAGGCGTTCTTCCGCGGGGCCGGATGGAATGTCATCAAGGTCGTCTGGGGCCGCGGCTGGGACCCGCTGCTGGCGGCCGACCGCGACGGCGCCCTCATCAACCTGATGAACCAGACCCCCGACGGCGACTACCAGACCTTCCGGGCCAACGACGGCGCCTTCGTCCGCGAGTTCTTCTTCGGTCGCGACCCGCGCACCCGCAAGATGGTCTCGACCTGGACCGACGACGACATCTGGTTCAAACTGCGCCGAGGCGGGCACGACTACCACAAGGTGTATGCCGCCTACAAGGCCGCCGTCGAACACAGCGGCCAGCCCACCGTCATCCTCGTCAAGACGATCAAGGGCTACGGCCTCGGGACGCACTTCGCCGGCCGCAACGCGACCCACCAGATGAAGAAGCTCAAGCTCGAGGACCTCAAGCTGCTGCGCGACACCCTCAAGCTGCCGATCAGCGACGCGACGCTCGAGGAGAACCCCTACCTTCCGCCCTACTACCACCCGGGGCCGGACAACGAGATCATCCAGTACGCCCTCGAACGGCGCCAGAAGCTCGGCGGCGGGCTGCCGGCCCGGAGGGTCACCCACGCGCCGCTCACGCTGCCGCCGGAATCGGCATACAGCTATGCCCGGAAGGGCTCGGGCAAGCAGCAGGTGGCGACCACGATGGCGTGGGTGCGGCTGCTCAAGGATCTGATGCGGGACAAGGAGTTCGGCAAGCGGATCGTCCCAATCATCCCCGACGAGGCGCGCACCTTCGGGATGGACAGCTTCTTCCCGACGATCAAGATCTACAACCCGCACGGCCAGAACTACACCTCGGTGGACGCCGACCTCATGCTCGCCTACAAGGAGGCGACGGACGGCCAGATCGTCCACACCGGGATCAACGAGGCCGGATCGATGGGGGCCTTCGCGGCGGCGGCGACGTCGTATGCGACGCACAAGGAGCCGATGATCCCGCTCTACATCTTCTATTCGATGTTCGGCTTCCAGCGGACGGCCGACTCGATCTGGGCGGCGTCGGACCAGATGAGCCGCGGCTTCCTCCTCGGCGCGACGGCCGGCCGGACGACGCTGACCGGCGAGGGTCTCCAGCACGCCGACGGCCACTCGCATCTGCTCGCCGCGACCAACCCGGCGGTCGTCGCCTACGACCCGGCGTTCAGCTTCGAGATCGCCCACATCATGCGGTCGGGCCTCGAGCGGATGTTCGGCGAGGTCGGCGACGGCGACGCCAAGAACGTCATCTACTACATCACCCTCTACAACGAGCCGATGGTCCAGCCGCAGGAGCCGGCCGGTGTCGACATCGCCGCCCTGGTCCAGGGGATGTACCTCTACCAGCCCGGTGATCGGGAGGGTCTGCAGAACGCGCCCAGCGCGCAGCTGCTCGCCAGCGGCGTCGGTGTCCCCTGGGTCATCGAGGCGCAGCAGTTGCTGCGCGAGGACTGGGGCGTCGTCGCCGACGTGTGGTCGGTGACGTCGTGGAGCGAGCTGCGCCGCGAGGCGATGCGGGTCGATGAGTCCCGCTTCCTCCACCCGGAGGTCGAGGTCGAGGACCCGTTCGTCACCCGTATGCTGCGCGACCGCCCCGGCCCCGTCGTCGCCGTCTCCGACTACATGCGGGCCGTCCAGGACCAGATCGCCCAGTGGGTGCCCGGGGACTACCACTCCCTCGGCGCCGACGGCTTCGGCTTCTCCGACACTCGCCAGGCCGCGCGTCGCTTCTTCCACATCGACGGCCCGTCGGTCGTCGTGCGGACGCTGCAGGCGCTGGCCGCACGGGGGGAGATCGACGCCTCGATCCCGGGGCGGGCCGCGGAGAAGTACCGCCTCCTCGACGTCACCGCCGGTGCGTCGGGCAACGCGGGCGGGGACGCCTGACGGCGACCGCGCTCAGGAGGGCCGGACCCGGTCCGGGTGGTCGGTGATGACGGTGTCGAGGCCGGCCGCGACATGCGCCGCGGCCAGCCCGGCCAGGTCACCGAGCCCAGCCGGGTCCTCGCCGACGCGGAACTCGGTGGGCAGGAACAGGTTCTCGGCGCGGAAGGTCCAGCAGTCGAGGCGCAGCCCTGCGGCGTGCGCGTCGGCGAACACCGCGCTCGGGTCCCCGAGCCGGCCGTCCGGAGCCCCGGGAAACAGAACGGCCCGGCCGGGGCCGAGGGCCTCGACGTGGCGGGCGACCTCGGCCAGGCCCGCGGGGGTGACGGCATCGGCATACGTCCACTCGGGGTGACCGGGGACGCGGGCGGCGAGATTCTCCTCGACGAGGAAGACGAGCGGGTTGGCCACGCCGAGGCCGCGGAGGCGGACCAGGAAGCCGTAGTCGAAGGACATGATCTCGATCGGTGAGTCCGCGCCGAGGGCGTGCGCGGCGCCGAGGGCGTCGATCAACGGCTCCTCCATCGGCAGCCCGGCCTCGGTGAAATACTCCGGCGACTTGACCTCGAGCCGCAGGCCGACGTCCCGGCCCAGGTCGGTGGCCAGGCGGGAGCGGAGGGTGAGGATCTCGGGGAGGGCCGGCACGGCATACACCCCGTCGTGGGCCGTCGAACGGATCCCGGGCAGGGGCTCGACGGCGCGCAGGGTGGCGATCTCGTCGAGGGTGAAGTCCTCGGTGAACCATCCGTGCTGCGGGTGGTCCCCGACGGTCCGGGCGGTGCGGCGATCGGCGAACTCCGGATGCCGGCCGACGTCCGTCGACTGGGCGACATTGCTCTCGTGCCGCGCGACGAGATGCCCGTCACGGGTCATCACGACGTCGATCTCGAAGGCGTCCGCCCCCTGCCGGATCCCGAGCTCGTATGCCGCGAGGGTGTGCTCGGGGAGGTATCCGCTGGCGCCGCGATGGGCGACGATCTGCGGCCGCGTGCTCATCCCCCGAGCGTAGTTCGGCCGGTCAGCCGCGCGGTCGCCGGGCCTGGATCGGGTTGCGCTCGCGGTGCACCCAGCCGAGCAACTCGGGCATGGTGTGGCCGATGTCCTGATAGAGCTGCCGGTCCTCGAGTTGCTGGTGGCCGGGATCGTCGAGTCGGTCACCGTCGCGAGGGGGCGCGATCAGCCGCCAACTCCATCGGCGGTGGGCGTCGACGGCGAAGGCGAGGACGAGCACGGCGAGCATCACGCCCAGGACGACCCACGGCCCCATCGCTCCCCCTCACGTCGCGACATCGCTCGCCACGTTACCCGTGGACGGGAGCACACGGCATACGGGACGGTCCATATCCTTGGGGCCGTGTCCAAGGTTCTGACCTCCCTGCCCGTCGGCGAGCGCGTCGGCATCGCCTTCTCCGGTGGCCTCGACACCTCGGTGGCCGTCGCGTGGATGCGCGAGAAGGGCGCCATCCCGTGCACCTACACCGCCGACCTCGGCCAGTACGACGAGCCCGAGATCGAGACCGTGCCGGGGCGGGCCGGCCAGTACGGCGCCGAGATCTCCCGCCTCGTCGACTGCACCGGAGCGCTGGTCGAGGAGGGGCTGTCGGCGATCGCCTGCGGGGCCTTCCACATCCGCTCCGGCGGGAAGGCCTACTTCAACACCACCCCGATCGGTCGAGCCGTGACCGGGACCCTCCTGGTGCGGGCGATGCACGCCGACGACGTCGCGATCTGGGGCGACGGCAGCACCTTCAAGGGCAACGACATCGAGCGGTTCTATCGCTACGGCCTGCTCGCCAACCCGGCCCTGCGGATCTACAAGCCGTGGCTCGACGCCGACTTCGTCGGCGAACTCGGCGGCCGGCATGAGATGAGCGCGTGGCTGACCGAGCGGGGGCTGCCCTACCGCGACAGCCAGGAGAAGGCTTACTCGACCGACGCCAACATCTGGGGCGCGACCCACGAGGCCAAGACCCTCGAACACCTCGACGTCTCGCTGGAGACGGTGGACCCGATCATGGGCGTCCGCTTCTGGGATCCGACCGTCGCGATCGCGTCCGAGGACGTCACCGTCGGCTTCGTCCAGGGGCGCCCGGTGGCGATCGACGGCCGCAGTCTCGACCCGGTCGCGCTGGTCCGCGAGGCCAACACCATCGGCGGCCGGCATGGGCTCGGGATGTCCGACCAGATCGAGAACCGGATCATCGAGGCGAAGTCGCGCGGCATCTACGAGGCCCCCGGCATGGCGTTGCTGCACATCGCCTACGAGCGGCTGCTCAACGCCGTCCACAACGAGGACACCGTCGCCAACTACCACGCCGAGGGGCGACGGCTCGGCCGCCTGCTCTACGAGGGCCGCTGGCTCGACCCGCAGTCGCTGATGTTGCGAGAGTCGCTGCAGCGCTGGGTCGCCTCCGCGATCACCGGACAGGTGACCCTGCGGCTGCGCCGCGGCGACGACTACACGATCCTCGACACCCGGGGCGAGAACTTCTCCTACCACCCCGACAAGCTGTCGATGGAGCGCGTCGAGGACGCCGCCTTCGGCCCGGTGGACCGGATCGGGCAGCTGACCATGCGCAATCTCGACATCGCCGACTCGCGCGCCAAGCTCGAGCTGTATGCCGCCCAGGGCCAGCTGGGCGTCGGTCACGTCGAGCTCGTCGGCCAGTTGGAGCCGGGTGGCGCCGGTCAGATCGCGGCCAACCCCGGGGTCGAGGCCGAGGACGACGCCCTCGACGCCGCCGCCATGGAGTTCGGCACCGACTGACGACCCACCTGAGCAGCGCGGATGCCGCGCCGCGGGAGTTTTGTCGCCCTCGCACAAATAGGGTGGGGCCCGTGGTGGCTCCCAACCTCCCGGTGCGCGACCGGGAACTGGTCGCGCGGCATACGGGCGACCTGACGCGCGCGGCCCTCGCCGAGCTCGAGGCCCGCCACGAGTGGTATGCCGCGCTGACCGCTCAGGAACGCGCCTCCGTCGCCCTCGTCGCGGACGCCGGCGTCAAGAACTTCGTCGGCTGGCTGGGGCGGGAGATGCCGGCCGAGGTCGCGGGGGGCACGGTGTTCGACGTCGCCCCGCGGGACCTGACCAGGTCGATCTCGCTGCGCCAGACGCTCGATCTCATCCGCTCCGTCGTCGATGTCGTCGAGGACCGCAGCGCCGCGTTGGTCGGCGAGGAGGCCGCGCCGAGGTTGCGGGAGGCGATGCTGCGCTACAGCCGGGAGGTCGCCTTCCGGGCGGCGCACATCTATGCCGGCGCCGCCGAGCAGCGGGGCGCCTGGGACGCCCGCCTCGAGGCCCTCGTCGTCGATGCGATCCTGCGCGGAGACGCCGACGACGCGATGACGTCTCGGGCCTCCGCCCTCGGCTGGGGTGCCACGACGCGGGTCGCCGTCATCGCCGCCACGCCCCCACCGAGCCACTCCGGCAGTCCGATCGAGCCCGCCCAGATCCTCGACCGGCTGCACCGGGCCGCCGCCCGCCAGCGCCTGCACATCCTCGCGGCGGTCCAGGGCGGGCGGGTGATCTGCCTGCTCGGCGAGACCGAGGACGCCCTCGGGGACGCGGGGAGCTTGTCGGCGGAGTTCGGGGACGGGCCGATCGTCGTCGGTCCGACCGTGCCGCACCTGTTCGCCGCGGGGCGCTCGGCGCGGGCCGCGATCTCGGGGCACGCGGCCGCGGCGGCGTGGCCGGACGCCCCGCGCCCGGTGTCGGCGCAGGACCTGCTCGCCGAGCGGGCCCTGCTCGGGGATCTGCCCGCCCGCAACGCCCTCATCTCCCGGATCGCGCGCCCGCTCGAGCACAGCGCCGCGGGCCACCTCCTCGACACGGCGGCCGCCTATCTCGAGGGCGGGCGCTCCCTCGAGGCGACCGCGCGACGCCTGTTCGTGCATGCCAACACCGTTCGTTATCGCCTCGGACGGATCGCCCACCTCACCGGATACGACCTCACCGATCCGCACGAGGCGGACACCGTCCACCTCGCCATCCGCTATGCCCGACTCGCCAAGCGGTTGTAGCTTTCCTCCAAATCTCACCCCGAGATTGCATGACCTTCGGTCCCGCCACGACGACGCCGAATGCGGGACAGTGGACTCGTGCTCGTGATCGTCTGCCCGGGACAGGGCTCACAGACACCCGGCTTCCTCACCCCCTGGCTCGACCTCCCCGGCCTGCGCGACCGGCTCGTCGCCATGTCGGATGCGGTCGGTATCGACCTCGTCGCCCATGGAACGACCTCCGACGAGGACACCATCAAGGACACCGCCGTCGCGCAGCCGTTGATCGTCGCCGCCGGCCTCCTGACGTATGCCGCGCTCCCGCCCGATGCGGGACGCCCCGGCCTCCTCGCCGGTCACTCGGTGGGCGAGATCACCGCCGTCGCCGCCGCCGCAGTCCTGTCCGAAACCGACGCCGTCTCATTCGTCGCCACCCGCGCCCGAGGCATGGCCGCCGCCAGCGCCGCGACCCCGACGGGGATGAGCGCGGTGCTCGGCGGCGACCCCGACGAGGTCGTCTCGACCCTCACCGACCTCGGCCTGACCCCGGCGAACATGAACGGCGCGGGACAGATCGTCGCCGCCGGCACGCTCGAGCAGCTCGCCGCGCTCGCCGCGGCACCACCGGCGCGGACGCGGGTCATTCCGCTCAAGGTGGCCGGGGCCTTCCACACGAGCCACATGGCGCCGGCCGTCCCCGACCTCGCCGCCCTCGCCGACACCCTCGTCCCGGCCACCGCCACCGTCCCGGTGCTCTCCAACCGGGACGGCGCGGCGCTGTCCGAAGGCGCCGACCTCCTCGCCCGGCTCGTCTCTCAGGTGACCAACCCGGTCCGGTGGGATCTGTGCATGCAGGCCATGCTCGACGCCGGCGTCACCGGACTGATCGAACTCGCGCCGGCGGGGACCCTCGTCGGGCTCGCCAAGCGCGCGATGAAGGGCGTCGAGACCCTCGCGGTCAAGACGCCCGCCGACCTCGACGCCGCCACCCGCATGCTCGGCGAGCACACCCCCACCACCGAAGGCGGAAGCCGATGAAGCGCCCGAAGCTCTTCTCCCCCAAGGGCACCGGCAAGATCAAGGGAGCCAGCGGGTCAAGCGGCTCGCGCATCCTCGGCGTCGGTGGCTATCGCCCGGAGCGGGTCGTCCCCAACGCCGAGATCATCGACGCCATCAACTCCTCCGACGAGTGGATCCAGGAACGCTCCGGCATCATCGAGCGCCGCTTCGCCCGGCCCGACGAGAGCGTCGTCGACATGGCCCAGCCCGCGGCGGCCGACGCGATCGCGATGGCGGGGCTCGAGAGCACCGACATCGACGCCGTCATCATGGCGACGGTCACCCACGCCTTCCGCACCCCGGCCGCCGCCCCCATGCTCGCCGACCGGTTCGACCTGCGCTGTGCGGCGTTCGACGTCTCCGCCGCGTGCGCCGGCTACTGCCACGGCATCGCCCTCGCCTCCGACATGGTCCGCGGTGGCAGCGCCACCAATGTCCTCGTCGTCGGGGTCGAGAAACTCTCCGACGTCACCGACCCCCACGACCGCAGCACCGCCTTCATCTTCGGTGACGGCGCCGGCGCCGCCGTCGTCGGGCGCAGCGACCGGGTCGGGATCGGCCCGACGATCTGGGGCTCGGAGGGCGACAGCTGGGCAACGATCCGGCAACGCGAGCCATGGAACGACGTCATCGCCGCCGAACCCGGCAACGGCGCGACCATCGCCATGGAGGGACACAAGGTCTTCCGCTGGGCCGTCTGGGGGATGGCCCCGGTCGCGCAGCGCGCGATGGAGGCCGCGGGGGTCCGGGCCGGTGACCTCGACGCGTTCATCCCGCACCAGGCCAACATGCGGATCATCGACTCGATGATCAAGCAGCTCAAGCTCCCCAAGGACATCGTCGTCGCCCGAGACATCGCGACGACGGCCAACACCTCCGCGGCGTCCATCCCCCTGGCGACCGAACGGCTGTTGCGCGAGGGCGCGGTGCCGCACGGCGGGCTCGCCCTCCAGATCGGTTTCGGGGCCGGCCTGGTCTATGCCGCGCAGGTCGTCGAACTGCCCTGACAGGTTCCCGGTGGCCCACGGGTGAAACGGGCCGCAGCATCCCCTTCCCAACCCATCCGATCCACAACCAAGGAGAACGACATGGCTCAGACCGAGCAGGAGATCCTCGAGGGTCTCGCCAACATCGTCAACGAGGAGACCGGTCTCGACGTCGCCGACGTCCAGATGGACAAGTCCTTCACCGACGACCTCGACATCGACTCGCTGTCGATGATGACGATCGTCGTCAACGCCGAGGAGGCCTTCGGCGTCCGCATTCCCGACGACGAGGTCAAGAACCTCACCACCGTCGGCGACGCCGTCACCTTCATCCAGAACGCCCAGGGCTGACCCGCCATACGGCATCGTCGGGTCGAGGGAGCCCCGCCCGTGGGCTTCCTCGACCCGGCCCCATCAGGACACCTGCGCCGGCGTCGACGACACTGTGTCAGGTGACGTTCCGCCGACTCGCTCATCCAAGGAGTGCCCGCACATGACCGCTGGATCCGACGTCAAGATCGTCGTCACCGGACTCGGCGCGACCACGCCGCTCGGCGGCGACGTCGCCTCGACCTGGGCGGCGATCCTCGCCGGGACCTCCGGGGTGCGGACCCTGCCGTATGACTGGGTGGCCGCCCATGATCTCCCCGTCACCATCGGCGCGCCCGTGCACACCCCGGCCGATCAGGTGCTCACCAAGGTCGAGGTGCGCCGGCTCGACCCCAACGCCCAGTACGCGATCATCGCCTCCCGCGAGGCCTGGGCGGACGCCGGAAAGCCCGAGGTCGAGCCGGAGCGGCTCGGCGTCGTCATCGGCACCGGCATCGGCGGCGTCTGGACGTTGATCGACCAGTGGGAGAACCTCCGCGAGAAGGGTCCGCGCCGGATCTTCCCGCTCGCGGTCCCCATGCTCATGCCCAACTCGGCCAGCGGCAATGTCTCCCTCGACCTCGGGGCGCGCGCGGGCGCCCATACGATCGTGTCGGCGTGCGCCTCCGGCGCGGAGTCCATGGGCTTCGCCGCCGAGATGATCCGCAGCGGCCGGGCCGACGTCGTCGTCGCCGGCGGCACCGAGGGGGCGATGCACCCGCTGTGCATCGGCGGGTTCGCCGCGATGCAGGCCCTTTCGAAGCGCAACGACGACCCGACCCGGGCCTCGCGGCCCTATGACATCGCCCGCGACGGATTCGTCATGGGCGAGGGCGCGGCGGTCATCGTCCTCGAGTCCGAGGAGCACGCGAAGGCCCGCGGCGCACGGATCTATGCCGAGTTCGCCGGTCTCGGGATGAGCGCCGACTCCCATCACATCGCCGCCCCCGAGCCCGAAGGCGCCGGAGCGTCGCGGGCGATGGTCGAGGCGGTGCAGCGGGCCGGCCTCACGCCCCGCGACATCATCCACGTCAACGCGCACGCGACCTCGACCCCGGTCGGAGACGTCGCCGAGGCCAACGCCATCCGGCGCGCCTTCGGCGCGGATGCCGACGGTATGGCGATCAGCGCCACCAAGTCGATGACCGGCCATCTGCTCGGCGCGGCCGGGGCGCTCGAGGGCGTGCTGACGATCCTCTCCGTCCATCACCGGATCGCGCCGGCGACGATCAATCTCGACAATCTCGACCCGCAGATCGACCTCGACGTCGTCCACGGGGAGGCCAGGACCCTCCCCGCCGGCGACATCGCCGCCCTCAACAACTCCTTCGGCTTCGGCGGCCACAATGTCGCCTTCGCCGTCAAGAGCTACTGATCACCAGCCGCTGAACCGCGGGCGTCACCCGACCTTGTGCAGCCACCGGACGGGCGCGCCCTCGCCCGCATAGCGGAAGACCTCGAGTTCGTGGTCCCAGGCGGCCCCGAGGAGGTTGTCGAGCAGGTCGGCGATGTCGTCGCCCGTGTCCCGCGCGGCCTGCATGACGTCCTTGAGCTGGCCCTCCCCGACCATGGCGTCTCCATTGGGTGCCATCCACGCGTGGTGCAGCCCCAGCCGAGGGGTGTGGCACCAGCGGGATCCGGTCAAACCGGGGCTCGGCTCCTCGGTGACCTCGAACCGTATTCCGGTCACCGGGCGAAGCGCGCTGGTCAGGCTCGCGCCGGTGCCGGGTCGGGCAACCCAGGAGAACTCCCCGCGCTTCTGGCCGGGGGCGGCCGGCTGATCGGTCCACTCGATCGCCAGGCGGCGTTCGAGAACCGCTTCGAGGGCCCAGGTGATGTGCGGGCACAGCGCAGCCGGGGTCGAGTGTATGAACACGACCCCGCGCGTGGTGGCACGCGAGCTACCGACGGACATCCCGATCCTCCTGGTGTGCGGTGGACGTCTTCCCCAACGCCGCGCAGACCGGGACTCACGAGAGTTCGTGCGCCCATTGTGCCCCATGGGGCTCACCGACACCAGCCTCACCGGCCACACCAGACGTCACAGGCTTGTCGCTGACCCCAGCGCGCTCTCCCGCCGCGCACCCACCCCGGAAATGGGCGATCGGGCCGGTGAGGGGGTACCGGCCCGATCGCGAGGGAGCGTCGCCTCTGCTGAGGGAGGGGTTGCAGTCCATGGCGACGCCCCTTGTGGGGTTCGCACCCGGTCCCGCGGGTGCGATGGGTCAACAATGCTCGCCGATTCTGCAAACAGACTGGGATCAAGCTGTGAGTTCGCCGGTCAGCCCCGCAGCAGCGCCGGGTGCAGATGAGTCGCCCGTCCGGCGGCATAGAACGCGGTCGGGGGGCGACCCACGCCGGTGGCCCGCGCCGAGGGCGCGTCGGCGAGTTCGACGAACCCCGGTGTCGAGAGGACCTTGCGAATGAAGGTCCCACGATGGGGCGGGGTCCCCCAGACCGCGGCATACACGCGGTGGAGTTGGCCGAGCGTGAACGGGGCGGTGACGAAGGACGTCGCGAGGGTGGTGTACTCGAGCTTGGCCCGGACCCGTTCCAGGGCGTCGCCGAGGATCGCCGCGTGGTCGAAGGCGAGGCGCTCCGGCGCCGGCGCCTCGTTGCCGTCGAGGGGCAGGTCGGCGATGGCCCACCAACGGGCCGTGGCCGCATCGGACCCGGCGACCGGTTCGGGCAGATCCGGGGCGAAGGCGACGTGGGCGATCGAGACCACGCGCATCCGCGGATCGCGGTCGGGGGTGGAGTAGCTCGCCAGCTGCTCGACGTGGAAGCCGGAGCGGACGCCGGTCTCCTCGGCCAGTTCCCGTTCCGCCGCCTGCGCGGCGTCCTCGTCGGGCTCGATGAAGCCCCCGGGCAGCGCCCAGAGCCCGGCATACGGGTCCTCCCCGCGCTCGACGAGGAGGACCTGGAGCGCGCCGGAGCGGATCGTGAAGACACACAGATCGACGGTGACGGCGACCGGTGGGTAGGCGCGGGCGTCATACGGCATCCTCGGTTCCTCAGACATCGGAGGCCTCCACGACGGGCGCGAGGGGCAGCCCGACCGTGACACCGGCGTCGAGGAGGTCCGCGAGCGCGGCCACGGTCGAGTCGGCGGCGACGCCGGCGTGCAGCCCGGCGAGGATCGTCGTGTCGAGACCGTGCCGTATGCCGTCCAGCGCCGAGGCCCGCACGCAGTGGTCGGTGGCGATCCCGACGACGTCGAGGTCCCGGACACCGGCCCGCTCGAGCACGCCGGCGAGCGGCTCCCCGTCGTCGGTGACGCCCTCGAAGGCGGAGTAGGCGGGCGCGCCCTGTCCCTTGCGGACGTGGACGATCGGGGTGTCGACGGCCGCCAGCGCCGCGGCCAGCGCGGGATGCAGCCGCGCACCTGGGGTGTCGGCGATGCAGTGCGCGGGCCAGGTGTCGCGATAGTCCGGGACGGTCGCGAAGTGGCCGCCGTTGTCCCCGCTCGGGCGGTGCCAGTCCTGGCTGGTCACGACGAGGTCGTAGGCCGCGGCGCCCAGGTGGTCGGCGATCGCGGTGGCGACGGCGTTGCCGCCGGTGACGGCGAGGGCGCCGCCCTCGCAGAAGTCGGGCTGGACGTCGACGACGAGCAGGGCGCGGGTCATGCGGGGGCTCCTTCGAGTTCGGCGGTGGTGGCGGGCGGGCCCGAGGTGAGCGCCCGGGCGGGTGCGGGCAGGGCGGCGAGGGCGGATGCGGCATACGACCGGATGTCGGTGAGGGTCGGCGTGTGGACGACGACTCCCCCGCGGACGACGGGGACGTGCAGGGCGCGGGCGCCGTCGGGGACGATCCCGTCGACCCGGAACGCCTCGCGTCCGTCGGGGTGGCGATAGGGGGTCTTCGCGCCGCCGACGTTGCCCTTGCCGGAGGCGCGCTTGGCCACCGGCCGCCCGTCCAGTTCGACCAGCTTGTAGACGAAACCGGCGGTGGGGTGGCCCGATCCGGTGGCGACGCGGGTGCCGACGCCATAGGCGTCGACGGCCGAGGGGGCGAGCTCGGTGATGAGGTATTCGTCGAGATCGGAGGTGACGACGATCCGTGTGTCGGTCGCACCGAGGTCGTCGAGTTGGCTGCGGGCCGCGGCGACGGCGGTCGGGAGGTCGCCCGAGTCGATCCGGATCGCACCCGGCCCGGTCGCGCCATACGTCCGGGCGACCTCGACCGCCGTGGCGATGCCCCGCGTCGTGTCGTAGGTGTCGACGAGGAGGGTGGTGGCGACACCCTGGGAGCGGATCTGGGCGTCGAAGGCGTCCCGCTCGCTCGCGTGCGCGAGGACGAACGCGTGCGCGACCGTGCCAGCCGTGGGGACGCCGTATGCTGCGCCGGCCGCGAGATTGGACGTCGTCGTGAAGCCGGCGAGGTAGGCCGCCCGAGCGGTGGCGATCGCCGCGTCCTCGTGGGTGCGGCGCGAGCCCATCTCGATGAGGCCACGGCCCTGCGCGGCGAGCACCATCCGGGCCGCCGCGGACGCGATCGCGCTGTCGTGGTTGAGGATCGACAGGGCGAGGGTCTCGAGGAGCAGGCCCTCGCCGAGCGGTGCCCGGACGGAGACGATCGGCGAGTTGGGATACCAGAGCTCGCCCTCGGGGTAGGCGTCGATGTCGCCGCCGAAGCGCCAGCGGGCGAGGTGGGCCGCCGTGGTCGCGTCGACGACGCCGGCCTCGGTGAGCCAGGCCAGGGTGGGCTCGTCGAACCGGAACCGCGCGAGGTGGTCGAGGAAGCGCCCGAGCCCGGCGACCATGCCGAACCGCCGCCCCTCCGGCAGCCGCCGGGCGAAGAGCTCGAAGGTCGCGGGGGCGTCGACGCTCCCCTCGGCGAGCAGCGCGGCATACATCGACAGCTCGTAGCGGTCCGTCAGGAGCGCCGGGGAGGTGCGCATGCGCCAGAGCGTACTCCTGTTTATCGCAACGTGCGACAAAGGAGGGAGGAGAGTCGGCGGCCCTCGCCCGGCTACATTCGTCCGTATGGCGCGCCCTCCCCGCCTGCTCATCGTCCACCACACGGTCTCGCCGGCCACCGAGGCGATGCTCGATGCCGTCGTCTCCGGCACCCGGGCCGAGGGGATCACGGGCGTCGAGGTCGTCCTGCGGGCGGCGCTGGCCGCCACGGCCGCCGACGTGCTCGGCGCCGGGGCGATCGTCCTCGGCACACCCGCGAATCTCGGCTACATCTCCGGCGCCTTGAAGCACTTCTTCGACACCGTCTACTACCCCGTCCGGGCCGAGACCCGCGGCCTGCCGTATGCCGCCTACCTCCACGCCAACGAGGGGCCCGAGGGCGCCCAACGCGCCATCGAGACGATCACGACCGGCCTCGGCTGGGTTCGCACCCGCCCCGATGTGGTCGTCTCCGGAGTGCCGACCGCCGACGAGGTGGAGGCCTGCTGGGAACTGGGCGCCACCCTCGCGGCAAGCATGTCCATCGGTGGGGCGTCAGGGGCTTGAACCCTGGACCGACGGATTATGAGTCCGCTGCTCTGACCGACTGAGCTAACGCCCCGAGCGCGGGTGGTGGCTCCCCCGGTTGGACTCGAACCAACAACCCTTCGGTTAACAGCCGAATGCTCTGCCAGTTGAGCTACAGGGG